>JAIEPU010000318.1 GCA_019748235.1 bacterium
CGATACCCATGGTGAGCGATGACTCCGGTCATCGCTCCGATAGCGCGTCCGCAAACCTGGCAGGTCATGTGCCCGACGGGCAACGAAGGGCGTGCCGCTTCCTTCCTTTCGCGCTTGACGATTAAGGGCTTCGCAGCCTGCAGCAGTTCGCGCAGCGGCAGCATAGCCGTCAACACGTCGACGCGGGCCGCTACGCCGGACTTTCTCGCCTCGGAAAGTGCCGCCGGAATGTTCCACGCGCCCATGACGAGAGTATGGAAATCCCAATTCCCAATGCTGTCATTTACCGATTCAAAGACTTCATCGACGGCGAGATTGATCACCTCTTTGAATTGAACGAAGTCGACGTTCTTCACCGCTTTGCTTGCGATGGCTTTCTCGAGGCGTTCGATGGCCTCGCCAAGCATGAAAGCCCGGCGCTCCGACAGGTGGCCGATTATCGGCGCTATATCGATCATGAGCGTTCACGGGCCGTACGTGCCCACTCGTCGAACCTTTCGGGATTTTCGGCAATCATCTCGCCGTAGACGTCGATTGCGATGGGCGCAAAACTCTTGGCGAGAGACATCATGCCGCGGACATCGGAGTGGGTCGTCACCACCGCCACGTCCGCCCGGATCAAATCAACGAACTGCTGCGCGGCGCCGAAAATATACGACATGTTTACTGGCTTTCTAGCGTGGACTAGATCCAGATACGTCATGGACCAGACGGCGTTCGCCTCGATGACGATGACGCGCTTGGCCACCTCAGCCATATGGAAGCCGAGAAGACCGTAGGCGCCGCCGATGTCGATCACGGTCTTTCCCTTGATCCTCGCTTCGAGAAGGTCGGTGATCGCGGCGGCGATCTCATCATCGTTCACTGTCAGCCTAGGAAGTGACCGCACCCCGTGGCGCTGGGCGAAGGCTATGGCTGTAGGGGTCGTGCCCATTATTTGCCCCGTCAGATCGAGTAGGTCCTTCATCTCCATTTGATCATGCCCTATCCAGTCTAAATGCCGTCGATTACCTCAAGAACGCCCGACAGCGATCGAAACTAGATAGTGCCAACGGCGCAGGTGTCCACGATTTTGCCCGATTATTCCGGGGAAAACGAATTCGTGGAGGCCGGCCATGGAATGCGAAGATGTCAACTAAATTAGTTTTAGTAGAAACTACTAAAAGTGGACAGGTGATTTCCGCAATGCTTTGAGAGCTTTGCGCGCGCGATTTTCTATCGTGTCAGTTTCCGGACGAGCGGACATCCGACAACGCCAGACTTTTCCACGAGAATCCCGCGTCGGGCATTTGCCGGCACTCCCCGCACGAGCGAAGCCTTTCCGATAGTTGGAAGGGAGAGCAAGTGAAGAAGCGTTCAAAAAAACTGAAAGACGGCGAGCAGCTTGCGGTCCTGCCGTTTGCGGGTTTCGATAACCCGTTCTGGGATGAGGTCATTGGTGAGCAACTGGCATTCGAGGGCTCGAATCTAGCGTCGGCGGACGACGACGAAGATCCTCTTGACGAGGACATTTATCGCGACCTGATCGATGGTTTCTGGAATCCCGCCAAGGGGCTCGTCTACCTGTCGACCATCTACGCCAAGAGTTTCGGCGAGAAAATCCTGGAAAAGGCGAAGGTATCGGCCCGGGTCGAATTTGAATCGCTCGATCTCACAAGTGATGCGCAATCGAGCCCTGACCGCATCTTCGTGAAAATGACCAAAAACTTGGTGGTAGCGCTGTTCGAGATGAGTGCCGCGAAGGAGCACAAGCGGTTGGCTAGGGAGTGCATCTACCATTTCCAGGACCGGGGAAACTATTACAGCAGCTACGATCCCGACCATAACGCGTTGCTGGCGAAACCGGTCGAGCAGTGGGACCACAATGAATTGTTGGTCCTCATCTGCGCGACGATCGGAAACAACGTAGAAGGAGAGATCCGTGACGATATGGTCGATGGCGGGCACTTCCTCGAAGCTTTCTGGCGCGGCGTAAATAAGCAAAAGTTTGAACACGCGATCAAGAAAGCCAAGCGGGAACAGTGTGACACGATAACGATTGCGGAGACCAGTGATGAAGCGATCAGCGATCCGTGACCTAATCGAATAGACCCTGGTAACGGCGACGGTCGCGCGAAAGGAGCCGGCACCGCGCCGTGACGTATTCTCATCAGGGTACTTTCGGGCGCCGTATTTTACGATCTTCCCGAAGAGGAGGACCATACGCTTCCGGTATTTCCGGCCTGCGTCAGGCACAATCTTGTAGACTGCAAGGATTTCCAGACGAAGCATCGGTATCTGCTGAAAACGCTTATTTGATGAGATGTGACGAGGGCACTTACGGGCCTTTTGAGGCGGGCCGCGACTTCTGGCTTTCCCGACAAGGACACGCTGTCGGGTTTCTATCTCGCGGCCTGAAGGCGATTAAAGAAAGAACAACTGCACCAGGCCTCGAAAGCATACCGCGATCAATACGTCCTTTCTGGAACCGCCGAGAACGGACATAAGGAATACATCTTTATCGAGTGAGTATGCGGGCCAGAAGCCC
>JAIEPU010000289.1 GCA_019748235.1 bacterium
AATCCACGCAAACGGCCCATGCGGCACGCGAGGGCTTGGCGGGCGCGATCCGCTACTTTCGGATCGCTGGCACGGCGTAGCTTCCAGGCATCCCCTGCCATCCGAGCCAGATCGAAGGTACGCTTTAAGGAGACCGCCATCGAAATGATCCTGCTTTGTCTCAAAAACGATACGAATGTTGCCAAAGCCTAGGTGACGGCGGCTCTGAAAGGGAGAGGAACAAGAACCTCCCTTCTATTCGCGGGATGGGTCGTAAGGATCGTAACGCTGGTAAGCGATGAATGGGGAGTACGCCGACTCCACTCTTAGGATCGGTCGAAGTTAAGGGATAAAAGGGGGATCGCTTCATGATCGTCGTGATGAAGCCGGGGGCATCCAAGGAGCAGGTCGATCACGTCAGTCGACGGATCGAAGAACTGGGATTAAAGAGCCATCCTATATTCGGAGAGGAAAGGACGGTCGTCGCCGCCGTCGGCATCGAAAAGAATCCGGCATCCGTACGAGCGCAGCTCGAACCGCTCGAGGGTGTCGAACAGGTCGTACCGATCGCAGCTCCCTACAAAGTGGCGAGTCGTGAACTTCAGCCCATTCCGACGGTGGTCCGTGCCGGTTCACTGGAGGTGGGAGGAAAAAAGATCGGCGTCATCGCCGGCCCGTGCTCCGTGGAGAGCGAACAACAGATCATCGATTCCGCGAAGATGGTGAAACTGGCGGGCGCGACCGCACTTCGTGGTGGAGCTTTTAAACCCCGAACCAGCCCCTACAGTTTCCAAGGTCTCAAAGAGGAAGGCCTCAAACTTTTGGCGTATGCCCGTGAACTGACTGGACTCGCCGTCGTCACGGAAGTAATGACGCCGAACGCGGTCGAGTTGGTGACCCGTTACGCGGATGTACTTCAGATCGGTGCCCGCAACATGCAAAATTACGATCTCCTGGCGGAGGTCGGGATGCAACCGAAGCCTGTGTTGATCAAACGCGGCGCTTCGGCCACCGTGGAAGAGTTCCTCCTCGCCGCTGAGTACATTTTGGACCGCGGAAATAAACAAGTCATGCTGTGCGAGCGGGGCATTCGAACGTTCGAGACACACGTTCGATTTACATTGCCCCTTGCGATCGTTCCTTATTTGAAGGAGCGAACCCACCTTCCGGTCGTCATCGATCCGAGTCACGGAACGGGAATCGCATCGCTCGTTCCCGCCATGGCGAAAGCCGCCATTGCCGCTGGTGCCGACGGTCTCATCATCGAAGTGCACCCCAATCCTGACAAAGCCTGGAGCGACGGTGCTCAGACCCTGGCACCGGGGGCATTCATGACCATGATGAATGAATGCCGTCGCGTTGCGGAGGCCGTCGATCGGAGTCTTTGAGGGATCATGGAGGATCGCAGATGTTATTGAAGTCGAGGCACGGCAAGGCAAATTCCTTCCTTGTCGTTGTCATGGGAATCATCGTCGCAGTTGCGACGCTGCTCCTTCAGCGCGCAAAGAATGAGCAGGAGTCAAAGCCATCCACGCCGAATGGGGAATTGTCTTCCCCCTCACGATCGGCGCACGAATCTGCTCCATCGATCGCGGAACATGACAATCCACAACTCAAGAAGATCAAAGGATTCGTGAGTTACGTTCAGGATGGCGATTCTCTCATCCTCCGATCAGGTGCCGAGGATAAAACGATACGGCTCTGGGGAATCGATACCCCCGAGGGGAATACCAAGCAGCCGTACGCGGAAGACGCTCGAGCATTCACGAATGAACTGTGCCATCGAAAGCATGTCACTGTTCTCGTGCATGACCGAGATCGTTACCATCGATTTGTGGGCGAAGTCATTCTCCCCGACGGCAGTAGTGCGAACGAGAAGATTGTGTCTGCCGGATGGGCATGGCATTATCAGCAGCACGCGCCGCACGCGAAGAATCTAGCGGATGCGGAGAGAATTGCGCGACAGGCCAAGCGAGGACTGTGGGCGGGAAACAATCCCGTACCTCCCTGGGAATGGCGTCGGCAACATCCGTCTCATCATCGCTAGCGTGTGACTCGCAACTTTTATTGCCGGACAGATCGATATCTCAAGCGAGAGAGAATTGAATGGCAGATCGCATTCGGTTGGGAATCCTCGGAGCCGCGAGGATTACGAAGAACTCACTCATTCAACCGGCAAAGCGAGTTCCCGAAGTAGAGATTGCTGCCATTGCTGCTCGTTCGAAGGAGCGGGCGGAGAAGCAAGCCCGTGCCTTCGGCATTGGCACCGTTCACGGGGACTATGAATCCCTGTTATCCGATCCGCGGATCGACGCCGTTTACATTCCTCTTCCGAACAGCCTTCACTGCGAATGGTCCATTCGTGCGATGGAAGCCGGAAAGCACGTGCTCTGCGAAAAACCCATTGCCAGCAATGCGGACGAAGCGGCGCGAATGGCAGACATCGCTCAATCGAAAGGTGTGCTGATCGCAGAAGCGATGCACTCCCGCTATCATGCGTTTCCTGATCGCATCGCCGAGATCCTGAAGAGTGGCGTTTTGGGAAATATCTCGTATGCCG
>JAIEPU010000102.1 GCA_019748235.1 bacterium
CCAGATAACGAAACCGCGACAGACAATGCTGGTCCTGGTGACGGATTTCTTCGAAGGGGGAGACGACCGCCGACTTAGTGAGATCGTCCATCAGCTTGCCAATGACGGTGTGATTCTTCTCGGATTGGCAGCTCTGGATAGCCGTGCGAAACCTGCCTACAACCGAGACCTTGCCAGACGACTCAGTGAACTTGGAATGACGATTGGCGCCATGACTCCCGATCGACTTGCCGAGTGGGTGGCCGAGCGAGTTCACCAATGAATCGGCCTGATATTCTGTCGTTGACGGAAGAAGACCTTATCCGCTCGTCGAGTGTTGGAATGGTGAAGCGTGCGAAACGTGAGTTCGCATCAACTTCAGCGAGCGCGTCGATCGATGGTGATGGAGTCGTGGTTCACTGGCAGGATGGCATCACATGCCGGTTCCCTCCCGCGTGTTCCGTCCGGGGCATCTGTTCATGCCCGGCCGATGAGATTTGCCGCCACCTTGTTCGTTCCGTCCTCTTTCTCATTCAGCACAAAGATCACATCGCGGACTCTCGCGAGAAGTTGACTCCCGCAAAAGAGCAGCAACCGACGGTCGATGAACTGCTATCTCTGCCGGAGAATGAATTCCAAACCCAGATCGGTAAGCAAAAGCTTCAAAAGGCAAGGCGAGCCATCAAAGGGAATGTCGATGCGACCGTTCTCGACGCGACCGAGCGCATCATTTCGTTTCCCCGCATCGGGGTTCAGGTTCGTTTTCCTCCTGGTGGATCGATCGAGTCAGCCCTGTGCACGTGTCAAGAGCCCACGCCTTGTACTCATATTCTCCCCGCGCTGTTGATCCTTCGTGGCGAGGGGACTAGTCCTCTGACCCAGGACGACACTGTTAACGAAACGCTGATTCGCAACTCCTTGACGAGAGTCAGGCAACTCCTTCATGAGTTACTTCGTGCCGGCATTGATGGGGTTTCGCTCGCATGGTGCGATGCCGTCAGGACGACCGCCTTGGAAATCGAGAAGGAAGGTCTCGTCATTCCAGCCGAACTACTCACCACACTTTCGCGGGAAATCGAATCCGAACTGACGGGTGAAAGTCCATTCCATCCCCATGTACTTCGAACCACATTAGCGAAGCTTTGGACGCGGATCATATTGTCTGATCGAGAAAGTACGCTTCCATTCTCCGGAGGTGACTTGATCGATCGGCCACGCGCTCATTATTGGACGGGAGGTCCCGCTCGACTCACCGGCGTCGGGCTTCGAGCCTGGCAATCGGATCGAATTCGAGGAATCACCCTTTTCCTTATGGAGGAACGAACAAGGGAGGTCGTCTCCACGGGAACGGGCCGTCCCATCGAGAGAAATCATTCCACACTTTCCCTCGCATCGCATGCCGCCCTGTTCGGTGAGACGACGGCTCTCGAAATGCTGGGCCATGTACTCGAATGCAGCGGTATCCGGCTCACAGACAACGGAAAAGTATTGCCGGGGGAAGGGGCGACTTGCCAGATTTCGAGGGATCCGGTTTCATGGAGCGAAATCGTCGACCGTGATGCAATAACGAGGTGGTCGATGCTCTCCGAAAGGTTGAAACGCGATTATCCTTCCTTGCTTTCCCATCGACGGGACAAACTCTATTGGTTCAAGCCCACAGACTGGAACGAAGCGGTGCTGACGATCAACCATCAGTCTCTCGAATGGCCGATGATCGACTCGGACGGACAAACACTTTCCCTGATTTATACCTTCTCCAATGAGAGGGCTCATTCCTTCAAAAGTTTGAAACGCTTTGCCTCGACTTCGACACCGGTGGCGTTACTCGGAATTCTTCGTTTTCAAGCAGGCCAGCCCCGAGTCGAACCCGTTACCATTCTTTATTCCTCTGGCAATCGCGTGGAAGCTTACTGTATCGATCTCGAACGTCCCGTGGGAAGGTAAGCGAACTGTGATCGATGAACTCTTATGGATAACGGACCAGGCCTCGCGATGGATCGATTCCACACTGGCGACGGGGCTGAAGGGCATGAGTCCTTCTCATCGGAAGCGCGGAGAAGACTTGTGCGGTGAGTTGTTGCGTATTGGTCTTAAAGAATGCGGTCAGGCCTTGCAAATGATGCTTCGATCCACGGAGGATGACCAGGTCGAACACTTCGGTGACTTCATGGTCATCCTGGAATTGACTCGCGAATCGATCGAGATCAATCGCTTTGAACATCCCCACGCATAATAGTCATTCAAAGATGCGGAATCTGTCATTATGCCCGACCACGAGCGAACCGACATGGAGAGGCACAATGAAAGGCTCGTCCAGCGATTTCCATCCCCTGCTCTGTTCAAGAAAGTCGACCTGACCCAGTACCCAATGGTGACGTGGAAGGATGGGACGGCGCTATCTCTGCCACGACTTGCTCTTCTTTTGCAATCGGATCAACCCGAGGACGCTTCAGCACGGGAGGATGTGCTCCTTGACATTGATTCCGATTCGATGAATATCTTCCTTATGGAGATCGGCGCTTAAACGGGGACCGGATCGGCAGATAATTGGGTCCCACTGGGTGTAAAGTGCTCGAAGAGC
>JAIEPU010000194.1 GCA_019748235.1 bacterium
ACCGGCCGTGTCGACGATAACGACGTCCACGTTGCGGGACTTGCCGGCCGTGCATGCATCGAACGCGATGGAGGCGGGATCCGCGCCGGGATTCGCTTTGACAATATCGGCCCCGACCCGTTCGGCCCACATGCTCAGTTGATCGACCGCGGCGGCGCGAAAAGTGTCTCCCGCACCGAGCAGGACTTTCTTACCTTGCTTGGTGAGCCACGTCGTTAGCTTCGCAATCGACGTCGTCTTTCCGGAACCATTCACCCCGCAAACCATGATGACCGTTGGGCCGGGCTCGACGAACTTGAGGGAGTTATCCCCCTGGTCGAGCATCTGCTTCATCTCAGTTTTAACGAATTCGAGGACTTCGCCGGTCACTTCGCGGTTCGCGTATGCCTCTTTCACCTTGCTGACGATTTGCTCGGTCGCTTCTAGCCCGCAGTCGGCGGTGATAAGCGTTGCCTCCAGCTCGTCGAGCAAGTCCTGATCGACCTTGCGGCCGAGCAGACGTTTGAAGCCGCCGCCAATGGTCGCGGCCGTCTTTTGCAGTCCTTCCGCCAGTCGTTTGAAGAATCCAAATGCCATGGAGCCACTCGTCACAGGTCTAAACAACGTCGCTCAAGATATGATGCATCGCACGATGATGCGCGCTTCGACCCACTGCATACTCGCAGCGCGGTCATCCTGTTATATGGATCGACCCCTTGTGAGGTGGCTTCTGCTTATTGAAGAGAGGGTGAGCTGGGATCGACCTGTTCAATGGAGGCTTTAGGAGCTTTCGGTCCCTTGGTCAGGTGCGAAATGTCACCGATCGTGACTTGAATCACGAGCAAGATGAAGAGCCCCCAGCAAAGCAAGGCGGCAGCAATTCGCACTTTCATATTGATCTGCCGACGGGTGATGCCCTCGGCCATCGCGATCAAAATCTGTCCGCCGTCCAAGATGGGGAGGGGGAGTAAATTGAGGACGCCAAGATTGATCGACAGGAACGCAATGAATTGCATCAGTGGTCCGAGGCCGGTCTCCGCGACCTTGCCCGCGACATTCATGATGCCCAGCGGACCAGAAAGCTGATTCACCCCAATTTGGCCCGTGAAGAGTTGCCCGACGACGCTGAGAACCGCAACGAACTTCTCACCGAACTCAGGAACGCTTTGATAGATCGCCAAGGCAGTTAAAAAGTTAGCGATCGGACCAGCAGCGAAAATGATGATGCGTTCGAGCGCGCCGGTCACCTCGAAGTTTTCCCCCCGCCCGAACAGGACGTAGCCCCCCAGCGGAATCGCGCTCAGGCGGTACTCGGTGTCTTTCCATGTGAAACCGAACAACTTCGGCCCGAAACCGATGGAGAAGAGTGGGGCGGGGACACGGAGCGCTTTGGCCGCCAGGAAATGGCCGAGCTCGTGGAGGAAGATAACGATCCCAAGAACCGCTAACCCAATCAAAAAACCCATTTTTTCTCATGCCCCAAGGTTTTGGATTGCCTCGTTGATTATCTCGAATGAGGGGAAACAGGGCAACGCCGAGCCTCTCTTCGTTTGAGGAATCCTTCCAATCGCATCGTATCGATCATTCCGAGTGACGCGCGCGCCCGCCACGAGAAATGATTGTTCCCGTCGTTCAGTTGTCTCCGCCGAACGTCGATTCGTTCGTAGGTACGTCGACTCGCACCGCGGAGGCTCCCGTTGTTTACCCTTCTCGTCGGAAGTGTGATTTTCGGAGGTCTCTTCTACTGTCCCAACAAAGAGGTCGAGGAAGTCAACCGCTGCCTTGCCGGGCACATCGTCGATTACACCCATAATTCCCGTCACGATAATCGAATCTATTCGCAGATTCTCTGTGAGAAACGGGATCTGTACGTCTATTTACCTCCTGGGTATGACCCGGCGAGGAAGTATACGCTTATCATGTGGCTCCACGGGGCATTCGGCGATGAGACCCCTTTCCCTCGTACGGGAGCGATCGCCTATCTGGATAAACTAATTCAGTCGGGTTGTTGTCCCCCAGTGATTTTAGCGGCCCCGGATGCCTCCATTGGCGGCCGGAACAAGTTGACCGCTCGCCACTCCATGTTCATCAACGGTGTGAAGGGGAACTTCGAAGATCACCTCATTCAAGAGGTAATCCCCTTTGTGATGACCCAATACTCGGTTCGACCGGAACGAGAGGGGCACGTCCTGTCGGGCTATTCTGGAGGGGGGCTTCCCGCCGTGGCGCTCGGCATCAAGTATCGCGAGATGTTCAGCATCGTCACGGTCATTGCGGGACCGCTCAATCTTCGGTATCAGACCTGCAGCGGCCGTTACTTCGAGAATTTTTCTCCGGAGACATACCGCTGGTCGGAGAATTACTCTTCCCATCAGAAGGTCGCGAAGTATTGGGGCGGTCTGATTCATGTTCCCGCCCGCTTCTTCGTCTCACCCATTTTCGGTCGCGGTGATGGAATCATCGAGCGGGTGAAAATGAATAATCCATCGGATCTTCTCTTCAGCCATGATTTGCAGCCGGGCGAATTGCAGATGTTCATTCGGTATGCCGGGCGAGATAACTTCAACTTCGACGCTCAAATTGAATCGTTCATTTGGCTGGCATCGACC
>JAIEPU010000211.1 GCA_019748235.1 bacterium
AGATCCCCGTCTGGTCATGCTCGAACGGGAGGGGAACGAACTCGTCCTCCGCGATGAAACCTATTCGAGCGGAACTCTTCACGTCGTCGGCACGCTCGACGGGCGCGGACCCATTGTCTTTCACACCGCGATTCTGATGCTTCGTAAGGAGCCGTATCGGTTGGCGGCAGAGTTGGCGCGAGGACAAGCCAATAAACTTCGTAACCTCGCAGCGGAATGGGAACGTGAAGGTTGGTCCCCTCCCGACGAATTACAACTGCGAGCCCGCGAGCAGGCGAGCATGCTCTGTCAAGCGATCAAGGCAACCAATACCGCTCAAGCAGACGAAACAGCCATTCAATCACTCGACTCCACACTTGCCTTCGGTGACGAACTCGCGATCGCATACTCGCATTGGCGTCTCGAACAACGTCTTCGGCACATCGCGGTTCCTTCGGCATCGCTCTACAATCCGGAGCCGACCGAATCGATCGCGCCCGAGCTTGCATTCGTGGCGAATGTTTGGCCGAGCAAAGATGACGTCATTGATCGACTCGCGAATAACTTCGATCGGGCGATTCTCCCCATCGCCTGGCCCCGCATTGAACAGGCGGACGGCACTTATGATTGGGATGCGCTCGATCGAGAAGTCGACATGTGCCTGGCGGAGGGAATAGCTCCAACGATGGGGCCGATTCTCGATTTCCGTCCGGGCGGCGTTCCCACTTGGCTCGCTCAGTGGGAATCGGACCCGGTCACTCTCGTGACATTACTGGTTGACATCGTTGAATCCGTCGTCGGACGCTACGGAAGCAAAATCAAAAGTTGGATCGTCACCAGCGGAACGAATGCTCCTTCCCTCCTTCATCTCACTTCAGACAAGAGAGAATGGTTGACGGGTCGATTGCTTCACGCGGCCGAACATATACAGCCTGACGGCCAATTCGTTATCGGACTCGCGCAGCCGTGGGGCTGGTATGCGGGAGAGGAGAAAAGTGGTTGGCCCCTCGATTTCGTCGAGAATATCCTCCGCGCCGGCGTGCGACCCCAAGCAATTCAAATCGATCTGCGTCTGGGTCTCGACGAAATGGAGCCGTGGCGAACGGTGCTTGACGTGTCGAAGGTGCTCGGGCGATTCAAACGTCTTTCGATTCCGCTTTGGGTCAAGATTTCGTCGCCGGCCCCCTCGGTCGATTCATCCTTGGAAACGAAGCACGCCGAATACGTCGAACGCGTTGCGGTCGCATGTTTGGCCAAACCATTTGTCGAGCAGGTTTGCTTTTCCAGTGTCCAGGATGATAAGGCAACGGGCGAAATGACGGGGCTGCTTCGAAAAGACTCCTCTCCGCGCCCGATCCTGGCAAGGTTAGAATCGTTGTACGATCGCTTACGATCGTGCGAGCAGGCGTGACCAGTCGATTGATTTTCCATCCATGTGAAATGAGAAGGGAATGGCGTGGCGAAGGAAGTGCCGCTTTCCGCTGACCAGTTTCGCACTCTCATTGTCCGGAGCGGACTTCTCACCGATCAAGATATTCAGATAAAGACCTATCACCTTCCGATGGCCGAAATCAATACGGCCGACAAGCTCGCTCATGCGTTGGTGCGAGAAAGCGCGCTAACCGTCTATCAAGCGAAACACCTGCTGCATGGGACCTATCGCGGACTGCTTCTCGATTCCTACGAGATACGAGACTTTCTCGGTCGTGGAGGAATGGGAAGCGTGTATCTCGCCTGGGACCGGAAATTCGATCGTCCCTGCGCCTTGAAGGTGCTACTCCCCACCAAGCGATCGCACCGACGAAGTGTGCTTCGATTCGAGCGAGAGATCGAAGTAAGTCGGCGACTAAACCATCCTGGAATTGCGGCCACTTATAGTTCCGGTGAATCGAACGGCGTCCTCTATCTGGCGATGGAGTATGTTCCGGGCATGACGCTTTACCGTTGGATCAAGCGACGCGGACCCGCCAGTATTTTTTGGGCATCGAAATGGGTCGGCACGATCGCGGAGGCCCTGCATCATGCTCATTTGGCTGGGATCATCCATCGTGACATCAAGGCGTCGAACATCATCGTTCGTCCAGACGGCGAAGCCAAGCTCCTCGATCTGGGACTCGCGCGATGGATGGAAGACGATCACAACGAGCGCGAGGTCTTGGGTCATAAACGGATTGTGGGATCATTCGACTATATCGCCCCGGAACAGGCGGCCAATTCCGCCCGGGCCGACGCGCGAAGCGATGTCTACAGCCTTGGCTGCCTTCTCTATTTTTGTCTTTGCAAGTCAGCCCCGTTTCATCACGTGAAAGAGACGCGGTCGAAGATCATTCATCATAAGACGCAAGATCCTGAGCCGATCGAGAAACGTCGGCCCGATCTTCCCCCTGGATTTGGATTGATTATCTCCCGCATGATCGCGAAAGATCCCGAGGAGCGGTACCAATCCTGCGAAGAGGTTGCCAGTCTTCTCGAATATTGGCGGGAAAGGACGAAGCCGACGATACCTATCGATCCCTCACTCTTTCGCCCAGTGGAAGAGGACGCGGGAGAGGAGACGGCGACCGGCAGGTCCGCCACCGAGACGGAGTAGAATTCCACCGCCTCGACCATATGACCGGTTC
>JAIEPU010000181.1 GCA_019748235.1 bacterium
AGGAAGTCTTCGAAACTCGAAATGGAGGAAGTCTGCTTTCGCGTCGAAAGTCCAGAGGTCGAAATGGCCCTTCCTTCGCTCGACCGGCATCCGCCAAGCGACTTCGAGCCTGTCGTTCATAAGGACATTAATCACATTGCCGCGGACTTGGACTTTGAACTGCTGAGGTTCGCCAAGGGTCACTTGTTTGGGGACGAGTGCTTCTGCGGGATAAACCGACTTGCCTTCCCTCTTGTAGCCCACTTGCAGTTTGGATCCATCTTTGACCGCGCTCAGATAGACGAAGACTTCGTTTTGATCATCGGCGTCGAAGGAGAGTCCGACGGACTTCCATTGTTTGCCATCCAAAATGTTGAAATGGAAAACGGCTTCGAAATCAGTCGGTACGTCAAATCGGGCTCGCTGCTTCGCGGCGGTCTCGACCATTTGCGACTGGCGGAGCTTTCCATTTTCTTTCGTCCATGTGCCGCCCACCGTTGTCCATGAGTCGACGACCTCACTGTCAAAGTTCGTGTTGATAAGGGGTGATGAATCGAATGCGATAGGGAGATGCTCCAGCTTTTGCATCGCCGCACGTGCGGATTCGCGATCTTGAAGAGCTTTGTGAAGCTGTTCATTCGCCAGATTCAATCGATCTTGCAATACGAACGGTTTGAGGCCGGTCAGATAGCTTTCTGGTGGAAGCGTGACAGGGGAAATCGACAGGTCACCCGCGCTAGAAGTCAGAATAGCGGGGAGGCCGGGTGGTAACGGTGTGTCCGATTTGGGACGCTTTTCATCCCCTCGAACATGCAAATAAGTGGGAGTATCGAGATTGCAATCAAAGGCTCGGGGAATGCCGTCCTTGTCGAGATCAATCTCTCCCGGAAGCTGATCCATCCGAACCTGATAAGGTTCAAAGAATGCCCGGAACTGATAATAGTTGGTTTGTTCGATGGGATCGTACTTGTGGTCGTGACACTTCGCGCAGTTCATGGTGAGGCCGAGAAATGCCTTCGACGTGTGCTCAACCGTTTCATCGAGCCAAGTGGTTCGATTGAATTTGTAATACTGGCGGGCGAGATAGCCGGTCGCTCGAAGGCGTTCGGTGTCGGTGGGATAGAGTTCATCCGCCGCGAGCATCTGTCGGATCATCTCGTCATAACCGACGTCGCTGTTCAATGACTCGATGATCCAATCCCGCCAATGCCAAATATGCTTTTGGCTGTTTCGCAGATCGGCGCCGAGTCCCCACCAATCGCTGTACCGCCAGATATCCATCCAGTGTCTACCCCAGCGTTCGCCGTAATGAGGACTCGCTAGGAGGTGATCCACCACTCGTTCGAACTGGTCGGGACGATCAACTGCTTCAAATTCTATTAACTCTGATTCCGAGGGGGGGAGTCCGATGAGGTCGAGATAAACCCGTCGGAGGAGAATCCCCCGTTCCGCTATGGGTTGCATCGCAAGTTGGCGCGAAGAGCGTGCCATCGCGAGGTAATCGTCGATCGTGCTTTCCGACTCTGAGTCATGAATGGCCGGTGATGCCGGACGCTGGACCGATCGAAAGGCCCAATGTTCCTTGGGATCGGATTCCGGCTTTTCGTCGCTTGGTGCAGTGGCTCCCTCGTTGATCCATCGGGAGAGTAGGGCGATTTCCAAGTCCGTGAAGGCTGTTCCAGAGTCATGAGGAGGCATACGAAACGAATCATCTTTCGATGTGACCCGTTCGATGATGATGCTCTTGCTACTTTGACCTGGTTCGATCGCGGGGCCAGAATCTCCCCCCGCTTTGACGGAAGCGGCCGTGTCGAGTCGAAGTGATCCCTCCTGTTTGAGGGCACCGTGACAAGCTAGGCATCGACTGGCGAGAAGTGGTTTAATTTGCTTCGCATAGTCAATCGGCGCATCCGCATGAAGGAGTGCGACGTTGATCGCGATCAAGATCAAGGTACAACCCGGCATTGTTCATCCTGCCATGTCACCGCATGAAGCTGTGATTATCGCAGGATGAAGCCGGGTTGTCGACAGACGGGTTCGAGACGCGGGATAATCTGCTAGGGATTGGCCCGCGCGATCCTATCAATCAGAGACCTTTATTTCGCATCCTTTTGGAGTTCGTAAGGTGCCTTGGCCGGATCGATATCAGGGAAAGGGACTTTCTCTGGTAGGATTCGGACCGCTGATGAAACTTTAAACGTAAAGGGGGCATCGACGTCGTATTCGAGCTCCACGAAGAACGCGGAGTAGCCCTCCTTCGGGGGAGTGATTCGACCGACATAGACGCCTGGCGATTCTTCCTTTAGTTCCGTGCTCTTATATGCCTTTCCGATAGTGTCGGTGCGGAAGTCCCGCGCCTTCGGATTGGTGGCCTGCCAGAGAAGAACCTTCTTTGGATTGCTCGAAGTCGTAACCTTGATCGAACCATCCATTTCAAACGTCCACGAGTATTCGGGGCGTTTCGTTCCTTTCAGAACGGTTGAGTAGAATGCGATGATGCTTTGTAAAGCATCGGATTCACCCAATCCGTGGTCAGTGTTGGGAACATATCGAATGTACTTATCGCCGGGGAGCTGGTCGTAGTAGAACTTCGAGGAGTCTGGGACGAAGAACTGATCTCCCGATGCGTTGACGATGTATTT
>JAIEPU010000281.1 GCA_019748235.1 bacterium
AGGCCTGGTGCTCGTCCATCATGAGCAAGAGTGCAGCGGTGACGATGTTCATGGACTGGCAGTAGCCAATGTCAGGATTGCGCCACGAGTAGGCCACGAGAATACGTCGAAGCACTGCAATGCCCGTCTCGGGGTTCTGAAAGAACTCGTCCTTCGATGTCCGATGGAGATCACGTTCGATCTGCTGCGTTGCCTCGGTCGTCTGCCCCTCGTTCATGCTGAGCAGGTTTTCGTAGGAGCCTGCCTCGGCGGCCTGTCGCAGAAAGTCGGCACCCGACAGCTGCGGCCACGCGGCAATGCGCGATGTTGGCGGCAAACCTCGTCGCCGGACCTGCTGCCGCAGCTTCTGATCGAGATAGAGCACGTGCCCGTGCAGCACCAGGTCTTCGGGTTGAAGTTCGTCGCACTCGGACAGCTCGCTCTCGCTCTCCCAGCTGGATTCACCGGCAGAGCTGAGATCTTCGTCGGCCAGCGAGGAATCGAGATCGGGCAGCGAGGCGAGAGAGTCGTCGAAGCTCGAGCGCAGCTTGGTTTCGAGCAGGGAAGTGACGCTCTTTGGATAGGGAAAGAACATCTTCTGACTGAGATTGAACATCGCTGAGATCTCCGAGAAGACGGAACGTGCCGAGCATTCGTCGCTGCCACTCGGACAGCAGATGGTGATGCTGAAATGCGTCGTCACCACTTTGCAGGCGGGTGTCATCATACGAAAGGTGGCCGCAGCATCGCTGGGTAGACTGGACAGCTGTCGGACGTTGCAAACTTCACAGAAAGGCAGGGCGGCGATCAGATCCGATGGTGGACGAGGCGGTCGATAGCTCAGACTCGACATTGAAACAGAGCGCGCAGCTGAAAAGCCACTCGACGATGAGGAAAAAGAGGAGGAAGAAGAGGAAGAAGCTGATGAAAATGATGAGGATGTTGATGATGATGAGGAGGAGGAGGATGTTGATGATGATGAAGCCGATGATGTTTCTGATGAAAAACAAAGAAAATGACGGGACATTGCCACAGTGCAAACGTACTCGTCGACAAAGCCTTCCTTCTCAACAATACAGCCAAGCTGATGCTTGATCCAGAGCAGCTTTTCCGAGCACGGCAACCGAAACCGCTCGCAGTACCACGTTTGCCTGCGCAGCTCGTCGAGCTTTCTCGTGGTGAGTCCGCCCAGTGAAATGGGCACCGTCGCAAACTGCAAGTTCGAGCTTGTATACTCGCGATTCTTGGTGGCCAGCGTCAACAAGTAGTTCATCGAGCGAACCCACAGCTGCTGCAACAACACGTAGGCCTCCTCGAGCTCTCGATTCGTCGACCGCGGAAACGAGAAGACAAATCGTCCTCCGTCCAGTGCCTTGAGCTCGAGTGTGTTGACGCCGAGGCTGCTCGACGAGGTGTCCTTGACGATGGACTCGATGTCGTTGAAGTGTATGATGATCCTGGTCGCTGTGTCGGTGCTCGACGCATAGCAGACGTAGTTCGGCGACAGGTAGATCGTGCCTCGATGCCGTCCTTCCAATGTCCAGTACTGACACTGTGCAGAGATGATCAACGGCTCCTCCCACAAGTCGAAGATCGTCTGAAACAGCTGTGCGTCGTCGTTGTTGTTCTCTGTCGCGACGTTCGGTTCTTCCTTCTCGCAATGCAGACCGACCGTCGTCGTCGTCGTCGTCGTACTTGATCGAGAGATGTTGGAGAGCGAGACGGACAAGGAAGAACGAGCGGGACGATGCTGATGATGTATCTTAGAAGCTGAAGAAGAACAAGAGGCATCGCCTTCAGAGTCAGAATCACTGTCATCGTTCGCTTGCCAATCGCTGTGATCGTGCGGATCGTCGTGATTTCGATTGTCCTCATCGTTGGCGGTGCTCGAGGTGCTGCCATCATCGGTGTCGGCGGCGCCAACACGGAGCTCGGCAAGGGAGAGATCGACGGCCGTTTCTGCACCGATGTGGATGGTCGACGGTCGGATGGAAGTGGTCGGTGACGATGCGGAAGACGAGGAGAAGGACGAGGACGGCGACGACGAGTTTGAAGAGAAGGGCGAAGCACGTTTGGGGCCGGGAGGCGTGTGTTGGAGAGTGAAGAGCGAGGTGAACTTGAAGACGAGGAATTGATAGGCATCGTGCAGCTCCTCGATGACATGACGGTCGAATTGACTCAATGCAGGCACGACGTCTCGTTCGATGAGCGCCCAGTGCTGCATGATCGAGTGGAGGTTGCTGCTGACGGCCACAACGACCTCGACCTGTCGAGCTCCCAGACGCGTCAGAATGCGATAGCCTTGCAGGCTCATGTCCGTCAGATCAAGCTCGGTTCCGGAGTGGCTGACTTCGGGCTTCATCTTGACGGTGTTCGTGACCACCGGCGTGCGTTGAGAAGTTTCGCTCAGGGAACCTCTTCTGGTTAACGCTCGCTTCTTCTGCTCTTGTGCAATGAAGAATTCATTCTCGGCAATCCGGATCCATTCCGCCTCCTCCTCGTTCGAGAAAAGAATCTCAGCCGGGAGTGGTTCGACCCAGACCATAAGATCGTTTCAAACTCAGGTGCAAGGGGCACCCCAACAAGCGAGAAAAAGGAGGCGAAGAAGTCGAGCGACAAAGACAAGACTGCTTTGAGAAGAAGAAAGG
>JAIEPU010000236.1 GCA_019748235.1 bacterium
CATTCACGATGGACGTCGCGCTCGGCATGTCGTCTCCTTCGTTCAACGACATCTCTCGTGCTTTGACGGTCCTGCTATCGAATTCGGCGGTGAAGAATTTCGAACCGAGCCGAAATGGACTCGGGCTGAACAATGTTCTTTACATCAGCATGCTTGTCACGTTCTTCGCACGCCGGGTCAAGGAAGCGAAGACGTCAGGTCAGCTATTGATCATCGAGGAGCCAGAAGCTCACCTGCACCCGCAGTTGCAACGCGTGCTCTTCAAATCACTCCAGAATGACGATGCCCAGACTCTGATCACCACCCATAGTACGCATATCACGTCTCAGGCGCCGCTCTCTTCGATGATCATCCTGACAAATGACGGGACTATCGCTACTAAGTCGGCGGTAGCAACAAGCAGCGCTGCACTTCTCCCGCAGGAGCGGGCAGACCTTGAGCGTTATCTCGATGCGACGCGATCAACACTTCTGTTTGCGAGAAAGGTGATTTTAGTGGAGGGGCCGGCCGAACTCTTCCTCATTGCTCCGCTGGTGAGGCAAGTCCTTGACATCAATCTTGATGAGCATGGAGTGTCAGTCGTCCCGATCCACGGCGCACACTTCGATCCTTACACAAAACTATTCGGCCCAACTGCCATCGAGAAGCGATGCTCGATTCTCACAGATGGAGACTCGCAGAACGACGAAGAGCCCGCTCTCGATCCAGAAGATGAGGCTGATGTCGCGGCGGTCCCCGCAGCGCCAAAGCGGGACAGGGTGGCGTCATTGAAGGCTAAGGAGAATGCCTACCTCAAGGTCTTCGTAGGGTCGACCACATTCGAGATGGAACTTACGGAAGTGGGGACGCTGGGAATGTTCTCCGCCGCGTGTGCAGAGGTGGGAGCCCCAAGGATTTCCGCATTCCTCAAGAAGCTGGAAAGTGATATCGGAGCTTCAACGACGTTGACGCCTGCGCAAACAGCAAAGCTCCAGAAAGCTAAGAAGTACGTTCTCAATACCTCGAAGCGTTTCCAGAAGGGGCGTTTCGCGCAGGTTGTTTCCAAGCATGTAGCCTTGGCGAAGTCATTACCCGAATACATCAAGCAGGCCGTGGTTTGGGTGACGACATGATTCCGCTGACGGATGAACAACAAATCGCCGTGGACTACGACGGGACGCTTTGCCTGACGTCCTGCCCAGGCAGCGGGAAGACTCGAACTATCATCGCAAAGCTACAGAAGTGCCTTGATGAGGTGAGAGAAACGCCGCGAAAGGTGGCCTGCATCACGTTCACGAACACCGGGGTGAATGAAATTGCTTCACGCCTGAGAACATACGGTGATGGGGATGACCAGCACCTCTGCGAGATATCAACGATTCATTCGTTCTGCTTGAACTACGTGCTGCGTCCCTATGCACACCTTTTCCCACATCTGACTGGCGAGTGGGCGGTTATCACGAGTGACGACGAGTGGTACTCAGCTCTGGTGAAGGACCTGACCAAGAAGTATGGAATCAAAGCAAGCCTCGTAGATCGCTTTGATGGCCTTCAACGACAGTATCCCGACAAGCTCCCCTCCGAGACGGGGCTACCCGATGCGGCCGTGTCTGAGTTCTTCCAAAGAGCGGATGCGGAAGGAAAAGTAACTCTCGGCGACATCGTTTACTTTTCGGCAAAGCTCGTTAAGGACCATCAGTTCATCGCAAGCGCCCTCGCAAGTCGGTTCGCTTGGTTCATCGTGGACGAGTTCCAAGACACGACTGTCGCTCAGGCCGTGATGCTTCTCGTGATCTTCAGACTCGGACGTACCAAGATGTTCTTTGTGGGAGATCCGAACCAGTCGATCTTGGGATTTGCCGGTGGGAGACCGGGTCTCATGGCGGAATTCGCGACAAAAGTAAACGCCAAGAGCGACTGCCACCTGACTGGTAACTTCAGAAGTTCGGAGCTGGTGGTGAAGCATGCTGAACTGCTGTGTCCTTCGAGCCCGACAATGAAGGCTGTGGGTGACAACAAAGACTTCCAAATCCCGCCGCAGTACGTTCATTGTGCGACAGCGATGGAAGGAGTGTTTGATCATTTTCTGCCGTCTCTCGACGCTCTCGGGATTCCGCTCGGCTCGGCGGCGGTGCTGGCCCCGTGGTGGACCGATCTCCTGGTCGTAGGGCGCGAGCTTCGCAAACGTGACATTCCAATCATCGGGCCGGGATCGCGGCCGTACAAACGCACTCACGAATTCACGTACCTTTCAGAAGCTCTGTCTGCCTATCTGATGACGCCGGACTCCGACGCAATGGCTGCAATTCAGAAGGCGCTTTTCACAACGCTCTCGAACATCGCAGAAGTGAGGGCAAAGGATATTTACCGTTACAACGGGCGAAGGATCGTCTTTCGTCTCGTCCTTGCCGCGAAACAGATCCTCGCGAAGTACGAAGGCATCCGGGAGTGGCTTCTGCGGTCAGCCGAGGTCTGTGAATGTATCTTGATCGAAGAGGAACTGCTGACCGAAGCACATCGCAACGTCTTCACGAAATCCGCGACGGCGATGCTCGCGAACATGGAGAATAACCAAATCGATGTTCCGAACATGGCGGCGACGGAACTTGGCATGATCGCTCTGCCCAAGAACTGCGTAAACCTGATGACAAT
>JAIEPU010000069.1 GCA_019748235.1 bacterium
CGATTGAAGCCGCTCCTCCGGACACGTGGTAGGCTACGCTCGGCCCGATTCTATCTCGAAGGGATCGATCATGAGCGATCGGAAATTCATTCGCAACGTCCTGGTTGGATTATCTCTCGTCAGCGCATTAGCGATCCCTCCCTCCGTTTCCGCACAGAGCAAGCAGTCGAGCGGATTCGTCGACGATTTGACGCTCGACCGGTATGGAATGGTTCGTCTCTGGTACACGCAAGTCTCGACACTTCGGCTTCGCGAGCGGATTCTTTCGCTGAAACAGGTCGAGAACCTACTTTTCGCGGCATCAGACAAGGGACTTATTCACTGTCTCGATTCCGAGACCGGCAAAATCCTTTGGACGCAGTCGATTTCGGAAACACCAGGGGAGGTATTCCCTCCCGCCGTCACCAAGAACTTCGTCTACGTTTGCAGCAATACCCATACGTCGAAGCTCGATCGCAAGACCGGCCAGATCCTTCTGACGATCAAGCTTCGATCGGCGGTGACTTCCGGGCCGGGCTCCAACGATGACTTTCTCTATGTTCAAACGGTCGATGATCATCTTTACGCGTATGCGATGAACACCGATCCGGAAGAGGCAAAACTCAAGTGGCCGCATAAGCGAAAGTTCGGGCTTCCTAATGTGGCATGGTTTTACAACGCTGGCTCCCAGCTTCTGAATCCCCCGATCGTCCTCAAAGACCGCGTCCTCTTCACGGCGGCGAGCGGCGTCGTTTACGCCTCGGCCTTAAACAAGAAAGACCTCTTCTACCGATTCATTCCCGGTGCGGCGATCGCCGCACCTGTCTCTTTCAGAAGCCGCACCATCTACGTCGCCACCGTCGATTTTAATCTGTTCGCGGTGGATGCCTTCACGGGTGACACCCGCTGGCGATTCCCCTCGGGCTTCCCGATCCATCGGCAACCCGTCCCATTCGAGGAGGAAGTGTTCTTGACTCCCGAAGGGGGCGGACTCTTCTCGCTGGATGACAAAGATGGATCGCTCCGGTGGGTTCAAGAGGGGGCGGATCGAGTGATTTCAGTTAGCCAGGATCGCGTCTATGCCATGACGGCGGCCAAGCGGTTCCTCATCCTCGATCGCCGAGACGGAGCAGTGCTCGGAAGCTGGTTTTCCCCCGATTTCCCGGTGAGCGCGTACAACCAAACTACGGATCGTATCTTTTTGTCCACCGGTCGCGGGTTGATCCAGTGCATCGCTGAAAAGCGAAATGCCAAGCCATTCCTCCATGAAACTCCGCTCGACCTTAGCGCTCCCGCGGAGGAGACGCCATCCGAACCGGCAGAGGGTGATGCGGAGCCCAAAATGGAGAACGAGGAGAAGTCGGCAGAGATGCCGGAGGGTGGAGCCGAGCCCGCTAAAGAAGAACCTGCCGATGACGCTCCCAAAGAGGAAATGGAGAATGAAAAGCCGGCGGGCGACGAACCACCGGCGGAACCGGGTGACGAAAAGATGGAGCCGGGTAGCGAACCCGCCGAGGAGCCGGAAAAGTAGGCAAATGAGATTTTCTGAGCGGTAGGAACCCTGTTTCGGTCAAATCCGTTACCGTCCAGAAACTTTATCTAAACCTATCCAGTCCTAACAGCCCGCAAGTTGTGGAGAGCGAATTGCCTCACCCGGCCGTTCGCTCTTTTCTCCGTTTCCCCCTTCCGACGATACAAGATCAGCGGTTCGGTCTCCGTCCAACCCCTCTGAGTTCACACCCGAACGAGTGCCGCTCAAGCGAATCAATGATGCCACCAGCTTGTCCGTCGGATGATGACGGCAAGTAAAGAGGTCTTGAGTCATGAGCTTCACGAAGAGACTCGCGCGCCTGGGACTATTGATTACTGCACTCACGACAGTCGCTGCCCCGAGCATGGCCGCCGTCGAACTCATTCAATTGACTCCCTCGAACCTAACGCAATACGTGAGCAGTCAAGCAAGGCAGTTTGTGCATGCGGGTGACGTAGTCCTTCGCAACGGCCAGATTCAGGTCATCATTCTCACTAGTCCCACTGACTCGGATGCGACTCGCGCGGGTCGATTGATCATCGTGAACGGGCCAGAGTCCGCCACCGCGATTCCGGTCGCATCTTTGCAGATTGGCCCCGGCTCCGTTTGGAAACAACCGGAAGCAGGCGACAATCAGACACTTGGGGTCGTTCGATTCCACCGCGAAGAAGGGAACTGGAGTTCAGAGCTGACGTTCCGGATGCATGAGGATTCTGGCTGGGTGGAGATCATCAGTAAAATTCTCAACAAGAATGACAGCCGTGTCCTCGAGATCCCCGTCGTCGACACATTGACGCCGCTTGACGGATCCGAACCCGCTGCGGATGCCAACGGCGGAATTTCGATGACAAGCAAATCCGGAATATCGGTTTCCTATCTGGCCGTCGGTGGACAAGCGATGGCGGCGGAAGGTCGGGGTGGTTGGAACCTTGGGATGGTTTCGGGAGACGAGACACCCAACATGTTTCGCCGCGCGAGCGCACGGATGGTGAGCTTGGGGCGAGCCCCGCAACTTTTGCCCCTCGATGCCTCGCGCGATTGGAATCGGCAAGTTCGCGAACGTGCGAACTGGTATCGCATCGAACCGCAAAAGCAGCGGACGATCGCTCGGCGTCTCGTCGTCAATCCGGCGGGAGCT
>JAIEPU010000314.1 GCA_019748235.1 bacterium
GAGGCTTCATCACCGAAAACCATCTTGTTCGGCCAGCCGGCGAAGGTCTCGTAGGTGAACAGCGGGTAGAGCCCCGGAGGACGCATAATGCCCAGATATTTTTGAGCTTTTTGCGGACTGATCCGAGCGTTGTCACGCCACGCTTTCGGGTTCTGGATGCGCGGAATCTCGTAGATCGTGCCGATGCGATCGCGGAGCCAAGAACGACGAACCGCGAAAGCGCATTCCTCCAATACGATTTTGCGACGGCACTTATCGTCACCGAGATACCAGTCGCCGTCGATGTATTGGACTTGGTCTTCAACGGAATCCCATCCGGTCTTGAAGCCAAAGTCGGACATCATCCGGGACTTCATCGGGTCCGGATCGGCGGGGTGCTTGATGATGCCCCACAGGAGGTCGGGAAGTAGTTCGAGCATTTCGGTAAACCACTAAAGCCGGCTGTCCTATATACAAGAATGAAACAAGTAGTCTACACCGTTTACCGAATAACGAATCTCCTTAACGACAAGTACTACGTCGGAAAACACAAAACCACTAATCCAAATGATGCTTACTACGGGAGCGGGAGAGCAATAAAAAAGGCAATCGCAAAGTACGGCAAGCAGAACTTTAGAAAAGAGGTACTTTTAATCACCGAGTGCGAAACCGAAGCGTTTGAATTTGAACGCCAAATGACTGCAAATTTCAATTCACGAGACACCTATAATTTGAGGCTAGGAGGCCCGGGCGGTTTCGACGCAGCGGCCAGAGCACGCGGCAACGCAGCATCCATCGCCGCCGGGGCTCAACTTGCTGGCGGCAGAGCCGCTGTTGCAAAGAAAGCTGGTGCCCATGCATTGACTTCCAAAGATCACGCAAGTAATGGAAGAAAAGGCGGTCGAGCAAATGCAGGAAAGCCGAAGTCTGATGCCCATAAACAAGCAATGCGAGAAGCATATTACAGGCGTATAGCTCAACGGTAGAGCCGATTCCTCATAAGATTCTGGTCCTTGGTTCGACTCCAAGTGCGCCTACCAATTCTGGGAGTTTAGAATGACCGAGGCCGAAAGCATTCGGCAGATCGCCACCGAGAAGCCGTGGCCGCTGACATTGACCGAGATCATCTCTGCCTTTCGATCAGCAAATCCGAGTTCGTCATGGGGCATCGACGAGATCGGTGAAGCAGTGAACAAATTGGTGTCGGACGGAGCGGTCGTTCAGGTCCATTTCCACTCGATGCCGTTCATCGGCAGCGTCTTCATCCGGTATGATCCCAACACGCCGATCCGCGTTACGCACGGCGATAAGACAACGATCGTGCCATGATCGACGAAAGCTATTGGGTCATCCGCGACGCCGAGACCGGGCTGTTCTATCGCACCACCGAGTATTCGTTCTGGTACGATCCGCGAGACGGGGGTACGCGTCCTCGTCCGAACTACTCCGTCTACCCGTACGCGATGGAGCAGAAGCTTTCGAAGGCGAAGAAGCACAAGGACCTGGGCAAGGTCAAAATCACGATCATCAACATCGTGGGCTATCACAGCCACAACGATCCCGTGCCGGCGGGTGCGCCGTCTTGGGCACACGGGTGCAGCGATCCACATCCGTTCGTTCGCACGCTTGAAGCTGTGAAGATCGAGAAGCCGACGAAGGCCGAACTCGAAGTGGCGCCGCTGGCGCCGTGGTTCGATGCGATGATGGAAGGCCGCAAGGTGCTTGTCATCGTTCCGCACTCGGGTAACAACTGGTGCTACACCGAACTCGACACCCAGCAAAACTCGGTGCCGGTGCCATCCATCAAGGATGCGTTCAAGCTCGCTCGTGCCAAGTATCCGACCGCACTGATTCGGATGCATCCGGCATGGGTTCACGAGGACGATTTTGGATCGTAGCAAAGCTTACATGGAGCGATGAACATGGGCACGCGAGCAGATTTCTACGTCGGCAAAAACGAAACGGCAGAGTGGTTGGGCAGCGTCGCTTGGGACGGCTACAGAGAAGGCATCGACGATGCTGTCCTCAATGCCAAATCCGAAGAAGAGTTTAGAGCCGCTGTCGCTAAGTTCGCATCCGAACGTGACGATTGGACGGCGCCGGAGCAAGGTTGGCCGTGGCCGTGGGACACGAGCGAGATCAGCGACTGCTCGTACTGGTTTTTCAACGGTCAAGTCTACGATGACCAGTCCTATGGCAACCAAGACAACGTCTACATGCCGCTCTCGATCAAGACTGACGAAGAGACCGGCGAATGGCCTGAAGGGCTCCAACTCGAAAAGATCACGTTCCCCAATATGGCTGAACGCAAGAATGTCACCCTCGGCGCGAGATCGGGGCTGATGATAATCGGATTCAAGGAATGACCGACGTAACCAAAATCTCGAAGACGCTCTCGTACTGGCTGCGACACGCGCCGGAGAAGGGCGATCTCACGCTCGATGCGAAGGGATGGGCACCGCTTAGCGATGTGTATGCAGCACTCGCCCGAGAAGGACTATCCAACGACTTCAATACTCTGATGACAGTCGTCCAAGACAACGACAAAAAGCGTTTCGAATTCAACTTCGACTTCAGCGCCATTCGTGCTCGCCAGGGTCACTCGATTGATATCGATCTCGACCTCAAGCCTTCGGTGCCACCGGTCGTGCTCTATCATGGCACGACGAACAAGGTGGTCGGCCAGATCATGAAGCAAGGCCTGTCGAAGATGAACCGTCACC
>JAIEPU010000103.1 GCA_019748235.1 bacterium
ACTGTATTGACGAGAGTCCGATCACAGTCATTACCGTTGTAATCGAGGAAGGTGAACCACTTGTCCGCCTTGCGGTCCCCCTTCCAATAAACGTAGTCATCGAGCAGGATGCTTGAGACAAAGTCGAGTCGCTTGGGCAACTCTGGGAAGAAGGACCAGAACATGGTCATCGAATCGTAGGCGTAATTCGCTACGGGTTGATGATAGATGTTGTGGTAGTAGAGGTCGTAAGGACCGTTGTGGAGAGTGAAAGGGATTCCGGAAGCGTTGACACGACGCTGTACAGCAAGCATAGAATCAAGATCGCTAGGAGTACCGGAACTAGGAGCAAAGTTATTGTACCAAGGGAAAACGTAGGTCCGTTTCTCGTAGTCATTCGTGACTCCCGTGTATCCATTGACCGTGATGAGCGCTTGATCTGGAATCGTCTCGATGTCGTTCGAGATCAGAGTCGACTCCATGAGGAACTGCTCAGCCTCTAGGGCTTGGTGCTTGTCCGTGACAATTCGCACACGAGGTGAACTGTGACGGTATCCTCGTTTGGTGATTCGATGTAGCTTGCGCAAGTCGCTGCCCAAGACCCATCGCCCATAGGGGATTGTGTAAGGTTCGAAGAAGTACTCTTCCACATCAGCTTCTGAATCCTCTTCGCTCTCTCCTTCACCCACCCCGGCAGATTGCTCGCGTTCAAAATCACGTTGCTCCTCCCATTCCGACTTTGATTCAGCGCCCGCATTCATGGCGCGAATGTCTTTGGTTTTCTTCTGCGTGTTGATCGCAGAGATTGGGACGGTGATGAGGACTGGAATCACCTTACCATCGTTACGCGTGAACGGGTAGATGCCGCCGCGCAGATAGTCGATGGTCGATATGTTCCAGCGTGATTCGAACAGGCCAAGCAGCGCCGCTTCCTGCACGATGATTGCGTCGGGCTCAACGCGATTCACTTCGAAAGCGAACCACTCTTTGAGCATGCGCTGAATCGCTGGGTCGGGATTGAAGCCGGGAGTCTTGCGATTCCCAACCATCGTCACCAGCTGTTTGCTCCCGCCAAACTTGCGCCACACGGGCGAGCGATAGACTGCCGCATTGAAGAAGCCAGCACCGGCGAGCATCGATTCCCATTCTTGCTCATAGCCGGCAGATATTCCGAGCTTATCTTCAAACAGGTGGATTCGCATTAGCGTCTATGACTTTCTGGACGGAGGCAACGAATGTGCCGAGAATGTGCATGGCTTTGACTCGGTCGACTGGGGCATCGCCGAGTTCTTTGTGGAAGCCAATCCAAAAATCACCTCCGTTTTGATTCAGAAGTGAAGTTGCATTTGCCAGCTGCCCATACCTATCCGGCATCTGCCACGTGATTGGGATGCTGGCGGGGCCGAGGAAACTGGCGCCAAGAATAGGCCGCCACGAATCAATCGCCTCTGCCTGCTCCTGCGTGAGCAGCGTATATCCGCACCAGAAATTGCGATTGCGAATCAACATGCCGTACAGGCTCTCACCGTATACGATTTGGATTCGCGAGTTATTCTCGTGGATCAGCGGGTACTTGATATCCCGATCGCTGATAGAAGAACGCATGAAGTCAGCGACGCTCATGATTCATAACCTTGATTCAAAGTTGTTATCAAGTGGGGAGGATTGCTCCGCCCCACCAGTAACGACTCTCGCCGTTATTCTTCGACTTCTTCCGCAGCCTCGGCCGGCAGCCAATCGTAGTAGGCAACCGTTTCGTTGTTGCGAATGCCGTGACGAATCCGGAGATCGAACTCGGCGCCGGTGAAGTTGTCGAGCCAGCCCGGAGGCTGCGATTCGACACCGCCCAGATTCTTCGGCTCGGAGTTGGAGATGCCGGCCTTCAGGTAACGACCCTTGGTCAAGCCGATGCCTTCCTCGATATCGTCCGGCCAGATGGTGAACGATTCGCGCAGCTTGCGATCGACCATCTTCTCGTTGTCGAACTCGGGGTCGGTCGACTTGCCGTGGCGCACCAGATAGATGTAGCCGATGCGGAACGGAGGGGCCTTGCCATCGCGGCCTTCGCCCTGACTCAGCTTCACCGTATCGCCCTGAACACGCCAGATGCCGGCCGGGGGGACACGATTCGCAAGAGCCTGGATGCCGCTAGTATCGGCGCCGGCGAGGGCAGCGAGGGAGAGAAAACCGGTTTCCGATTCAAGCTTCTCGGTGCCATCGCCACCGCTGTCGGTTGTGGACGTACCAGCGACTTCGCCGGGGGCAGCAAGGGCAAGAGCGGCGTAACCGATGCGATTCACGATATGTGATTTGATCATTTTCATTTCCATTTGCAAGTGCTTTGGTGAGAGTCACTTGATTCGACGACCTACAGTATCTCGTGCTAGCAACCTGCTTGCCTGTAGTTTTCCCTCGTCGAACCCAACCGGAATCCAGTATCGACTCTCGATGAGACTGGCACGGTATTAGTAGCGAGGGGATGAGTGCTAGGAGGACGGGGCTGCGGAACCCCTTGACTCATCCCCTCTACCTCGCCCACCCGCAGAGTGGGCCAAGGGTTCTTCAGGTACGACGTTGTGCCATCGTACCAATCTTGGAGTTGAGGACCCTTCCGAGTCCCTGCCCCGTGAACAAGAAGTCCATCGGAGCGTCGTAGAATCGGCAGATCGTGTGTGCCCGATTCAGACTGGGAAACGCGTTGCCGCGCTCGTAGCTAGAAAGCGTTCGAGCCGGTAATTCGAGTCG
>JAIEPU010000058.1 GCA_019748235.1 bacterium
GGTTTTGCGGCGATCTCTTTGATCGCCGCGAGATTCCGGTCTGAAAATCCCATCTTATCGAGGGGCAAGGGCTCGCTGGCCGCGAGCAGACGCATGACCACGTCTTCGTTATATCCAGCAGTCGGAATCGTTGCGACACGCAACTCGATTTCCTTGTTTTCCGACAGTTTAAACTTGATCTTGCCGTCCTGAGGCTTGCGCCGTTCTGCAATGTCGAGGCTCGCCATAATCTTTAGACGCGACACGATCGCACGGCGATAACTCTGGGGAATCTTCATATATTCGAAGCAATCGCCGTCGACACGGAAACGGACAAGGGTCTCACGTTTCTCGCCATAGGGCTCGACATGAATGTCTGAGGCGCCTTGGCGATAGGCATCGGCAATGATTTGATTGGCCAGCCGTACAATGGCGTTGTCGTTTTCGTCGAGCCCGCCCCCGGCGTCTTCCGCTGCGGCTTCTTGGGCTTCGTTGACGAGTTCACCGAGAATGTCGGAAACGTTTTCATCCAACTTTCTGGTGCTGCCGGTATCCCCTTGTCCTGTGGCGGAGCTGAGGAATTGCGCAATATCGCGGCGAAGGCTGATGGCAAAACGAATGTTGAGGCCTGGGAACGTGCGCTTGATATCCGCCACGCGGTCGAGATCGCCCGGGTCGTCCGTCAAAATCTCGATGGCAGTCCTGTCCCGCTTGAGGGGCATCCAATGGTTTTTTCTGAGGTAGTCGACGTTGAGATTTTTCAGGAGCTCGATATCGACGATCGTTCGATCGCTGTACTCGATATAGGGGCATTTGTGAAACTGCGCGAGCGATTTGCCGATCTCAATCTTCGGCACCTTGTATTTTTCGATCAGGATGCTTTCGAAGTCTGACAGGCCTTTTCTGGATTCGGCGATGGCATTGTCCAAGTCGTTTTGGGTGATGCGGTTATTCGTGACCAGAAGATCGAATTTGGTCGGGTTCTTTTTTGAGACCTTGCGGAGGTTGAAGAAGGCGATGCCGAGGGCCTTTGCTATTTCTGCGACGGATTCTTCATCTTTTCTGGTAAAGCGGGCGCCGCTTTTCTTGTTGAGAAGCTGGAGCACGCCCATCAAATACTTGTTCTCTGCGACGATCGGATACGTCAAGACCTGCTTGGTTTTGAACCCGGTGCGCTTGTCGTAGGAGTTGTCGTGCAGGAGTGACGGGTGAACGCCCTGCAGTTCCGCGATGTTGTAGGCGTCGGCGATATTTACAGGGCGGAGATATTTCGCGCAGAACCCGGGCAGGCTTTGTTCAGTGATGGGGATGCGGATTTCCTCGACGCTGTCGATGTGAGGGACTTTCGAGAAGATTTCTTTCTTGTCCGAATCAAACGCATAGATGGTGAGATCTTCGGCGTCGAAAAGACTGAGAATATCTTTATGCAAGTCGAGGAGAATATGGTCGAGATCGCTGGCGGCATGGATCTGGTCCGCGATGCGTTTGATGTTCTCGGCAAAGGCGACTTTCTGCTGAAGTTCCTGGAGGTTTTGCGGGACGGGATTGGCTTGCATTAGGCAAATTCCTGCATGTCACACAGGGTGGTCATCGCCGGATCGAAGTGCATATGCGGGCCTGGCGTTCGCGAGCACAATTGCTCTGAAGTGGAGGTCGAATTTCAGTCTAACTGATCGCGAGTGGAAGGCAAGGAAAAGACGGTTTCAGTCTGGCGAGGTTCCGAACATCGCCGGATGAACGACGCTACGGGGAAACGGCGAGATCCTAGCTTGTTTGTGTGCGAGTCAGATGAGCGGCAACTTGAGCGGGCGGCATCTTGAGTTTGACTCCGTCCTTCCGAGTCTTGACCTCTACGACTCCTTCGGCGAGGCCTTTGTCGCCAATGACGACTTGGAACGGAGCTCCCATGAGGTCTGCATCGTTGAACTTCACACCCGCTCGTTCGTCCCGGTCATCCCACAGCACTTCGAGTCCCGCCGCCTGCAGTTCGTCATAGAGCTGCGCGGTGACGTGAGCCGTTTGGTCCGATTTGGTGAGCGGGAGGAGATGCACATGGAATGGTGCAATGGGGAAGGGCCAAATAATGCCCTTGTCGTCGTGGTTCTGTTCGATCGCCGATGCGGCAGTCCGTCCGACTCCGATGCCATAACATCCCATGACCGCGAGGCATTCCTTGCCTTGCGCATCCAGGAAGGAGGCCTTCATGAGTTCACTGTATTTGGTGCCGAGCATAAAGACGTGCCCGACTTCAATGCCCCGCGTCGCCTTCAACGTCCCATCTTTTCTCGGCGACGGGTCTCCTGCACAGGCACTGCGGAGATCGGCAAACTGCTCGACGTGAAAGTCACGCTCCCAATTCGCATCGACATAGTGCGTATCAAGCTGATTGCCGCCGACGACCACGTTGCGCAGGGCTTTGACCGCGTGGTCGGCGATAATCCGAACATCTTTCAACCCGATGGGTCCGGCAAATCCGACCGGCGCGCCCGTGACTTGCTCGACAACGGCGGGGGCAGCAAGCTCAAGGTCCGTCACGTGAAGAAGCCGTTGAATCTTGATCTCATTGGCCTCATGGTCGCCTCGGATCAGCAGGGCCACGGTCTCTTTCCCCGTCGAGTAGAGAAGCGTTTTGACGAGGTGAGCAGGGGAGACATTCAAGAATTTCGTCACTTCTTCGACGGTCCGGCAACGGGGCGTCTGGACGGCGCGCAGGGGACGGGGTGCGCCGGTGTCCATACTCGTAGGAGGAAGCACTTCGGCCTGTTCGACGTTGGC
>JAIEPU010000280.1 GCA_019748235.1 bacterium
GTCGCGGGCCAGGGGATGGATTCCGCTTGGCTTTGTGGGCAAGATTCGAAAGATCCCCGGCCCTACATTGCCTCACTTCGGACGACGATGCAGCGAATTCCGCATGCCGTCCTTCACACACACGGCTACAAGGCGAATCTCATCGGTCGGATGGCGCGAGTCGCTGGCGTGCCGATGGGAGGACTCCTATCGACTTGCCACGGTTGGGTGAACACGTCTCGATCGCTTCGGATGTACAACTCGCTCGACCGATGGACGAGTCGATGGAGCGACCTCGTCACGGTTCCATCTCCCACGATGACGTCACAACTGACGCGCGGATCTCTTTTTGTTCCGAACGGTATCCCCGATCTTCCGGTTCCTACGGCGGCGGAAAGAAGCAAGGCTCGAAGTCTCCTCGGCCTTCCCGAACATCAGATCGTGGCGGGAACTCTTGGGCGGTTGTCACCGGAAAAGGGGATCGATGTCCTCATTAAAGCCGCAAGTGCGACACGCGACGTTCCCGAGTTGATTTGGGCGGTCGCGGGAACAGGTCCGCTCGAAGGGGAACTACGAGAAGCCGCCAACTCTCTTCCGAACATTCACTTTGTCGGCTATGTGGATGGTTCGACCGGCTTTCTCCCCGCAATCGATATTTTCGTCCAGCCCTCATGGTCCGAGGGGCTCAGCCTCGCGCTACTCGAAGCGGCCCGCGCGGCGATCCCCACCGTCGCCACTCGAGTCGGCGCGACCGACTGGGCGGTCCGTGACGGGGTGGAGGCTTACCTGATCGAAGCGGGAGACTGGTTCTCGCTTGCAGAGAATGTCGCCCGCCTCGCGCGTGATCCCGGGCGAAGAGAGAAGTTGGGATCGGCCGCTCGCCGAAGGTTTGATGAAGCGCTCAACATTGAAGCGATGCACCGCACGTACTGCGAACTGTACCGGCGAGTGCTCGGCAAGCATCGAAAGACTCCCACGGTCATGGGAGGAGTAAGGACATGATCATGGCTCAGAATCGCACGCGGAGTATTGCCACGCCTGGGGTGTTGACACTCCTTGTTGCAACGTTGTTGGGGTGTCAGTCCGCTCCCATCTCTTATGCCGACAGTGCGATTGCATCTTTTGAGTCAAAGGAAGAGATTCAGCCGTCAGAGGGAACGGCTTCGATTCGTCAATCGACAGAACATGCAACGGCGGGGCGCTACTCGCTCGAGGCGACTCTTCAAGGGGCGGAAAGCGGGTTCGGATTTCACGCATGGAACGGACCCTTCGACTTCTCGAAAGCAAAGAAGCTCTATTTTGATGCCTTCCGAGACGGGGGGCCGATCAGCCTGATCTTTCGTGTTTTTGATGACAAAGACAAGCCGTACGTCGTTTGGTACTACCGGCTCCTTCCTGGTTCAAACTTAGTCGAGATCGACGTAACCGGCATGGAGGCCAGTGGTCTCGACATTAAGAAGATCAAGCGCGTCTACATGTACGTGGAAGAGGGATCAGGGAAACTATTCGTCGACAATTTTCGATTAGCGGAGCAGCCGATCGATCTGAGCGCCATTGTCAAGAGACCGACCGTTCATCCGAAGCGAGTCCCCTCGGGGAATGGCCTGCTCAATGGCGATTTTGAGGCGGGGCTCGCCGGCTGGGAATCGTGGGGTGAATGGGACGATGGACTTTATTCATTTGGTGCGGGCTTCAACGACGAAGCGGTTTCAGGCTACGCATCGATGAAGATCGTTTGTGAGAAGAAAGGGCGAGGGGGTATCTTTACGTCCCCCATGTACATGCCCGCCGGTGTTTACGAATTCCGCTTCTGGGCAAAGGGAGTGGGGCAGGACGCATTACTCCGGTGGTCGTTCGCGGGGGAGGGAAACGCTCGAGCGGCTGTCGAAAAGAACTTCGAAAGCGAAGTCATGCCTCTCGCGAATGAGTGGAAAGAATTCCGTTACACCGTTCCGATCAACGTGAACGTGGCGCTCCGGCTTTACTTCTTCAGCGTCGGAACAGGAACCGTATTGATCGATGCCGCTTCGATCGTGCTTCAAGGTAAGGAGAATGTACCTCCATTTCATGTCCCCGATGGAAAGCCGCCCCACTCTGTTTCGATCGAGGGAAACCGAATGTTCCTGAATGGGAAGCCATTCTTTCCCATCGGAATGTATCTCGGCCGTCCCGACATGCTGAATAACACTGGGTTCAACTGTTTGATGCCGAGCACGATGGCTCCCGAGATCATCGAGGAATCCGACCGGACAGGAGTGCTGATCTCTCCTGAATTGACCGGCGTTCTGCGGGGACATCTACCTTGGCAAGTCGGTGTAGCCGTCAAGCCCTTCAAGAATCATGCGAACCTGTTCGGCTGGTATCTGTGTGATGAGCCGGACCATGCAAAGATGACTGTCTCTCCACTGGAAATGCGGCTCGCGACCAAGATGGTTCATGAGATCGATCCAACGCGTCCGACCTGGGCCGTCGTCATGTCATGGACCGATAGCAACATGTACCAGTACGCCGACACCGTCGACATACTCGCGACCGACATCTATCCGATTGAGGAATCGAATAAGAAACGCCCGATTGTTGAGGTGGCTCAAAAGACTGACATCCTCAAACGTGCGGTCGGAAAGAACAAGCCTGGGATTGCTGTGCTGCAATCCACCGGCAAGGCAACGCCCGAGGAAGAGATCGCGATGACGTATCTCGCGCTCGTGCATGGAGCGAACGGGCTCTTCTACTGGCAGCTCTTCGAGGCACAAGAAAATCAAGAGGTTTGGCAGACGATGGTC
>JAIEPU010000224.1 GCA_019748235.1 bacterium
TGCCGAATTTAAGCTCGCTTGAAATAAGCGACTTGCCGATGGTCTTGAGGATGCCGTCTTTTTTTGGCGGTTCAGGTGCAGTTTTAGGAAGGCTGTCGAGCCATCCCTGAATCTCCTCCTGCGATGCGCCTTGGCTTTCAAGCGCTTCGATATTTTTCTGTATTTGATCGCGCGTTAGCATGGCTAGTAAGGGAGAGTGAAGGACTTTCCGCTAGTGCTGGTATAGGTCGACCCTCCGGCAGCTGGCGCTGAGCCGAGTTCCTCTTTCAGTTGTGCCGCTTTGCTGTTGAGACCGGTATAGATGGATTCGAAGCGCGAGACATCGCGCTGGCCTGCGGCCATTGAGTTGAGCTGGCTTCCGAGCGAGCGCGTTGCGATGTCGAGCGTCATCGCCATGACCGCCTTGTTCACGTCAGTTGTGTTCTTGAGGTTGGCGATGGTGCGCGAATAGTTTTCGATATCGGCATCAGTAAGCACGCCCACTTCGCCGTACACTCCGCGAGCAAGTTTCGGCACGATTGCAGTGACCGCTGCTTTCATTTCCTGTGCCTTTGCATCGTATGGATTGTTGCTCTTGATGATGCCGACGATCGGGCCGGTATCGACGCTGTTCACGAATTTGGTGAGCGTATCTGCCTGACCCACGATTGTCTGGATGTCGGTGATTGGCTTTAGTTCGCCCTGCGTCATGACGCGGCCGCCCTTGGATTTGCGTATAGCATCCAGCGTGTAGTTCGGGTCGTCGTAGGCAAGCGTGGTGCCGGGACCGGAATCGCTTCCGCTCTTAGGTGCGTATGTTTTCGCCCGCGCGGCGATGAGTTTTGCTTCGCCAGTTTTCGGGTCGTAGACGTATCGTGCCTCGCCTTCTCCGAGTTCGAATTGGTTGGCATCAGCTTTCGCCTTGTCGAGGTCTACCTGTTCTTTCTCGGAAGCCCGGTTAGCGGATTCCTGCTGCGCTTTTACATCGCCGAAGAGTGAGACCAGTTGGTCTTTGCTGAATCCGTATTGGTCCTGAATCTTTTCGAAGTCATCATCGCCGATCTCTGTCGGGTCAATGCCGAGAGCGAGCATGTTTCGGAGGAATGCAGTGATCTGATCCTTCTTCCTCTGGCCTTGTGTGTCGAGGAATTCAAAGTATTTATCGACGCCCTCTTTGATGGCTGCGCGTTTTGCGTCAATCTCGGTTTGAGCGTCTCTCGTCGCTGCGCCAAGAAGCGAGGCGATCTTCGTGTTCGCTTCGCTGCGATAAGTCTGTTCTTCCTGATTGTTGAAATCTTCGGTCGTGCGGATTTCGGACTCGCCTGTCGCGCTGCCGATGCGTCCTCCCGCGGCCGCGAGCGCGTAGCTTTGGCCTTCCCTGTTTTTTGCGGTAGTGCCACGGAAGTTTGCTATCTGATCGGCAACAGCGGCATTGATGGCGTCGATCTGCCCCTGAATGCGGGCTCGAGTTGCGGCTCGTATGGCTTCCTCGTTGACCTTGTCAGTGGCCTGCGACTTGAGCGTATTTCCGATTTTTGTCGTAGTCGGGTCCTCGACATAGTTCGGCACCGACACCTTTGCCACTTGAGCGATGGTCTGTTTCTTGCCTGCGTTCGGATCGGGGGCTGGAGCGGGAGCATCAGCGCCAAGATTCAAAGTCCGCCCCGCATAGATTTTATTCGGGTCGGTGATCGAAGGGTTGAGCGACAGGAGTTCCTGCATGCTCTTTCCCGTTTGTGAGGCGATGGTGCTTAGAGTATCGCCGTATTTGATCGTGTACGATGCCATGCGTTTTTATTCGACCGCCGTTACGATGTGAGGCAGCATATAGAACAAGTCGACCGCATCTATGTTCTTGATCTTGAGAGCCGTCTCGAATCGGTTGAGTGGGATTCGGACTATCACGCCCTCGATGGCTCCCGGAACCGCCTTGGTGTAGGTACCGACCAGCTCGTCGTCGAGATATACCTCGAAGTTGAAGACCTTGTCGGACCACGCGACGATTCCGCCGTTTACGTTGTTGTCAGTCGCTACGAATACCCATCCGTTTGTCGTCATCGCCGGGTCAGCAGCACGCTGGATGTTGTTGGTTTCGGCACGCTTCTGCATCATGTTCGTTTGCATCGAATCGTCATCCCAGATGCTGTGGGTGTACGGGATGTCGTTGATCGTCATCTGATTAGCGGTGAGGTCGAGCGTTATCTTTGCAACTCGGTTCTGCGGCTTGTTCCACCACATCAGGTTATTTACATCGAGCTTCTTGAAGTAGTTGATGTTGGAATCGAACACGCCGTTTCGCATCTCGAGCGTGTGCGATATGGATGTAGAGTTTCCGGAGACGACCAGCATGATGAATCTCGCTCGATCGCGTCCGCGATACGGATGAAGGCTTCCCCATGGGTGGTAGTAGACGAATTTGTCAGTGGCGACCTGTATAAAGTTATTCGCTCTATAACCGAAGTTGCCGTCATATCCGATCACGATCGAAGCCTGAATCGTCGGCGTGGTTCCGGTCACTGTAATTACGGAAGACCGCACCTTGGAGCCTGAGCTGTCCCAGTAGATAAGCTGCGCTTTGTCGGTTCCGTTTTGAACGATATGCGGATACTGCGAGTTTGCTTGGGTTACCACTGATCCGTAGGAAGGAACAGTTCCAGTGACAGTCACTACATAGATCGAGAGCGTGCTTCCGGTGTAGACCGCGAGAAGCGCTTTGTCGGTATCGAGCTTGCAGAGTTTCTTCCACGTGAAGTTGGTCGCCACGACTTGAACCGGAGTATTTACCGATGCCACTGTGCCCG
>JAIEPU010000182.1 GCA_019748235.1 bacterium
CCGTCATGATGTTCAACTACTTCACCAACAAAGTGGAAGCGTTTGACATCGAGATGAACAACTCGAGCTCCGAATTGCTCGACTACTTCATCAAGCGTTCGCAGGCTGCCCGCCGCGCCTAGTCCTCACGGTCAATAATTCAGACGAGTCTTTGCGAGTTTTTCCCTCCCCGGGCTGATGCCTCAAGCATTAGCCCAGGGCAGGGTGGGAACCACAGCAAAGAGAAGGAAAAACGCAATGGCCGCAAGAAAGAAAGCACCGCCGCCGGTATCCGACATCAACGTCACCCCCATGGTCGACGTCATGCTCGTGATGTTGATCATCTTCATGGTGATCACGCCCATGCTTCAAAAGGGCGTCAGCGTCGAAAAAGTAAGAACCAAGAATCCGATCTCTATGAAGGATGCAGACAAGGAAGACGCGATCCTTGTCAGTGTCACCCGGGCAGGCGATACCTATCTCGGAACCACTCGTATGGCTCCGGACCAGATGCCCACCAAGATCAAAGACATGTTGACCAACAAGCCCGAAAAGGTTGTCTACATCAGTGCCGATCGTCGCGCCACTTACGAGCGCGTAGTCACCGTGATTGATGAAATCCGCAACGCCGGTGTCGAACAGTTGGGCTTGATCACCGAAGAAATCCAAGGCGCCGCGCCCGCCGAAGCAAAAAAAGAATAGTTAGTCAGAGCGAGAGAAAGAGAAGGAGACACCGCATATGGGAATGGCAATGGGCGGCAAAGGGGGACCTGCAGCCGACATCAACATGACTCCGATGATCGACGTGCTGCTCGTGTTGATCATCATTTTCATGGTGATCACACCGCTGACTCCGAAAGGTCTCGAGGCCCGCGTGCCTCAGCCTCCTCCACCGAATCAGCCTCCGCCGCCTCCTGAAAACGACAGGACGGTTGTGGTGATCATCGAGAAGGACAAGAGCATGAAGATCAATCAGGAGTCGATCCTGTTTGAGAATCTCGCCAAGCGCCTCGAAGACATTTTCAAGACCCGCGCCGAGCGCGTCTGCTTCGTCAAGGGCGATCCGGATCTCGAATATCAGGAAGTCGCCAAGGTGATCGACGTCGCCAAGGGCGTTGGCATCGACCAGGTCGGTCTGATGACCAAGAAGGTTGAAGCCGGCGAATAGCCGGGTGTGAGGAGGATCGTGATCAAAATGCTAAACGGAATCAAATCCCATGCCCGAATCATTGTGACCGCCGTGGTCACGCTGAGCTTGCTTGTCTTCGCCAGCGGCTGTGAAAAGCTCAAGGCTCGTGATGCTCTGAACAAGGGTGTCGCCGCATACAAGGCGACCAAGTACGAAGAAGCCGCACGCAAGTTCAAAGAGTCGATCGAAGCTGATCCTTCATTCGACGTCGCCCGTCTCTACCTGGCCACTTCCTACATGAGCCAGTGGATCCCCGGTGCCGATTCGCCCGAAAACAAAGCGATGGCGAAGCAGGCCGAAGATGAGTTTATGGAAGTGCTCAAGCGCGACCCCAAGAATAAGCTCGCCACCGAATCCATTGCTTCCATGCGTTACAACCAGGCGAACGCTTTCCCTACTCTTGAGGACAAGCTCCGCGTAATGGACGATGCCAAGGTTTGGTATCAGAAACTCGTTGAAATCGACCCGCAAAACTCCAAGGCTTATTACAGTCTCGGTGTGATTGCCTGGTCCAAGTGGTATCCGAAGTACAAGGCCGCTCGCGAAGCCGCCAAGATGAAGCAGGAAGACCCTGGTCCGATCAAGGATAAGAAAATCCGCGAAGAACTCAAGACCGGATATGCCGGCCTCGTGGAAGAAGGCATTGGTCATTTGAGCAAGGCCGTTGAGATCGACAAGATCTACGACGATGCCATGGCTTACCTTAACCTCCTCATCCGCGAACGTGCCGACCTTGCCGAAAATGCCGATGACTACAAAAAGGACATCGCCACTGCTGACAACTGGGTAGCCAAGGCTCTCGAAGCGAAGAAGATCAAAGCGATCGAACTCGAAAAGAAGAGCAAGGGCATCAAGGCTGAGTAAGTACTTCATTCCAAACACAACTCAAGGCGGACCTGCAAAGGTCCGCCTTTTGCATTGACCCCGCTCGAGCAAACACGAAATAATTAAGAGATGAGCACCTGTGTGCTTTGCGATTAGTACCCGAAACGATGCAAATCAACCCTGGCAGTTCCGAGTCCGCGAGTTTGCCCACTGAGGCTAACCCGCTCTCTGGCGCTGATTTGGTTGAACAGCGCTACGCCGCCCTCGAAAAGTCCTTCCTCTCCCACCGCCCCAAAGAAGACGCCGCCAAAGTTCGCGCTGCCTTCGAATTTGCCCGGGATCAACACTCCGGCCAAGCTCGAAAAAGTGGTGAACCGTACATTCTCCACCCCATTGCCGTCGCCCAGATCCTCGTCGACATGCACATGGATCTGGTCTGCGTGGAAACGGCTCTGCTTCACGACGTCGTCGAAGATACCAGCGTGAACATCGACGAAATCCGCCGCCGCTTCGGCAACGAAGTAGCCGTCTGCGTCGATGGCGTCACTAAACTCGGCAAAATCCATCTCTACTCACGCGAAGAGCAACAGGCCGAGAGCGTCCGCAAGATGCTTCTTGCCATGGTCGGCGACATTCGCGTCATCCTCGTCAAGCTCAGCGACCGTCTCCACAACCTGCGCACGATTGGCAGCCTCTCACGCGAGAAGCAAACCCGCATCGGCCAGGAAACCCTCGACATTTACTCACCCATCGCCCACCGTCTTGGTATGGGCAAAGTGCGCGCTGAACTCGAAGACCTTGCCTTCGC
>JAIEPU010000054.1 GCA_019748235.1 bacterium
GAAGTCTTGCAAGATGATATTTTCGCCCGACTGCTGACATTTCCCAATGTGCTCATCACCGCGCATCAAGCTTTCTTCACGCGCGATGCACTCGAGGGAATCGCGCGAACGACACAGGAAAGCTTGGACGCCTTCCGCACCGGTTCAAACTTGAAGTACCAGATCCTTCCTCCGTCTTGAATCAATCCGCAGTTTGAAACTCAGGTTGCAACAATGGTTAATCTTCGAAGGCTTCCTGCCTGCGCCTGACTATCGAATCGATGACCCCGGTTCATCTCGCTCAAATCCAAAGTGGAAAACTGGCCTATATTTCAGTCGAACGACTCGGTCAATAGGCCGAGTCGCCGTCCCATGCGCGTCGCGCCATTTGTCCTTCGCGCGGAGTGTCTGGATCAATCATCGAGTGCACAGCGCCGATGTTTGTCCCCACCGATCGCCTAGAGTTGACGAGGATCCGGAATGCCGTCAGACAGCCCCTTGCCTCAAGATCCCATCGAAGCCAATCCTGCGGCGAAGACGCAGACGATCGACTCGATGATCGTGTTGTCGTCCACTCGCATTCCCAACGTTGATCATCGCGTGGCAGCGCCTGATCAAGACTATCGGCTATTCGTCGACGATGCGGCCGAGGGGATGTATCGAGCCGATTTTGAAGGCAGGATGATTTTTGCGAACCCATCTCTGGCTCGAATCTTGGGCCATACATCCTCACAAACACTCGTCGACGACTGTCGAAAACATCCATTTGATCCCTACGTCGATCCATTTCGCCGAGAAGAACTCTTGCGCCGGCTTAAGCACGATGGACGGGTCGTTGACTTCGAATCATTAGCTCAAACTCATGACGGGCGAGTCATTCGCATCAGTGAAAATGTGCGCGCCATCACGGGAGGCGATGGCAACATCATCGAGTATCAAGGAACGATGGTCGATGTGACGACCAAGCGCCAAGCGGAGGCGAACCTTGAGTTCCGCATCCGCCTCGAACGAATCATCACATCGGTCTCGACCAAATTCATCAACCTCGATACTCACAATGTCGATGCGGGAATTCGAGATGCACTTGCCCTGGTCGGCATGTTCCTCGAAGTGGATCGCTGCTTCATCTTTCAGGCCTCCGACAAGCAAAGCGACTGGGAAGTCACGCACGCTTGGTTTCAAGAGCCTGATAAGGCACACCTCTTACAAACGAATCTGCCAGTCGAAAGCCTTCCTTGGATCAATAAGCACCTTTTGCGCTTTCGCCCGGTGGTGGCCAATCGTGTTTCGGACCTGCCCTCTGACGCTTCGGTCGAGCGGGAATATTTCATTGCGCGCGGCGTTCAATCGCTGATCATGGTGCCGATGCTTCACAGCGGTTCGGTCGTGGGAGTGATCGGCGTCGAGTGTGACCGCGAGGAACAGTCGTGGACGGATGAAGTCCGCTTCCTTCTTCGCATGGTCGGTGAAATCTCCATGAATGCCCTCGAGCACAAGTGGGCGGAAGAAGCGATCCATCGATCCGAACAAAAGCTTTCTGTCTTGGTGCAAGAGACACCCCTCGCGGTCGTCGAATGGGATGAGCAGTTTCGCATCAAGGAATGGAACAGATCGGCCGAACGAATCTTTGGATTCACGCGTGACGAAATCTTGGAATCGGTCGCGCTCGAACTCTTTACATTCGACGAAAGTCGAGAAGAGGCGGAACGGAATTGGGCCGCGTTATTGAACGGCGATCGCAGCAATCGGCATACCTCTGAAAACATTCGGGCCGACGGACGAACGATCATTTGCGAATGGTACAACACGGTCCTTTATGATCGAAGCGGACGAGTGATCGGCGGCGCATCGATGGCGCAGGACGTCACCCAGCGAAAGGAAGCTGAGGCAAGACTTCTCAAAGAAGCGCTTCATGACGCCCTCACGGGACTACCGAACCGGGCGCATTTCACCGACCGGCTCCAACGCCGTTTGCGCCAGATTCCCTTTCGTCCCTCAAGTCTCTTCGCGGTTCTATTCCTCGATCTCGACCGATTTAAAATCATCAATGACAGTCTTGGACATCTCGTTGGTGATCGATTGCTGATCGAGATCTCACGCCGGCTCGAGCATTGCATTCGAAGCACCGATATCGTTTGCCGCGGCCAAGGAGAGCACACCGTCGCTCGGCTGGGTGGTGATGAATTCACGCTCCTTCTCGACAATCTTCCAGACGAAGCCGCCGCGAGTAAGATCGCGCAGCGCATTCAAGACGTCGTCAGTGAAGCGTGCATTTTGAACGGACATAAGGTCTATACCACCGCGAGCATCGGCGTGGCTTTCGGGGGCCTCGGCTACACCTCGGCCGATGATCTCCTTCGTGATGCCGACATCGCGATGTACGAAGCAAAGAATAACGGCAAGGCACGGCATGAAGTCTTCGATACCGAAATGCGTGCCCAGGCCATGGCCCGGCTCGATCTCGAAATATCGCTTCGACGAGCGGTGGAACGGAAAGAGTTCGTGGTCTACTACCAGCCGATCAACGAACTACCAAGTGGGCGGGTGCAAGCGGTCGAAGCCCTCGTTCGATGGAATCATCCCGAATTCGGTATCGTCGGACCAGACGTCTTCATCTCGCTTGCCGAGGAAACGGGATTGATCCTTCCCATCGGGGATTGGGTTCTCGAGGAATCATGCCGGCAAATCAAGAAATGGCAGACGGAGATTCCAGACCGCGCTCCCCAACTTGTCTGTGTCAATTTGTCGGGCTCGCAGTTCAAGCGCGACGACCTCGTCGGCAAACTTCGCCGGACGATTGAAGAAACGGGGCTTACTCCCGGAAGCGTGGGACTCGAGATCACGGAAAGCGAGATCATGCTCAACGCCAGTCCCGCCATCCGCACGCTCAACGACCTGCGCAGCCTCGGGCTCCA
>JAIEPU010000267.1 GCA_019748235.1 bacterium
CGCCGCGGTGGACCCAAGCTGCTTGTAGTTCGTCGAGATATCGATCTTCTGCAGAATTCGCTCGGTCGCGACGATCTGGTACGGGCGCATGACCAGCAGCATTCGGTCAGCGGTAAGCACGCAGTATTTCGTCAAAATGTTCAGCAAGGTGTGCTTAGCGAAGAACGTCTTCGTGAATCCGTTGAGGTCTTGGACCGGCCTGTTCGTCGCATCCGCCCACCACGAGGTGAACTCGAACGAGTTTGACGTCTTGCGAGCTCGCTTCGCTCCAGCGGCTTCCGAGAGGTGCTGGCGACGAGTCGTGTTCGAGTAGTACTTGGTCAATGTGCCGTTGCTGATGACGAAAAGCTGGACGTATTCGAATAGCCCCGAGCCTGCCCAGAAGCTGTCGCGCTGGTAGCGGTCGATCTGATTGAAGGCCTCGCGGATGTCAACGCCGCGACGCTTAAGCTCGATGTGCACGAATGGCAAGCCGTTGACGAGCACGGTGACGTCGTATCGGTTTGAGCGCTTGGCACCGCCTTCGCTCTGGCCGACTTCGTATTGATTGATCACCTGCAGGCGGTTGTTGTGAATGTTCGCCTTGTCGATCAGCATGACGTTCTTCGTCGTGCCGTCTTCTCGCTTCAGAAGCTGGACATGGTCCTCCTGGATGCGGATCGTCTTCGCCTCGATCGTGTCGTTTGCTCCCGCGACGCGATCGGTGAAGAACTTCTCCCACTCGGTGTCGGAGAACTTGATTGAGTTGAGCGCCTCGATCTGGGTACGAAGATTGGCTACAAGCTGGGCCTCGCTTGTGATTGGGAGGTACTCATACGCCTGCGACTGCAAGAGCTTGATGAACTCGCGCTCGAGATCCGCTTCGGACTGATATGCCGCTTCGGCAGAGGTGTCGGGGACGAACTCGGCTACGACCGTGCTCTCTGCGGACACCACGATTGGCTCATAGTGGGTTGGGATTGTGTCGCTCACGCTGCAGCCTCCTCAAAGGTCAGCAGTCGGTCGCGGTAGTACTCGTATTGTTGGCGACGAGCTTTCAACTCGCCCGGGAGTCCGACTGACAGGTCGTTAACGAGAGCGTCGAACTTGTCCAGGATCGAGAGGATTCTGCGCTGCTCTTCGAGCGGAGGTATCGGTATCGGGTAGTTCTTCACCTTCTGCGCATTGAGGTTGGACTGCGAGCCTTCACCGAGCGCCCTGAGTCGGTCGTACTCGTTTGCAATCCAGTGAAAGACATACCGGTATTCCGCTTGAGACGGGTCAATCTGGAGGTTGCAGCATGCCTGATTTGTGGTCAGAGGAATTGCGTTGACCGCCACCTTTGCGGCCGTTGCTCCGTACATGGCGACGATCACGCAATTCGCGGGAATCCACTTCGCAGATGAGTTACGCAGACCTTCTTCAGTGATCCTCACCCCCGTTGACCAAATGTCTACCGAGTCGACTTCTTGAGTACGGAGCCAAGGAATGTCGCCGCCGTAATAGTCACTGCGACCGGATGAAGGAGTACCGCCTGACGATACCTTGGTGCAAATCTCCCCCAACGTTCCCCAGTGCGCGGCATCCTCGTTGAATGTGAGGAGAGAGCTCCTGTAGTGGGCATACTGAAGTCGACGGGCTTCCAGCTCCGCTTCCAGCTCCGCTTCCAGCTCCGCTTCCAGCTCGGTGAAGTGATCCAAGATTCTCACGATTTCACGCTGGACATCGACTGGTGGCACGGGGATTCGGATCTTCGCAAGCGATCCCCCAGAGATACGACGAACCTTCGTTCCTGTGATGTGGCGTCTCTTCTGCTCCTGAAATTGCTCTGATTGGAAGAAGTAGGCGACGTACTTCGGGTCGGCTGAGTGGCGGTAAATATATGCATCACCGCTCACCGCGACTTCGTCTTTGCCGATCCAAGCCGTCGCCTTAGCCACACCCGCATCGTCTTCGCTAGTTGTCGCGATTACGAGGTTGCCTGGCTTCGCCCGACGAAGCTTCGCGGCCAATTCAGGCCTGACAAATGACTTCGTGGTTTTGGTCCATCTGCCGTAGTGGGTGTGGATCTGTCCGTAGTGAATCGCTGGAGCACCCTCGGAGATGAGATCGCTCTTCTGCAAACCGTTGCCACGAACGAACTCGCCGACATCTCCAAGCGTCTTGTATTGAACTCCTTTTGGAGCGAGCTCTCCGATGAGGTCATCAATCCGACTCACGAAGCACCCTCTAGGTCTGCGACGATCGAGTCGATCGCGGTGCGGAGTTCAGACTGGTGCCTCACGATTCGCGCTATGTCAGCGTTCAGCGTTGTGATGTCTACGATCTCGCGAGTGTCTTCAAGTTCGACATAGGACGAGACCGAAAGGTTGTAGCCGTTATCTCCGATCTCTCGGTTGCCAATTGCCTTTGCAAAATGCTCGATGTCGTCACGAGCTGTATAGGTGTCGAGGAGCCGACGAAGATTCTCCTCAGCGAGCTTGTTCTTGTTGCCGCTACGCACGAATTCAGCCGAAGCATCGATGAAGAAGACCGAGTTGTCCTTTTTCGACTTTTTGAGCACAAGGACGCAGGTTGCGATCGTGGTACCGAAAAACAGGTCTGGCGGGAGTTGGATGACGGCCTCGACGTAGTTGTTATCGATGAGGTATTTGCGGATCTTCTGCTCCGCGCCGCTGCGGTACATCACGCCGGGGAACTCGACGATTGCTGCGGTGCCGTTGACAGCGAGCCACGACAGGATGTGCATCGTGAAGGCGAGGTCCGCCTTCGACTTGGGCGCGAGCACCCCGGCTGGAGCGAACCGAGGGTCGTTGATCAGGAGCGGGTTCGCGTCACCTTCCCAATTGATTGAGTAGGGCGGGTTGGACACGATCGCCTCGAAAGGCTCATCATCCCAGTGCTGGGGGTCGATCAGAGTG
>JAIEPU010000038.1 GCA_019748235.1 bacterium
CGGTGGTCCCTGCGGCGGATGGGCCCGAACCGGCATGGGTTCGCCCGATGGCGAATTCAACGGCGTCGAGACTGAAGTGATCTATGACGACATGGCGCCCCCCACTTCGTCACGCGTGATGCCCCGCCGAACAGGGGTGAAAGTCACTCAGCCCGCCACTCAGGCCCGCGTCACCCGCCGCGGCACAGCACAATACTAGAACCACCTGAGCCGAAATTGCCGCTAGCTTCACTTGCTGGCGGCATCATCATTTCTTGACGCGTTATCGGATTACAGTCCTGAATAGAAGCTGTCGTTGATCGGTGAACTCCAACGCACGAAGTGTCAAACCTAATGCCATACTGTCATTGGCATTAGGTTAATGCTTGCCTGAAGCCTCACTCCTTTGCCAACGCCTTCAAGGTGCCGTTTTATTCATCGACCTACTCATCTGTTGTCGCATCGGTGAACGATCCGGATTGACCCTCTTTCTGTGGGGGGGTACGAAGTCTCACGCATGGATGCAACGGACGTGCTCATCGGGGTTCATAGGCACCAAGGGGATTGCACGGATGCTACGCCTGGGCTCGCAGGAGCGTCTCGGTAAGCTCGACTACCTATTTCTTGTCACCTTTTGCGCTCTCGTCTTCGGAGCGGCCTTCGTTGGTGGGCGATTCCTCACCATGCACGAGGCCGTCCTCCCGCAGAGTGCCAAAGAGATGTATCAGAACGGCGAGTGGGTCGTCCCAACCTCCGCGGGCAGACCCTGGCTCGAGCGTCCCCCACTTCCGCAGTGGATCACGATTGCGTTCGCGCATGTCATCGGCCGGTTCGATCAGGAATGGGTCGTCAGACTTCCCTCGGCATTCGTTGCCACCCTTTCCGTTCTGATGACCGCTATCCTCGCCACTCGCTGGTTCGGCCGAACAGTCGGGATGATCGGCGGGTTAGCGCTCGTCACCACGCTGGAGTTTTGCCGATATGCATGGCTCGCGGAACAAGACATCTATCTCTGCCTGCTCGTGACGGCCTCGATGTTCGTCTTCGGACATTTGGAATTCTCGTCGACACCGGATAACGATCCACCAGCAACATTTTTCGGCAAACGTCGACGGGGCATCGCACTTTGGTTCCTATTGCTTGGCATGACGAATCTGGCGAAGGGGCTCGTCTTCGGAACGGTGATCGCTGCCGCGCCGGTGGCCGCTTTTCTTTTGTGGAACGCGGACCTCTCCCGAATTCGTCAATACATCTGGTTCTGGGGCGGAGCCATCTGGCTTGCGGTCGCATTAGCATGGCCGATCGCGGCCCTCATTCGGTACCCAGATGTCGTCGATCTATGGTCCTACGATCTGCTCGGTCGATTGAGCGGGGCCTATACCGCGATCAACCAACCCTTTTGGTATTACTGGGCCAACCTTCCGGTCGTCACCGCTCCCTGGTTCCCAGTCGCTGTCGCAGGCTTATTTCTCACTGCGAAGAAGGCCTTTCGCGAACGATACTCCGCCGAGCGTTTCCTTTGGTGCTGGGCCTTCGTGCCGATCGTCGTTCTCAGCATCCCAGGGGGGAAGCATCATCACTACCTTCTCTCGTCTGTCGCACCTTGGGCGATGCTGACGAGTATCGGCCTTGTTCGTTTGCGGGCTTGGTCACTTACTTGGCCGGGTTATCTCAAGTCCGCGCTTGCCGGAGTCTTGTTCGTCGGGCTTCCGTTCGTTGTCATCTTCGCGCTGGTGGCTCCCGCGCTCCGAGGTCCTGACCTATTACCAATCGCGATAGCCTTCGTGGCCCCCGTGATTGCCGCACTCCTCGCGTATGGAGTCCATCATCGGCGAGGAGTGATCGCGACCGGGTCGCTCTTCAGTTTCGTCGGGCTTCTATTCATGACAGGATTGAGTTTCGCCGCCATCTACTTGGATGAATGCCGTAACGACACGCTCTTTCTTAAGTCGGTGCGGACGCGAATCGATCATGACGATGTGCCGATCGTGGTGAATGCGGATTTGGAGTCGATGGATATATTCCGCATCCTCTTTTATCTGGGGGAGGAAGCGACGCCTGTTCACAACCTCACGTTCCTACGTGACCCGAAGTTCAACAATTCATCACTCTATGTGGTCACAAGGGCGAAGGACCTCGACGAACTGAAGAACTTAGGGCAGGTTGAAGAGATTCAACGAGCAAGTGAAACAAGACGGGAAAAGTCACCCGGCGATCGTTTCGCCCTCTTCCGGCTCACTTATTTCGAGGACACCGTTCGCATCCCGTCGCGCGGCGTGCGAATCTCGCCGATGCAGGCCATGGACCGAGCACCAGGTCCCTATCTTGGCATTCGTTCCAACTGATAGTAACGGTGTTGTAGGCGGGACGTCAGGGTTCGATGTAAACCGCTTTCGCTACGAAACGCGAGAGAAGATGACGAGCGTCATATCGTCGTGCTGACTCCGTCCGGTCGAGAATGACCTGACGTCGGCGACGAGCGCCTCCCCCAGCTTTGCGGAGTTCGACTTCACCGAGAGCAACTTTTCCTTGAGTCGCTCGGACGAATATTGCTCATCCTTGATGTTCATCGATTCATTGATGCCGTCGCTATACGTAACAACGTCTTCACCCGGCTCGATTGAGAACTCGACGAAGTGGTACGGAACGTTGGGCAAGATACCGAGAGGCAAACAAGCCGCTCCATCGACGTTCGCCGGCTCTTCGATCGTTCCGTTTCGATGTCGCACCATCGGTGACATATGGCCGGCATTCACCACTTGCACGGTGTGCTTCACCGGATCGATCACCGAGACTGCCATCGTCACGAATCGGTCATCGAGCCCCGCATCACAAAGTGTTCGATTCAAGTGACCCACGGCATCTCCAAGGTCTGTGGGATGCGTGAGAAGTGACACCTTGGCGTCGCTGGAGAACCTGGCCATGAGAAGTGCGGCCGGCACTCCCTTGCCCGACACATCCGCCACGATCACGGCTTGTCGACCGTCCGGCAGTGAAACGAAATCGTAGTAGTCACCGCCGACAAGCCCCGCTGCTTCATAGAAGCCCCAGAACTCATACCCGTTGACCTTCGGCATGAAGCGCGGAAGAAACCCCTGCTGAACCTCACGGGCAAACGACAATTCACGTCGCATCCGCTCTTGAATGAGCGT
>JAIEPU010000217.1 GCA_019748235.1 bacterium
GTCCGTCGCGATCGGGGCCTGATTGGTTACCTCAATCGTTACGGTGGCCGGGTTGCTGTACGCCTGACCGTCGTAGACGCGGTAGGCGAACGTCACGGGGCCGGCGTAGTAGCTCAACTTGCCGGGCAGGAAAAGGGGACATTGATCTTATATATTTGCCGATTTTTGCCGGCGTCGATCGCCCGCCGAGGCCGAAAGGGATTACGGGACAATAAATAGCGGCATAGAAAAGATGAATATCCCGTTTTTCCCTTTTCGATTGCTCGACGCCACGCATCACTTGAGGCCGAAGCGGCTGGCTAGGCCCTACCTCGTGCGGCTCTTGCATCCGCAACCTCTCCCCGGCTTACGCCGACGCACCCTGACGCCTTTTCTCTCCCAACGGCAAAGATTCATTCGCTCTAATCGCGAATTTCGCTTTGCGCGATCCCGCCGTCCAAACCTCCTGATGCGAGAAATCTTCCGTTCGGCGAGAACGTTAGGACGGTGACCGCGCTTCGATGCCATCGAACGGTGCTTCGAAACCGACGCTCGCGGACGTTCCATACCCGGACTTCTCCATCGATGCTTCCGACCGCGATCAGGTTTCCATCGGGCGACAGTGCGAGTGAAGTGATTTCTTCCGCTTGCGGTTCGGTGCTGAATCCGGGAGAGCCGTCCTCACTGCCCCAAAACTGCACACGCCATTTGCGGGAACTCGGTCGCTTTACTCGTTCGACAACAATAGAAATGATCTGCTTGCGATTATTGCTGACGATCAAGGTAGGATAGTGCGAGCTTGCGGCGTCCCAACTCTTCAATATTCTTGCAGCAGTCAAATCCCAAATCGTGATGCGACCAGATCTGGAACGGGATACGACGCGGCTTTCCGTCAAGAACTCCACGGCTTGCACGAGAGCGTCAGGATTCGGTCGAGGATCGGCGATCTTCTTGACGAATTTGCCTGAATCGTCGATCAGGAACAAGTCCGCTACATTGTGCCCGCCGAAGGCAATCAATTTGCCGTTGGGCGATACGGCCGTTGAGCTTAGTGGTTCGCTCCCCTCGAACTGTCCTGGCACCACAACGGATCGACTGCCTTTCGTATTTACGATGTATGCGGAGGCATCACGTCCCATCCCGGACGCCGCAGCCCATTTCTTGTCCCGTTCGAAAGCAAGCCCTGTCAGCAATTGATTGCTCTTCAACAGAGTTCGGCGACTGGAGGAGTCGCTCCACTCCCGCAGCGTGCCGTCGTAAGAGGTCGACCAAAGTGAAGCACCATCTTTGTATGCCAAGCCGGTAACGGATGAAAACCTCGCGTCTGATTCAGATGGTTGGTCTATGTCGAGCTTCCAAATCACGCCAAAATCGCCGGCCACTGCCAAAGTTCGCGTCTTGGCGACGAAACAAGCGACAGTTTTCGACATGGACGGAACGGGAGCTTGGAGAATGCGTTTGCGACTGTGCAAGTTCCACACTTCGAGCTTGGCGCCGGTGTCCCAAACCGCGACGAAACTGCCGTTGGAGGACGCTCTTGCGTTCTGAAAAAAACCTTCCAATCGTGTTTCGTTGCGCTCCGTTCCCTTCGCGATATCGATCTCGTGAATGCTCAATCCGCCGTTGGCATTCTTTTGTCCTAAGACGACAAGCGCTTCGCGGTCTTCCGAAACATCAATGTCAAAGATCTTGTGATACTGCAACACACGTTCGTGATCGGCTTTTCCAGCCGAGAAAAATCGGAGGCGATGCGCCTCCGCAACGCAGAATCCCTTTTTCGTCGGAACAACGTCCACCGGCTCCGCGGCCCCGATTTTTCTTGATTCGAACTGCGAACCAGGTTTAAGGTCTGCGATGGCGAGGGTTCCTGAGGCGGTGAGCAACGCGACTTTCCCATCCGAATCAAGAACTGCGAAAGAAACGATCCCCTCTTTGAGAGTCGCGTTATCGATATCGATCGAAAATGCCGCATCGCCGTTTTCCGATCGAAAAACAACGACGCGGTCGCGAAGCAACTTGACTACGCTTTTTCCGTCTTGGGAGAAGGCAATCGTTCGCCTTGCCTCAGTGGCGAAAATCAGTCTTGCCTTAGGAAGGTCTTTCGTCGAAACGAGCGTTCCGTCTGCCGAATATTCGCAAAGCCTGTCGCCGGCATCCGCGAACAAGATGCCGCTCTCCGGATGGGCGACGATCCCCTGAACACGATATCCTACGCGAAAAGGAGGATCGCAAATCGCCTTGAGTTTCGGAACGGCGACAGGTTCAGCGCTTCCCTGCGCCGAAACGAGGAAGATTGCCCCAAGAAGAACGCATTTCCAAAATGCGCGTCGTGTCGTCGCCATGAAACAATTTCCCAATCAGACAGGAAAAAGGAAGTAGTCCAATTCGCCGATGCGTAAGTTCAGAGTTGAAATGGCAGCCTGAAGTCGGTTCTCTTCATCGAAAGCTGGTGGGCGCGCAACACTGTTCTTAACGGCGACTAGCCGGTTTCGCAGACTCACAAGCTGATTCTCGAAAGCCAGCAATCGATCGCGCAGCTTCTCCAAATCAGCATCCAAACCCTTGTTTCGGAAATCAATGTCGAGTGTCGACGCTTCACTTGCGTCCTCGAGGCAACCGATGATGATCTGGCCTGACGCAAGAATCTGCGAGATTGCTGGTCCGACGCTTGAAACCCCGGTCACGAAGTTCTCAATTGCAGCGGCGTAGTCGGCGTACGGAACTTGCAGATTTTCCATGACGCTAGCACGTGATCGCAGCGTTACCAAGACGCTGTCGAGAAATGCAGCGGGGCCATTGGGCGCGTTAAGGTACTCGAACTCCGCATCAATTTCCTCAGACAAGCCGTTCAGAGTTTCGATTTCCTCATCGTTGGCTGGATCGGGCGCCACACTCGACACGCCAAGTGCGGCAGTTTTTTTCGCGCTCAAGTGATTGATGAGGCCCTGAAGGTTATTGATTTGAGTGTCCAGCCTTGGGAGCGTGGAACGAAATGGAAGCCCGAAATTCGCAACGGCCCCTCGCACCGAAGTCAAGTTGTTTTTGAGATTCGTGAGCAAGGGAACGATTCCATCGACTCCAGAAACCAGTCGGTCGAGATCGCTGCGAATCCCCTTCAGCAGAAATTCGTCCCTTCGAGACTTGCTGGTAGCATCTGTCGCTGCGCCGAGAATCCGATCCATTACCCTAATCATTTGGGACGGGTGCAGCTGATTTCGCAACATGGTTTTCAAACTGCTTCCGTCAAGGTTAAGGGTTGATTCGTCAGCACCTTGACC
>JAIEPU010000093.1 GCA_019748235.1 bacterium
TGCGCGTCTCCAGCATTTTCGAAGCTGACGGCGCCTGCATGGAGCGCAGCTTCAAGTTCGTGCTCGATAATGCCGCTGCGTTTCAGGACTACTCCGTTAACGAAATCAATGACGGGACCAAGGTCCGAACCTTCATCGAGTTGCGCGACCTGAAGGATGGCTACCGATCCCATTGCCCCAAGAAGCTTGAAACAATTGCTCATCGGATCGCCGCTCACTTTCTTCCCTTCCTGATCGGCGACGAAAAACCTGAAATCCGGATCAGCAATGCAAGCGAATCTCTCAATCTCGCCGAAGTCGTCGCCGCTAACATGTTCGAACCGAAGTCCAAGACTTTTGATGTCGAGGACGTTGGAACGTTCTCGATCAAGCAGCTTCTTCTCAACAAGGCGCTGATAGAAACGGGTACGGAGCACACGGTGTATCTCGCCGCGCACGAGAGGATCGTGACGGACCATGGCGTGAACAACCAGACGGGGCTCGATACGCCGATCTCCTGCGGAGACGTTCAGACCTATTATGTCGGCATCGTTTCGAGCGGCTTCCTCGATGAGAACGTCACCCAGGAGAGAAACAATTTCGACATCCCGAAACAGACGTTCAAGGCAATCACAAAGGGCGCCGAAGAAGCTGCAAAGGATTATCTGAGCGAACCGATCCAGCGCCTGATCGATGCTAAGTCGCGCACGATCGACAAGGTGGTCATTAATTTCCCCCGCTACGCCTATCTCGTGAAGGATCGTGGCGAGTTTGCGAGAAAGTTGCCCCTCAACCGAAAAACCGAGGAAGACATCTATCGGGAGATGTCGGTATACGACTATCGCGCCTCCCGCGACGTCAAAAACGACCTACGCGAACTTGCCGGCAAAGAGGATGATCCAGCGAACACCGAGGAATTCAAAGCAAAGCTCGATGAGGTCATGGACCGTATCGGCGAGCAGGAACGCGCCTCACTTGCAGAATATGTGAGTAAGCGAAAACTTGTGATCGAACTTCTCGCAAGTCGCCTAGGCTATGAAGACAGGGAAAGAGAAAAGCTCTACCGCGAAGAGGCCATCCATCGCGTCATCTGCCCGCTCAAGGTGAATTCCGGCGACATCGCGTACGGCAATCACAATTTGTGGCTGATCGATGATCGGCTCGCCTATTACGACTTCTGGGCATCAGACCAGAGCATTCGCAGTTTCATCAAAACGTCGGAGGCCAAGGAGCGTCCTGACCTGATCCTGTTTCAGGGCAGTCACCTGCTTCGAAGGGAAGGCACGGACCAGCCGATCGTCGTCGTGGAGTTCAAACGCCCAGCCCGGACGGAGTATACCGACGAAGAAAACCCCATCAAGCAAATCTACGACTACATCCGGGAGCTGCGCGACAACAAGGTCACCGACAATGAAGGCGCGTTGATAACCGAGATCGGTTCGGACACGCCATTCTTCTGCTACCTCGTTTGCGATATCACACCGCGCCTGAAGGCCCTTCTCGAAGACTACGGGATTGTTCAGGCCCTCCCAGGCGGTCGCGGCTATTTTGGCTATAACGATACGCGGCGCGCCTATGTAGAAGTGCTTCAGTACTCGGAGATCGTGAAAGATGCGCGTCTGCGCCACGAGGCCTTCTTCAGAGAATTGGGGATCAACTAGTCATGAAGCTCAAATTCGATCCCACACTGGAATATCAGGCGCATGCGATCTCCGCCGTGACCGACATCTTCGAAGGACAACCCTTCGCGCAGACCGGCGCGGCGGCGTTTCAGGCGATCCAGATCGGCGGGTTGTTCCAGACCGAGCTTGGGCTTGCCAACCGCTTGACGCTTTCTGACGAAGAGCTCCTGAAAAATCTGCGCGTCATTCAGGAGAGAAATGGCATCGAAATGGCAGAGACGCTTCAGGGCCGCGACTTTTCTATCGAGATGGAGACCGGCACTGGCAAGACCTACGTCTATCTCCGGGCCATCTTTGAGCTGAACAAGCTTTACGGCTTCAAGAAGTTCATCATCGTCGTTCCGAGCGTCGCCATCCGTGAGGGCGTTCTTAAAAGCATCGAGGTCACAAAAGCCCATTTCCAGACGCTCTTCGACAAGGTGCCGTTCGATCACTTCGAGTACGATTCAAAACGGCTTGGCAAGGTTCGTCAGTTCGCCAGCGGCAACCAGATCCAGATCATGATCATCAATATCGACAGCTTCCGTAAGGATGTTGCCGACAAGGACCTGTCCGAGATGACCGAGGATGAGCTGAAGAAGCTCAACGTCATCAACCGCGAGAATGACCGCATGTCGGGCCGTCGGCCTATCGAGTTCATTCAGGCTGCAAATCCGGTTGTCATCATCGATGAACCGCAGAGTGTCGTTTCGACCGACAAAGCGCGCCGGGCGATCGCGAACCTCAATCCCCTTGTGACGCTTCGCTACAGCGCGACCCACCGGGAAGCCCCGAACCTCGTCTACCGGCTCGATCCTATCCAGGCGTATGATCTGCGTCTCGTCAAACGCATTGAGGTCGCCTCGATCCGCGAAGAGAACAGTTTCAACGACGCCTTTGTGAAACTGCTGCGGACGGACAACAAGAACGGGATCAAGGCGCAGATTGAAATCCATGCCGACGGGCCGACGGGCCCAAAACCCAAAAGGCTGTGGGTCAAGCAGGGCGACGACCTCTTTGTAAAGTCCGGCGAACGGGAAACCTACCGCGACGGGTATATCGTTCAGAATATAGATTGCACGCCAGGGTCAGAATATATCGAGTTCAATCAGGGCCGGTTCCTTGAGATCGGTCAGGAAGTTGGCGGGCTTGGCGATGATGTTATGCGAGCGCAGGTCCGCGAGACGGTTGAACAGCACCTCAAGAAGGAGCGCGCCCTGCGCGGAAAGGGGATCAAGGTCCTTTCACTCTTTTTCATCGACCGCGTCGCCAATTATCGGATCTACAATGACGACGGATCAACCAGCCTCGGAAAAATCGGACGATGGCTTGAGGAGGCGTATGCTGATCTCTCGGTGAAACCAATTTACAAGGGGCTGATCTCCTTCCCGGTGACCAATCTGCACGGCGGTTACTTCTCGCAGGACAAGAAGGGTCACGCGAAGGATACCAGCGGAACGACCAAGGACGACGAAGACACCTACAGCCTCATCATGCGCGACAAGGAGCGCCTTCTCGATCCGGACGAACCCTTACGGTTCATCTTCTCGCACTCCGCACTACGGGAAGGATGGGACAATCCCAACGTTTTCCAGATATGCACGCTTAATGAAACACAGAGCGTGGACAAGAAGCGTCAGGAGATCGGGCGAGGACTGCGGCTGCCGG
>JAIEPU010000219.1 GCA_019748235.1 bacterium
CGGGTACGGCAAACCGGTGCTCGATCGGACGCTGCACTTTGAAGACACGCTCCAACATGCGATGAAGGTCGGATGTCTCGCGTTCGATTCGACTCGCATCAGCGCTGCCGACGTCGACTTTCCGCTCGACGTGGTACTTTATCGCCAGAATTCATTTCACATCATCGAACGCCGTTATCGCAAAGAAGACCTGCAAAGCCTGACCAGTTGGTGGCAGGAACGCCTTCGCCTTTCCGTGCAGAACATCCCTTCCGACGCGATCGAGAGTTTATTTGAAGAGACGTAAGAATCTGACGGGAGAGTACATCTCTCCCGCCATCGATTCATCTCGTTCCCTCATTCGATTCTCTTATCGCTCACCGGTTCGAGCGTCGAGGGAATGGCGTCCTCCCGCTGTTGCTTCAGGATTTCCTTGATGCTCGACTGGATCTCGGCTTCCTGATTCTGTCCCCCTTCTTTCTGCTTGGCGAACGGCATCAAGAGTTTGAGCAGATCCTCGGAACTGGTCGCGAGCGTGGCGATCTGATGGATCGACTGGGTAAGTGAAGCGAGTCGATCGCTATCGAGCGTGATGCCTCTCTGAAAGCCTTCGATCAGGTCTAGCGATTGGACCGCTCCGTTAATCTGCTCGCCGCTCGTTGAAAGGCGATCACGAATCTGCTCGAGTCGGATCAGGTTGTCGAGGGCGGTTCCCACCTTCACATCATCGCCTCGGAGCCGGGTGATCATGTCCAGCATGGTGTCGGTTCGGCGGCGGGCAAACTCGATGTCATGACTCGAACGGACGATGTCGTTCTTGATGATGAGCAAGTTTTCGAGAGCTTGCCGACCTTGTTCGATTCCCCACCGTTGACGCGCGATCTCGTCCGCGAACTGATCGAATTCCGCGAGTTGATGTCGGGCGGTGCGCAGAAGATTGATTTCTTCGGTCAAATCCTTTCGAGCCTGTTCAAACTGAGCCACCGTTCGTTTGATCGCGAGGATCGACGCCCCTTGCTGGATGAGGGAGCTTTGCAACGTTGCAATTTCGTCGTGAATCGATCGGACCTGGGCAAGCGTGGCATTCAACTGGTTGAATCGGCCAAGCTCGGTTTCGACTCCCTCCCGAAATTCATCGATGGCTGCCAGCGATTTCCAAGCTTCATTGATCTGTCGTTTGGACTCGGCCGCGGCGGAAACGACGTCAGCGGCCGCCGTCCATTGATCGCGTAGCCCACCAATGAGTTCCAGGTCGTGCGTGAGGGTCGTGACCTGCTCTTGGAGGTGGTTCATTTGCTTCATCATGGGGCGGGTGACGAAGACATGCATCGCCACAAGTCCGAAGGCGAGACCAACTCCGATGGTGACCCAGCTTCTTCCTGTTCGAACTGGACCGCGCGAGAAGTTCATGTTCGATTCGAATTGGCCGTTGCTTTGAAATGTGTTCATGGTGTCAGCTCCCATCTCGGAAAAGGCATTCGCGAAGGTGAGATCGAAAAGTCATCCGTGTCCATCAAGTCGAGCCAAAATACCCATTCTCACCATCCTTGTTCATCGGCGATCGGAGAGTTTGAATAAGGGGGATATGGGAAGGATCGGGAAAGTTTTCCCAAGGAATGCCTGACTTTTCAGAATGTCTCGTTTGTCAAATTGAATTGTGAGAACGACGCCCAGAATCGATCACAAACCCGCTGAAAATGGGATTTCTCCGTTTTCAAACAATGGCCGTAAGTAGTGATTTTCAAATAACTTGAGTTCCATTGTGGAGATAGATGGGGATTTATTTGAAAAAGCCGCGTCACATTTCGCAGGGATGCGGGTCTAGCGTTGTGGAGTCTCCGCCGACGAGGAAGGGTTCAGTCCTTCATCAGCTCCGCCGCATGTCCAGCGTGCTCGCCTGGCCAATGCAAATGTGAGAGGCCCGGTGTCGTTACTCGGAAAGTCGACCTCCTCTACTTTCCAACGACACCGGGTCTCTCCTTTTTCTTGGTTCCCTCTCTGCTAGGGTCTCATTCCCATTGACGGATCAAGAAGTGCTACCTTTGCCCGATATGTTTACCGATTGAAGGTCGTTTGAATTCGCGACCATCGCTTCGATGACTTCGACTCCGGTTTTATTGGGGCACTCTCTTTTGCCTCTGCTTGCACCACGCCCCCTTCTTGTCTCGCGGTGGACGGAGCGGGTTTGCAATCCTGATGAGGTTTGGGCATTTCCTTCACGGGGAAGACCTGATTCGAAACTGAAGACGGCAACGTTGACGGAACGTCGAGCCCGGCCGCTTGCAATACCTGCGTCACTCGACTTCTCGTATTGCTTAAGACCTCCTGGCGGATTTCTCCGTCGCGCTGAATGGCGTCGCGAGCCAGCATTCCCCGATTGTCGAGTCCCTTCGGGCGGGGATCGAACCAATTGGTCCCAGTCACTGAAAGGATGGATGGATAGATGACGCAGTCGGCCAGCATCATCGTGTCTTGAACGGTCGTCGCGCGGCTTGGTCGCGAACGGAATAGACGACCGGCGACGGGAATGTCTTCAAGAATGGGAACGCCGCGCATTCCTTTGGTCGCTTGAATGCCGACTCTGAATCGGCTGATCTCGCGTAGTTCATACGCGGTCGTCTGCACCTCGGTGTCAATGTAATGTCTGACCACACGTGATGACTGATTTGAACCAGGTGGTGCGTTTACGATGGCTCGGTACGGATATACGAGTCGATATGCGATCGACTTCCCGTCCGGCTGAATGATCGGAGTAATCTGAAGATCATTTCCCGCTTCGACGGAGTAATTTCTCTCGGGGGGAACCAACTGCTGAAGACTTGTCCCCGGTGCGGTCAAGCCGAGCGAATCCGCGACCGCCGTCCCCGCAGGTCCCACCGATTGAGCTGCGGCTCGGGCGCTGAATCGTCGAGCGAGTCCTTCTGATTCGAGTGCCAGCGCGCTCGCTCCATCTAGTAGCTCTTTCGCAAGGATCTGCCGATCGGGAAGCTCGAATTCAAGCGTCTGTCCGGGACTCACACGTGCGGGAGTGCGATCCCCCGTGATGATGGTGGTGGACTCGACTTGTTCCATTCGAATCTTCCAGACGTCGGCGGCCCGGCGAATATTGCGCATCGCACGGCGATAAAACTGAGAGCTGATGTCGTCTTCGAAGGCGATGGCCATCTGCGTCAGTTCGCTGTCCACGCTCGCGATTGATGCCCGAAGCTGCTCGCGAATATCGACGATGCTCGTTGATTCTTGATCGATATATCGATCGAGAAGAAAGTCCTCCGTTCGGAAGGAACTGCCTGGTGATACGGATGCTCTCAGCAAGCCATCCATTTGAATACGTGCTTGACCGCGCAGCTCTTGGTGGGCCAGCATGGCTTTGCC
>JAIEPU010000136.1 GCA_019748235.1 bacterium
ACGCTGCCGGAGGCCTCTTTGTTGCAACCAGCGTGAAGAATCCGGGTTAAGGAATAGGCCGGGAATAACTTCCCGGGTCTCCTGGTTTGTGGAATGGCTCGATAATTCCATTTCGGAAGAACCTTGTCAAACACGATCTTCATGGATTCCTTGAATCCCGCATCGCATCGGCGAACACCTTCGTAGACTTTCTCAATAACGCTCACTTTGACATTCAGGCCCCTCGATGTTTCCGTTTTCGCCATGTAGTGGCGAACAACCTCCGGCCCTCGAAAAATCACTCCGCGACACGCCCGCGTCACATGACAAAAGAGGCGGTGCTCGATCGGATTATACTTCGAGCAGTAGGGCGGATAGTGGGCCACCTGAATCTCAATGCCCAGCCGATCCGCCAGCTTTTGAAGCGCCTCTTTGAACACATACCGCGTCGCGCCGTTGCTGCCGCCACCGTCGCACAACACCAAGAGTTTCTTGGCTGCGGAATATCTCTTCCGCCCGGACGTTTTCCACCATGTCGCAATGCTGTCACAGGCCAGTTCGCTGGTGTCATGGCTGGTGCTCAGGTGGAGAAAGCCCTGGTTGCGTCCCCCGTCGTACACGCCATGCGGGATGACCATACCTGATCCCGCACTAGAGAAAGCATGATCATAAGTCACTGTCTTCTCTTGTGTATAGATTCGACATGCACGATGAAAATTGCCGGGCAAATCCTTCTTTTTCGTGTAAATTCTGATCAAAGGTAATCCCGCGACCAAGTATTTTTTTCTTGATACGGGCGATGTTCTCGAAATGGGCGTTCTGATTGTGATGCTGGCCCATTGACTTCTTCTTCAATGCTTGGCGTCTGCGATACCCTTGCTTGTGAAGCAACTGGTAAACCACATCGCGACCAACGGGAGTGCCCAACGCGGTCATTCGCCCCGCGATCTGCCGCCGAGACAAGTTCGTCCACTTCACGTCGGTTCGCCTGCGGTGCGGTCCTGGAGCACCTTCGCGATGTTCTCTGCGATGATCGGGACGTCGGTGAAGCGTTTCCGCCCACCCCTTTTTTCTAGGTCGGCAAACGCGACTGGACAGATTTTGGCTTTTTCTTAACATCCAAGGCCTTCAAGGAGGAGACCGGGATGTCACGGACGACGCCGCGAGCCAAAGCGACTTCAGAAAAAACGCTCATTCCACAGCGATCCAACTGCCCCACTTGCCATCGCAAGATGTGGGCGGACTACGATAATCGCCGTACCGTTGTCGGACTCACCGGCGCGGTGCGGCTCATTCTCAAAATCCGTCGGTGCCGCAACGAAAACTGCTCGCGCTTTCACAAACCCTATCGCCCCGAAAGCGAGGGAACCTTCGCGCTCCCGCATCATGAATTCGGCCTTGATGTCATCGCGCTCGTCGGGACGCTCCGATACGCCGAACATCGCAGTGTGCCTGAAATCCATCGCCAATTGGTTGAACGCGGAGTCTCGATATCCGAGCGAAGCGTCACCAATTTGCTCGATCGCTACGACGAATTGCTGGCAGTTTCTTTGACCGATGATCGACGTCTCAATGGCATCCTCGCGGACCAAGGTCGCGTCATTCTCGCGATCGACGGCATGCAACCCGATGTCGGCCACGAGGTTTTGTGGGTCTTACGCGACTGTCTCTCGGGCGAAGTACTGTTGGCACGTAGCTTGCTTTCGAGTCGTGAAACTGATCTGACAGCACTCGTAAACTCAGTCCATGATCAACTTCAGATCCCCATCGAAGCCGTCATCTCCGACGGCCAACGCTCCATTCAAAACGCAATCGCGACCGCACTGCCAGATGTCCCTCATCAATTGTGTCAGTTTCATTACTTACGCGAGGCCGCCCGACCTATCTATGAAGCCGATCGCCATGCCAAAAAGGAACTGAAGAAACGGGTGCGCGGCATTCGACCGATCGAACGTGAAGTCGAAAACCACACCGATCAGCAATCCAAACTGATTCTGGGCTATTGCAGCGCGGTGCGCAGCGCGATCACCGATGACGGTCGTCCACCGCTGGAAGCCTCGGGGCTGAAATTGCGCGATCGCTTGACGAAAGTGACGAACAGCTTGGAAACGGTGGCTTCAAAAAGGGGCTCCCGAAGCCACTTGAAAAGCTTAAAAACGTGCTTGACGGAGCTCTATTGAAGACATCAACGGCTTGGCCATCGATCCGATTCGCATTTGGGTGGGTGCATCGCGTAGCTCACTTCTTGGCAAATGATGATCAAGCGAGTGGAAGTGAAGTTCGCCGACACCTGAGCGGATTGATGGGTGCCATGATGCGTGATCGTCATAAAACTGGCGAATTGGCACCGGCGATCGAGCATTTCTTGAAGGTGACACGCAGCTATTGGCCGGGTCTATTTCATTGCTACAACGATCCCGATCTGCCGCGTACAAACAACGACCTGGAACAGTTTTTCGGCAGTCATCGTTATCATGAACGGCGTGCGACAGGTCGCAAAGTCGCGTCTCCAGGGTTGGTGCTACGAGGCTCCGCGAGGATTATCGCCGCAGCCGCAACACGTCTACGACGCTACACGGCGCGGGATTTCGCAAAGGTCAATCGTACGGCGTCGACGACATTACGGAAGCAGCTTGAGGACCGTCGCGAACGACGTGCTCAACGACATCGCTTCCGAAAGAATCCTGATGTCTATCTTCGTGAACTTGAGCAGCAACTCCTCAAGCAGGGTTTGCCGACCTAGAAAAAAACGAACTTCAGCCGCATCGCAAGAAGCAGTGGGTGATTCCACCGGAGCAAAACGCCGAGTTTGTGGCGGCGATGGAGGACGTGCTGGAGGTGTATCAGCGTCCGCGAGATCCAGAGCATCCGATGGTCTGTCTGGATGAGCAAAGCAAGCAATTGATCAAGGAAACCCGCGTGTCGATTCCCGCCGCTCCGGGCCGTGTCGAACGCATCGACTATGAGTATGAGCGAAATGGAACAGCAAATCTGTTCATGTTATTCGCTCCGTTGGAGGGATGGCGGCACGTGAAAGTGACCGAACGTCGTACCAAACAGGATTTCGCCCACGTGATCCGTGAACTGGTTGACATTCATTTTTCCGCTGCTGCCAAGATCGTATTGGTGATAGACAACTTGAATACGCACAAGGCTGCCTCGCTGTACGAAGCGTTTCCTCCGGCCGAAGCCCGCCGGCTGATCGAAAGGCTGGAGATTCATCACACACCCAAGCACGGCAGTTGGCTCGACATGGCGGAAACCGAGTTGAGCATCCTGACCAAACAATGTCTGGACCGCCGCATTCCTGACCAGGGCATGTTGCGGGAAGAAATCGCCACGTGGGAAGCCAAGCGGAACACCGAGCAAACCACGATCGACTGGCAATTTACTACCAGAGCAAAATTGTTCAAGGTGGAGCGAAAA
>JAIEPU010000140.1 GCA_019748235.1 bacterium
CGACGAGTCGATGTCGAGGATCATCCAAAACGAGCTTCGCACCGGGATGATCCAGTCTCTCGGTCAAGTAGACCGAACGAAGGTAGCGGGCCTTCTCGAACGGGTAGACATCTTCGACGTCGATCGTGCCGACGATTTCGCCCGCTGTATTGACGAGAGCCGCCTTTTGTCCCACCTTCAACGAATCAGCGACTTCGTAGCTCGCGGGGAATGCGATCGGAATCGTCCACGCGTACTTCTTTCCGTCGCGGAGAATCACCTCGTCGTCGAGAACTCGATCGAAGACTTCTTTGGTCATCGGCCCTTCAAGGGGGCTCAAACCGCCATCACCAAAACGATAAAGACTCGACAGGTCGGCATCACTGACCGGTAGCTTGGGGAGCTCAGAGGCCGCACGCAAAAACTCCGCGCGCTGTTCCTCGGGGACTAAACGATTGATCGGTTCCTTCAAACCTCCATGCGGTGCAATCATTGGCGTCGACTATTCCCCCGAGTCATGAAATGAAAATGGCGTATCCCCACGGGATTCCCGCTGTTTCATTAGTGTAGTCAGAGCCCGTCGATCGGAAAGGAGATTTTTGACGTTTCGTCAAAATTTTTAATTCACTACCTGTTAATGAGTTAGGTGGCACATATATCTTTCTTATGTCTCTTGCAAATTGAGAGATTGAGCGATCGAAAGGGAACCGCCGAGCTGTTCAGCAAGCTTCGATCGAGCTCGTAAGTGGAAAGTGTCGCCGTCACTCCGACTCGAATCCTTCTCGATTCAGTTTCAGTAACCGCTTATAAGGAGCGGAACGATGCACGTTTCAGCGATCCGCGGGTGAGGGAGTTTGAATGGAAATGGTTGAGACGACCGGGGAACAAATGGATCGACTCGACGTTGTGGCGATGGCTCCCCATCCAGACGATTTGGAACTCTGCTGTGCTGGGACGCTCGCCAAGCTGGTGAAGCAAGGGTATCGAGTCGGTATTTTCGATCTTACATCGGGCGAGCCCACGCCGAGAGGTAGCGTCGAAATTCGTGAGGCTGAGGCGGAAGCAGCTCGGCAGGCACTCGGGGTTCAAGTGCGTATCAACCTTGGGCTTCCTAATCGAATCCTCATGGACTCGCCGGAAAACCGCTACAGAATCGCAACGGAACTCCGCCGTTATCGTCCGAAAGTTCTCATCACGATGGCCGGCCGAACCCCCGCAGCGTCCCCCGACCATCACCAGGGTCATCTGTTGGCGGAAGCTTCCCGCTTTTATTCACAGCTGACGAAGTGGGACGATCGCTTCGGTGGAACATCCCCATACCGTGTCCCGCAACTTGTCTATGCAACAGTCCCTTTCGATGCCGAAATCAGGCACTGGCAGAGCACGTTTGTCGTCGACATCAGCGATACCTTCGAGCAGAAGCTTGCCTCGCTGAAAGCATATGGATCGCAATTCGACGATGCACGCTATGAGATGGTCAAGCACTTCATCACGGGGCACTGTATCTCGGTCGGAGCGACGTGTGGGTTCGCTTACGGGGAGATGTTTGCACTCCCCCACCCGGTCGGAACGTCCAATCTCGTCGATACCGTCCTCGGCCGAAAAGGTCCGATCGCACCGGATCAATTGCCCGGCGAGAATCATCTTCCCATGGCCTAGTTCCGACGATGCTTCTACTCCGGCATTCCTGATGCTGCCTTAAATGCTGCGCACCCCGCAATTCAACCGACGTGAATACTGCCGTTAAAACTCACCCAATGCGAATGCTCTAACTCTTCCGTTTGACGAATTTGATCCAGTCGTCCAAGCGAAATCGATTGTCTCGATTCTTTCATCCTGTTGACTCAGATTTGATGCGATCGATGACCACCCTCCATCAAGTCCTTTGACATTTTTCGCCGAAACAACTCATGGCAGCCGTCCTACTCCCGATTGTGTGATCGGGGGGAAAAGGATGGAGCACGCGAGTCCAGTACTCGGCTGGTCCAGGAGGGACGGCTCAGACTCGCGGACGTCCCGGCAACCATTGCCCAGGATGCCCGAAAGACACTCTTCGAAGGTACTCCCCGGCAGATGCCGATCTGGAGACTTCACCTTGTGGCATGTGCCACCTGTCTTTCGAAGGCCTCGGCATGTCCGCCGGGCGGCATGGGAATGGATTGCCCCAGTTCACTGATTTGCACCGACGCGACACAACGAGTGCTGGAAGCATCCATGGAACGACGCCGCAAACGTACGCGCAGCGAAGAGGCTGTTCAATCACCTCTCGAAACATATCTTCGCGAGATCAACGAAACCCCTCTCTTGACGGCTGATCAAGAGAAGGAACTCGCCTACCGAATCGAAAAAGGTGACAACGAAGCGCGGGATCAGATGATCCGGGCCAACCTTCGGCTCGTGGTCAACATTGCTCGTGAATACACCGGCAAGGGACTTCCTTTACAGGACTTGATCGAGGAAGGAAACCTCGGGCTGCTCCGCGCGGTCGAGGGATTCGATCCGACGATGAATACGCGGTTCTCCACGTATGCCAGCTACTGGATCAAGCAATCGATCAAACGTGCGCTCGTGAATACCGCCAAGACCATTCGCATTCCCGCTTATATGGTCGAACTGCTCGCCAAGTGGCGCCGCGCCAACAACAAGCTCCAGGATGAGCTCGGGCGTGCCCCGACGCATGAGGAGATTGCCCGAACGCTTGAACTCCCGGCGAAGAAGCTCGGGATCATCAAGAAGGCGATCATGGTCTATTCGGCCAATCCGCAAACAGATCAAGCGGATCAGGGCTGGACGCTCGGCGAGATGCTGATGGACAGCCGGGCGAAGACTCCCGATGACGAGATGATCGAGACCGACAATCTGAAGCACGTCTTTGAATTGCTCGAAACCATGGACGAGCGGGAAGCGAAAGTACTTCGGATGAGATTCGGTCTCGACGATCAGGAGCCGCGTACTCTCAAGGAAATCGGTGAATCGCTTGGTCTGACTCGTGAGCGAGTTCGGCAAATCGAGAGCGAGGCCCTCGGAAAGCTTGCCGTCAGCATGGGGGTCGAATAGCGGATACCAGTCGGGGAGTGGCTGCTTCCTCTGTCAGTCGAAGTGGAATTGTGGATCCCTTCGAGAGCAAAGACCAAGCGTTAACACAGATCGAAACTCATTCAGGCGGGCCGATTTTCGGTCCGTCTGAACCTTTTTTTAAAAAAATTGTCACTGTTGTGACCGGACTTACGCTCTCAGGCGTATAGAAGGTTGGCAGTCACTCTTCTTAGCCTCAACAAGTGACGCTGAGGTGTCAGTGGAGACTGACTCCGGAGTGGATATTCGCGGTAATTACCGCGAACGATCCACACCCACCGATGGACACAACAACAGGGAGGGTGAACGATGTTGGTCCTCACGTGAAAGGTCGGCGACAAGATCTGGATAGGCGATGACATTTGTCTTACTGTCGTTCAGGTCGAACGG
>JAIEPU010000042.1 GCA_019748235.1 bacterium
TTCGAAATCACGATCCAGAAGCAAAATCCATTCATGTCGTGGCCATTGCCGGACAACCGATCGAGATTGATCCGCTATTAGTTGATGACGACATTGACGGACAAGCCTTGAGTGTCGGCCTTTTGACCGCCCCCCTGGGAGGGGAATTCGCGGTGATCGATCATCGGCGAATAAGATTCACGCCAGACACGGACTTCATCGGCCAGGATGTCGTTCAGTACGAAGTCGATGATGGTAACGGTGGTTTCGCCGTCGGATTCATCACGATTGAGGTGATTCCTGCGGGAGTCGCGGACATTCAAGACTTACAAGTGACCGAGGGTTCCGAGGCGACGAATTCCGGCACCATTCCCGCAATCCCAGGAGCGGTTCCAACACTGACGGCATCTGTCGGAGATGTCGTGCTAACCGGCGGCAATACTTGGTTCTGGTATTGGCAGACGGCCGACGGCCCTGTTGATTCCCAACCGATCACGATCACGGCCCATTATGATGATGGGACAACGAGCACGGTGTCATTTGATCTGTTGGTCAAGAATGCTCCACCGACGATTCTGTCACTCGTCACCAGTTCTCCACTTGTAAATCCGGTGATGCCGTTTAATGCGGTGACGATTAGCGGATCGTTCATCGATCCCTCCTTGTCGGACACGCATCAGGCTGTGATCAATTGGGGTGATGGCACAACCTCGATCGCCGTGATCGATCCGCTTCTTCGAACGTTCACCGGGGATCACGTCTATAGCGACCAAGGAGAATTCGATGTAGTTGTCACCCTCACCGACGATGAGGGAGAGGCCGCATCGGCGAGCGTGATCACGAAGATCGGCGAAAAGCCGCAGTTATTGGTTGCCGGTGCCGCTCAAGCGATTCGATTCCAAAACGAATCCTTCACGCTCACGACCGCGAACGTCACTCCTTCAATTGGCGATCAGTATGGCTTCATCTTCGATTGGAACGACGATGGACAATTTGATCAGCTTGTAGTCGGTCCAAATGGGACGACTATTAGTCACGCGTTCACCCAATTGGGCTGGACCACCTTCCGTGCGGCGGTCATTACCAAGGGAGGAGTCTTCCTCGATGAGCATTCGATATCGATCGATGTCGTGGCGGTCGCCCTGATGACCAACTCAGAGACGGGGCTTGAAGACCTGGTCTTTAGCGGAACCGAGGGAGACGACAGCTATTCATTCACCCAGATTGATGCAACCACGATCAGTGTGACGACCCACAAAGAGAACGGGACCGACGTCAACACAACGCCCGTCATTTATAGCGGTGTCACAGGCGGTCTTCACGTTTACACGGGGAGCGGAAATGACAAGATTGACGCGACCGGGTTGACGACGAAGGACGCCACTTTATTCGGCGGCGATGGAAGCGACACCGTATGGGGGGGCGCGCATGATGACACCATTTACGCGGACGGTGCGGAGGGGACATCTGCAGACGTCGTTGTCGGCGGGTCGGGCGATGACACGATTGTCAGTGATGGAGCAGAAGGAGTCGGTGATCAGATCGAAGGGAATGACGGCAACGATCTGATTCTCGCCGGTGGGTCGAATGATACCATCAGCGGAGGGGTGGGAAATGATGTCATTATCGCCGGCGCGGGCGCTGATTTTGTCAACGGCGATGCCGACTCCGATATGATCATTGCCGGCAAGACTCGTGGCATTGACCTAGTCAGTTGGCAACTGGTTCAAGCCGAGTGGACGAGTGGACGCCCGTTGGCAAACCGAGTCGGGCATATCTTGGGTACGGACAACACGCCCCGAGCGAACGGAAGTGTCGTATTCAATAGTCAGAATGCGTTGGATGATCATTCGATCGACGTCATCTTGGGTGGAGCGGACGAGGATTGGCTCATCGTCGATGATGCAAATGATGTGACTCCCGACGATGACGTGCTCTCCGACATTCTGACGGATATTACCTGACACGAATTCTCGTCGAGATAGGTTGTGATAGCGACCCGTGAGCGAGGAAGTACAGGGATGATTGCAGTATCGGTGAGACCGACGCGAATCGTGCACCCAAATGTACTTCCCGCTCGATTTGATGAATCGCCCGTATCGTTTTTGCCCATTTCGGATAATTCATGCCGACTCGATCATTGACAGGCGTCGGAAGGAATTTCTTTCTTTCCAAATGCCCTCAGTTTTGCGACCCTATTATCGATTTTGCCACGGGCATCGGTCTGCCAGTCATCGATGGGCAGCGCAGGATTGTCTCGTGAGGAGCAACGAAGTTCCGGCAGGGAAGAACGAGATGATCGAGATCGCAGGGGCTCCGCATCGTTATTGTTCCGGCATCACGCGCCGAAACTTCATGCGGATTGGAAGCCTTGCGATGGGTGGGCTGAGTCTTCCCTCTCTCCTGCAAGCGGAAGCGGTAAATGCCGTTCGCCCGAAGTCCGTGATCATGGTGTATCTTGCCGGCGGACTGTCGCATCACGATACGTTCGATATGAAGCCGAACGCTCCCACCGAAATTCGAGGCGAGTTCAAGCCGATTCAGACATCGGTTCCAGGCTTGCAGATCGGCGAGCTTCTTCCTCGGATGAGCCAAACGATGCATCGAGTGGCGCTGATTCGATCGCTCGTCGGTTTCCGAGACGAACATTCCAGTTTTCAGAACATGACCGGCTTTCCCATGGATCAATCCCTGCGCGAGCGCATTCCGAACATCGGTTGCGTAACAACCCGTATTCAAGGGACGACCGACCCCCGAATGCCCGCGTATGTTGACCTGGCTCCAACGATGGTGCATCGGCCGTACAACACGCCGGGTAGCGGATATCTGGGACGCGCGTCGGATGGGGTAAAGATCGAAGGCAAAAGCCTGGCCGTCATGAAGCTGAACGGGATGACGATCGATCAACTGGGGAATAGGCAGCAACTTCGGCAAACGCTCGATCAATTCCGCAAAGAGGTTGATGGACTAAGCCTGAACGGGATGGACGTCAATTATGAACGAGCTTTCAATGTATTGACGTCGAACAAACTGCTCGAGGCACTCGACATCACGAAAGAGCCCATGGCGATTCGTGATCGATACGGACATGGATCGCCGACTCATCTCGGCGATGGCGCGCCCCAATGGAACGATCAGTTGCTCGCGGCTCGGCGACTGGTCGAAGCAGGGGCTCGGTTCGTTTCCGTGGCCTATGGTTTCTGGGACACACACGGAAACAATTTCGGCCATCTTCGGAGCCAATTACCTCTTTTCGACACGGGGATCTCGGCGCTCATCAATGACATTCACGATCGAGGTTTGAACGAGGACGTTCTCGTCGTGGTATGGGGCGAGTTTGGCAGAACCCCAAAGATTAATGCGAATGCGGGACGTGACCACTGGGCCCCGGTCAACTTCGCCCTTTTGGCCGGCGGAGGGCTCAATGTTGGCCAAGTGATTGGGGCGTCTGACGCTCAAGGGGCGTTCG
>JAIEPU010000118.1 GCA_019748235.1 bacterium
TGCTTGGATCGCTCTGTGTCATGCTCGTCGTTAAGCACGTCACGTGCCAACCACTGTACGGTTAAGAGGACCGTTTCGTTGAAGTTATTTGGTTTTTCAAATCGAACCGCGGCGCTAACGAAATGCGCGGTCGTTTAGCCGTCTGAGGAGTGTGTCAATCTGAGAATGTAAAGATGTGTAGCCACATTAACGGTTGTCCTGTGATCATGGGACTTTGATGCCGGCGACGGCCTCGCGCTAAAATGGGTTAGCGCAAGAATGCAGTAGTACATGGAAATTGAATGTAATCCGCCGGACGAGGATGGGCTCCGAGCGGGTTCGCCGCCATCCCCATCACCACGATCGATCCGCATCTTAGTGCGGCGTCTCCCGTGGTCCCCGCGCTTTTGGGTCCGGGTCCCCATCACCATCATTTCCACGTTGAACCGCTTCAGGCCGAACCCGGTTTCGCTTCGACGAGTTTCTGGAATTCGACGAGGATATCGGCGTAGTGCTGCGCCAAGAACCGGACGACCTTTGCATTGGCCAGAAGCTTGGCGATGTAACCGTTGACCAGCACAAGATCGAGATGGTCGGTGCCGTAGGATTTCTCGATCAGTTTAAACTGCCGATCGAGATTGGCGGATTCGCGCTGCATCAAGGCGACCTGCTTCTCTGTCAACCCTTTTACCTGTCGTACCTTCTCCGGTTCAGTCAGCTGCGTGCGAGGCGTCGCCGCCAAAAGCGATCGGGCATAGTTTCCGGTGAACTTGTTCATGGCGATCATCAGCTCCGCGGCCTCGATCTGGCGCAATGGAACCATTCGCTTCAGCATGGTCACCGCATGAAGTGATATGTGCTTGTCCTTGAGTAAATCCGCGACCTCTGGACAGATGCCGACTAGCAATCTGGCTTTCGCTCTCAGCGAAGGAATATCGACATCTAATGCCTTGGCGAGGCGCTGCTCGGAAACGCCACGCTCGATTGCTTTCACGATCATCTTGTGCTCTTGGAAGATCGCAAGGCGGCTTATCCGCTTGTTGTATGTGAACGCCTCGTCGTCTGTTGAAATCAGGCACAGGACGTCCACTTCCCCCAAGTCCTTCAAGATCTCGATCCGCAAATGGCCGTCGAGTAGCAGATATTTTCCCTTACTTCCGCGATCTCGCGCCACGACCGGCGGCTCGACAAGCCCGACCTCCCCGATCGATACGCTGATTTGATTGTATTTCCGGCTGGCTTTCATCGACGGCGTCACGATGCGCAGCGGCTGAATATCTGCGATCGGGAGACGAACGCTTTCCGCTTCGAAAGCCATCTTGACTTGGTTTGTTTCACATGCGGCCGTCATGATGCGGTCGTTTCCGGATTACGAATGCGGTTCGCCAAATTCCGTGGCAGGTTGTCGAGCTTTTCAGCCCGAAGCAGCGTGACGAAGTTCTCGTTGGCTAGCAAAGAACGAAGCGCCTCGGTCGCGAACATCAAGTTTCCATTGGTCGCGTCGGCCTTTTGGATCAAGATCTGCTTGCGGTAGGCATCGTCTCGATAAGCCCTATAGACCGCGTCCGGCGTCGTGGTTGTATCGCTCTTCCGCTTTGCGAAAGACCCTTTACCGCTTCTCAATCTCTGCTCAATGAGATGCTTGGCATTCATAAGCTTGCGCCCTCGGAGCAGGTTTTTCTCATATGCCGTCCTTAGAGCAGTCTGAACATCAAGGTCTTCTGAGTCAGCTATGTCCATGGCGACCGTAATCGGAATTTTCCCCGTTTCCACCGCACTCAGAAGTCGCTGCTCGCCCTTTTCGAGCAGGTGGATGACACACTTCACGTAGGCGACCGTCAGGCCCGTCTTTTTTGCGATCTGGGCGTCCGCATAGCCACGCTGCTTCAAAGATCCGATATCGTGTAGCAAGCTCACGGGATCATGTTTTCGCCGCGCGCAATTCTCGACCAGACTTTGTATGAGACAGTCTTCCGTCTCAGCCACTCGAACGATCGCCGGAATAGTCGTCTGACCAAGCGAGCGATACGCTTCGAGCCGGCCCTGCCCGCAGATCAGATCATAACACAGTCCGTCAGGTCCATCTCTTCGCGAAACTGTGATCGGCTTCTTTAAGCCAAGTTCAGAAATATTGTCGACGATGTCTCTAAATGACGTACGATTCCGAACTCTTGGATTGATAACGGTAATCAGATCGATCGGAATCGCCTCGACGATTTTTTCTTGATCGTGTTGAATCATCAGGCAACCTCCGAAAGATTTACGCGCGCGGCCAGATCGAAAAATGCTTCCAAACTTTCGAACCGATAGCTATCGATCGAAATGCCGTTGTTTTCGGCAAGGCGCAGCCTCGGCAGGGACATGTCAAGAGCCGGCAGCAAGTAGTAGTCCAGTGGGTGTTTGTTGTTCTGGTCCAAGCGCACGGCGACCGTGAGATCGGTCATCAACCCAGCATCAAGCCGAATGTGCCAACGCATCGATCCCGCCGCGCTTTCCTTGCAGCGAACAACGACGATTGACGACGTAAACTCGTCATTGATCGTGAGCACGTCCGTCGTCTGGTCTTGCTCGACTGTACCGCCAGCCTGCTCTACGCCAGCAATCACCTCGGCAACCACCTCTGGGTGCATTCTACGAAGTTCACGGTTGATCTCGATGTATCTGTAGTCGCGGTCCGGCGTGAACCCGACCAACTGATACGCTCTCAGCAAACTGCCAAATCGAGATTGATAGGCGCCGCTGGACGGCGTGGCATCAGCTTCGTCGATGATCAGGCCTGACAGATAGCCGTTTCGCTGGAGCAAGCGGCGCAGGATCTCAAGTAGCTCATCGTTCGAAAGGCGAATGGATCGTTCGCGGATGACAGCCTGAGCTGCTTCGAACACATCATGATCGACAATCGGTTCGAAGACGCCTTTGGCGCGGAGCCAAGTGTCCGGGCTGTTGCGTACGTGCTTCTTCTTGAGCTTGAATGAGCTTCGATTCCAGACGTTGTTGCCGATGTATTTTTCGTTGATCAGAACCTGATGGACCGTCGCGCGCGTCCATGGGCGGTCAAGATCGGTGGGGATGCGCCTTTCGTTGAGCTCGGTCGCGATCTCGCGTTCTGATTTTCCGTCTATCGTGAAAGAGCGGTAGATCCACCGCACAATCTCGATTTCTTCGTCGGGTCCGGGGATTAAGATCACACGGTCGGTTTGAATACTCTTGTGCTCGCCGCGGGCGAGCCGCCTCTTCACCGTGGCGCCTTGATCGATCAGGCAGCGACGCAACCCAAAACCTGGCGCTCCACCCTGTCTGAATCCCAGTTCGATCAGGCGGCACTGGCCGGCAAAAACCTTTGTTGAAAGTTCCCGGCTGTACTCGCCGGCCATCGCGCGTTTGACACCTTTGACGATCGTCGAGACGGGACTGCCGTCATTGTCAAATTGCTCTGCGCAGTATTGGACAGTGATGCCCGCCCGTTTGCAGATGTACTCGTAGTAGGCACTCTC
>JAIEPU010000251.1 GCA_019748235.1 bacterium
ATGAATGTGATCGAGGCGTAGTACGCTTGCACCGCCTTGCGATGGTTTTCTTCAGAGAGATCCGCCTCCCCCGGATGTTGAAGGAGGGCGACCGGTGGCACCTTTGCATTGACCTCCGGTTCTGGCCGATCAATGGGAATGGACTCTGCCGGATAGGCCGGGAAGTAGGAATCAGGCGCGATGTAGGGAGTATGAGGTCGATAGAATCCGACCGCGAGGAAGAAGGGATCGTTCTTATGTTCCTCGATCAGTTTCGATGCCTCGGCCGCCGCGATGCCGTCTGTTAATTCGTGGTCCTTCGCTTCTGAGGCAAGCCAACTCAGCGTCGCGCCGTATTGTCCCTTGACCAGCGTGAAGACTTTCTCCAGTTCGGTACGATCCTTGCCGATCGGATTGATGAATTTCTCCCATGACGGTGGATCGTCCAGTCCACTGGTACCGATTCCCAGTGGGACGCCGTAGTGGTAAAGCTTTCCGACTCGCGCGACGAAGTATCCGTTGTTTCGGAAGAACTGCGGCAAGGTCACGATGCTTGGATCGACTTTGCGGAAGTGGGTCGTGTTTTCGAGCACTTTGGTGTGATCGGGACGACGCCCAGTCAGGAACGAGGCACGGCTCGGATTGCAAAGGGGGAACTGACAATAGGCACGTTCGAAGAGAACGCCCCGCGCGGCGAGTCGATCGATGTTGGGCGTTTTCACCGTCGGGTCGCCATAGCACCCTAGCGAATTGTTCAGATCGTCCGACGCGATGAGTAGAACATTCAGTTTCTCTGGCTTCGGCGTATCGCCCCAGCCCATGACAGGAACTAGCCCAAATAGAGCACAGCCTAGAATCGTGTGAACCCAACCGCCATGCGACATGAAGTCGACCCTTTCTCTTAATCTCCGACAGCTCAGAAAATAACCAAGTCTGCCATTCTTTGCCGCGAAAATGTTGATTCTCTGCCAAGTCAATGGCGATAGTGTCGAGTCTTGATCAACATTCAATTCGCCCAGAACGAGTGAAGGACAAACTCATGAAGCGAATATCAGACCATCTTTTGTTGACACTCTTTGCGAGCGTGTGGCTATGGAATACCGCGGTTATCGCCTCGGAGCGGCCCAACATTGTCATGATCGTGGGGGACGACATGGGTTGGACCGATTTTGGATTCATGGGAAGCAAAATCGTCCATACGCCGAACCTCGACAAGCTTGCCGGGGAATCGACTCTCTTTCCAAACGGTTACGTTCCGACGTCTCTATGTCGCGCCAGTCTGGCGACATTGCTGACCGGGCTTTACGGGCATCAACATCAAATCTGTTGCAATGATCCCCCCGAGGGAGTGAACCGTGCGGAGATGAATCCCTTTATGCGGCGTGCACCCGCTCTCCCGCGCCTTTTATCCTCGCTTGGATATGTCAGTCTTCAAACAGGGAAGTTCTGGGAAGGGCATTATGTGAATGCCGGCTTTACCGAGGGAATGACGGTAAAGGGACGTCACGGCGACGACGGGCTCGTCATTGGCCGGACGACGATGAAACCGATCGAGGAGTTTCTCGACCGGCACAAGGGGGAGCCGTTCTTCCTCTGGTATGCGCCGATGATGCCGCATGAGCCGCACAATCCACCGGACCGTTTGCTTGCCCATTACAAACAAGAGGGTCGTCCGCTCGCGCTCGTCCGATACTACGCGATGTGCGAATGGTTCGATGAAACGTGCGGCGAACTCCTTCGGTCACTGGAGAAACGCGGTTTGAGTGGCAACACCCTCGTCGTGTTCGTGGTCGATAACGGCTGGATTCAATCGATGGAGCCACCGAAAAAGGGGATGAACCACTTCGATCCGAAGAGCAAGCGATCTCCCTATGACGGCGGCGTTCGCACCCCCATCCTTTTTCGATGGCCGGGAAAAATTCCGGTGGCGAGGAGAAATGATCTAATCTCCACGATCGACCTAGCTCCCACGATGCTGGCGGCGGCAGGAATGACTCCTCCTCCATCCATGCAGGGAATCAATCTTTTGCCCTTCATCAAGGAAGCAAAGCCGATCGATCGGGATGCTGTCTTTGGAGAAATTTTCGTCCATACCTGTGTGAAGCTTGGTCATCCAGGCCTGAACCTGACGCATCGATGGGTTCGTGAAGGAGATTGGAAACTCATCGTCCCCGCAGATTCGAATTCAAAGCCCGAATTATTTAACCTGTCTGACGATCCTCACGAGAAGGCGAATCTGGCCTCGGACCGGCCCGAACAAGTGACCAAGCTGAATGATCGGCTCAAGGAGTGGTGGAACGGCCACTAATGCTTCAGAATTAGCCGCGTGACTTTCCGATTCATGTTCGTCATCATCGGCACCGGGACAATGGTTTCCATCGTTCCTTGGTCCATATTTCACCCGTCGAAAGGGGCTCGCGTCATGCGATGGTTCGGGAGTGCGCTTGTGGTTGGATTGATGTCTTTCGCGATGGATGCGTCGGGGGAGAATTCGCCGAAGGCGTTTGACGTCTATGTCGGCACTTACACTGGTCGGGGTAGTGAAGGAATCTACCACTTTCTACTCGATATGGAGAAGGGGACACTAACCCCCGTGGGAGTCACGAAAGGGATCGTCAATCCTTCGTTTCTTGCCCTGCATCCGAGCGGCAAATTCCTTTACGCGGTGAGCGAAGTCGAGACGATGAATGGAAAGAAATCAGGCGGGCTCTCGGCATTCGCCATCGAGGGGAAGGACCGCACACTCGAACTCCTCAATCAAGAGGCGACCGGCGGGGGAGTTCCCTGTCACGTTTCCGTCGATCATACGGGGAAGATGGCAATGATCGCAAACTACGGAGGAGGTAGTGTCGGCGCATTTCCTTTGGCGGCTGATGGAAAGCTGATGCCTCTTTCCTCATTCATTCAACATGAAGGGAAAGGACCCAACCCCGCACGACAGGAAGGGCCGCACGCGCATTCAATTTTCCCTGACCCGACGAACAGATACGCGATGGCTGCGGACTTGGGACTCGATAAGGTGTTCGTTTACAAGATCGACACGGCGACCGGAAAACTGACGCCGAACAATCCACCGTTCGCCTCCGTTCCCGCCGGAGGGGGGCCGCGTCACTTCGCATTCCACCCGAACGGAAAGTTTGCCTACACGAACAATGAACTCTCCTCGGCGGTAACTGCTTTCACCTATGCCGACACCGAAGGGGTCTTGACGCCGATTCAAACAATCACGACCCTCCCCGAGGGTTATGATGGCAAAGACAACACCACCGCCGAAGTCCAAGTCCACCCGAGTGGAAAGTTCGTGTATGTTTCGAATCTGGGACATGACAGCATCGCGGGGTACTCGATTGATCAAAAGACCGGCAAGCTGACGTCACTCGGGCAGACGAAGACGGGGGGAAAAGTTCCTCGTAACTTCGGGATCGACCCCACCGGAACTTATCTGTTAGCCGCGAACCAGGACAGCAACGATATCTTCGTCTTCAAGATTGATCCGAAGACCGGAGAGCTCACACCGACCGGATCGA
>JAIEPU010000223.1 GCA_019748235.1 bacterium
GCACGATCACAAGGGCACTCGTCGCACGGCACCAGACAGCGCATCCCCAAAGAATTCCCACGAGGACCGAGGCGCGAATCTGCTCTTGGCTTTTCAGGTACGCATAGATCCCGGCATTAAGAAAAAGGAGGTTCGGCGCGTGGCTCATGAGGTGCTGGCTCGCGACGCTCCAGACACACGTTCCAAAGGCATAACAGAAAACAATGCCCTTCGCTCCCCTATGCCCGTAAAGGAGCCGAAGCGACAGGTAGAGAAAAGCAGCGGAGAGGGCGGCGGCGAGCGCGGCCGTTCCTTTCCCAACTAATGCATTCATGAGTGCATTTTGTTCGGGAGGAGTAAGCATTCGGCCGATAGCAAAAAAAGGAAGTCCCCAAAAGGTGGGACCGGGAAGAAATGTGTTCGCCCACCGACCGGTGGCGATCGTTGGTTGAATCAAGTAGTCCGGCTTCCCTTGAACCAGTTCTCCCGAAGTGATCAGAGCCGAAATTGAAGGGTCGATCGCTTGTACGTCCACGGGAGCTTCACGATCTCCCGAGCGAAGTGTCCACGAAAAACTGTCGGGAGCGCGGTCGCTGGCGAAGGAAAGTCCCTGCCTATCGAGTATGTTGTTTGCGACTACCGCATGGATTTCCGCATCGCGGTACGGAGATAGAAAGCCGGAGAAGAAATAGATGATGGAAAGGAAGACCGTGATTCGGAGGCAGTAACCAACGGAGGTCGGTTCGGCGGAAACGCGCGACATGATTCCAGCCTCCCGCGAACCCTCGGTGGATCTCTGACATCGCGACGTGCTTTTCTTCTTCTTCATTTTTACGGAACTGGTTCCGTGCCGGCGATTGATCCACACTCTTCCATTGGCTCTTGATGACGGCCTGGGGCAATCTCGCGATTCAAAACATCTGCGCGGCAAAGTCTTCGACCTTCCGCTTTTGCGGCACATCACCGCCGATCAATCGGCTCAAGCAGTTTGGGCAATTGGTGGATTTGCTATCGGATCCCAGCCCTATTCTCAGGCTGAACACCTAATCCCGATTGGATTTACGCACCACTGCCGCGTCTATCGCTTGGCAATCTTAGCGACGTGAACCCGAGGAGGAGGTCGCAAGTCTTTAGAGCTGAACGGATAAGTCTCGGGCGGTGTCAAAGATCGCACTTTTGGGCAGGAATTCGGGGGAAAATGAGTTCCTTTCCGACCGCGAGAACCAAGAGCGCGGTATAGTCTCTTTCGATGCGAAATTGACGGCAGAAACCGCGACTCATAGGATGTTGCGATCCACCGGGAGAGGTGGCAGAGTGGCCGATTGCACCGGTTTGCTAAACCGGCAAAGGGGGAATACCTCCTTTCGAGGGTTCAAATCCCTCCCTCTCCGCTTAAGATTCAATCTCGCCCATCGACTAAACAGTCGAGGGGATTTCACATCGTTGGTCAAAGACTTACCACTTTACAGTTGCTACCCCATCCCGTTTCGCTCGGACTTGGTAAACCACTGTAAATCGCCCTCGTCACAAAAGATACGCAATCCGCATTTATCGCAGCATCAGATGAACCAGTTGCCCCGGTGGAGTCGGCTATGGAGATTCTCGGCCTTGGAGAAGTGACGAAGGACAACGATTTCGGCTGGTATTGCAGCAAACCGATGATGGTTCCGGTGCTGGGAACTGTCTGTCGAATTTTAGTAGAAGGTTATGACGATGATTCCAGACAGCACGAATTCCATGTTGCGATCTCTAACTTTCTGCAGCTATCGCCAAATGCTCTGAAAGAATCAGAAGAGCATATCTTTCGTTATTATCAGAAATGCAATGCCAGTTGCGAAATGCATAGTCCAGAGTGTCTGTCGATCGAAACCTCGTCTGGAGTTTGGCCCCATGTGCGAATTGGTAACGAAGTAATCGTAACTCGTCGTGCATACGGTGATAAAGCAATTTATGTGTCAGTAGAATGCAATTGCGATTGGGAAGTGGAGCACGGTCTGCAAATCGTCTTTAGAAATGGACAGAGGGTGAATAAGATTGGTCAATATGATGGTCATCTTACAAACTCAGATGCCTATAATGATGACAGCCTGGAAGATGTCGTATTCGTTGGATAGCCGATCGAGGCGTTTAAATTATCCATGAATAGATCTATCTTTATTCTGGGACTCCTCGAAATAGCTGTATTCGTGATGCCTGAAATTAGATTTGCTTAATGGTTTCGTGTTGGCTCCGAAGGTTTGGATTCGGAGGGCATTTGGATACAACTTAGTTTGGTTACGTAGAAATGGTCTCGTGTCACCGAGTCGTAGGGCGACGTAGTAGGTGCCGAGCAAGCATCATCAATGCCGCCGCGACTCCGACAAGCAGCACGGTGGGGACTTCCGGCACGGCGTCGTAACCCAATAGATCGAGTGCGATAATATCCGCGGTGGAGAGGCCGTTCACAACTCCCGGACTGGAGAATGCATTAAACGAATCTGGTCCATAACCGGAGGCCCAGTCTCCATAGTCACCGTTCGAATTCGAGTTGAAGTATTTGATTGCCGTGTTCCCTGCATCGGCGGATAGATAAACATTGGTGTCGGTGGGATTAAGGCCTCGGACGCCTGGAGCGGTGTATCGGAACAGGTCGTAGGGACTATTCGTCGAACCGACTCCACTCGTTCGTCCCATGATCTCTGAGATCTCATGCTCCGCGACGCCGATGAAGTCATACTTACCAGCGACGGCTCTGTTGTTAGGGTCGAATGTGTAAGAGTAGCTGAGGTTGAAAGTCACTAACCCAGAACTCAACGGATCATTGGCGGAATCGAGTCCAAGGGCCTGCGCTTCCGCTCGCGCGATCGAGAACCCGCTTCCGACCGGGCTATTTGCCGGCAAACTCGCCACTGCCGAGACATCGTAAGAGGTTTTCTCATCAGCAATCATGGCGTTATGAATTTGGTTGTAGCCAATTCCCAGAATCCTGCTGGTGTTGCTTTGACCGAGAAATCCACCGGAGCTATTCGTCGCACCGAAGAAAATCGTGATGGTGATCGGATCGGCAAACTTTGCCTCAAACTGTTGAATGGCGTATTGGATGGCGTTCTCGACCGTCGCGGCATTCGAAAGGGAAGTGATGGATGATTGATATTTGGCTTGGATGATCAATGCCTGTGCCGATGATTGAAATGACAAAAGAACGGCTATGGCGAGAAGAGCGAGTTTAGGGCTCACGAAATATGCTTTCGACAATCTGCTGTGAAATGGGACCGGCACCAGATGCGACATATCGGGAGATCCTTGAGGTCGTTGACGGGAAGGCATCGTAGGTGAGTACTACGAGGCCAAAAGTCAGGAAGAGTGTCGCAGAGGCTTAAGAGATTCGTCAACTTAATAGTCGTACAGATAATCTCTTTTGGGAATGGCATGGAGAGCGAACGAATTGCTGAATCTACGTCGAAGCTTTTTGAGAAAGAAGGCGATGCCCGCGATCGTGATCATCATGGCACTTCCGAATTCGGGAACCTTAACCAATTCGACGCGTGCGATCTGGACGGCGCCGTGCCACCCGACCGCGACGAGGATCGACCGTCCGTCGGGCGTCCACTCGA
>JAIEPU010000100.1 GCA_019748235.1 bacterium
CGATCGCAGATGCTGTTTCCAGATGATCTCCGGTGATCATGACGGGCCGAATCCCGGCCGAGATGCATTTCTCTACCGCATGTTTTGCCTCCTCGCGAGGCGGGTCGATCATTCCGACTAAGCCGACGAATACCAGCTCTTCCTCGAGTGATTCTGGGTCGAGGTGGCCGACCTTGTCACGGTAGGCGACTGCAAGCACTCGCAGAGCTTGGTGAGCCATTTCCGAATTCGCCTGAAGCATGCGATGGCGTGTAGCGGCGTCGAGCTCATTAACGATGCCACGGTCAAAAATGAATCGGCAACGTTCGAGCACACTTTCCGGCGCGCCCTTCGTGTAAAGGACGGTCCCTTGTTCCTTCAATGCAAAAGCAATCGACATCATCTTCCGTGTCGAATCGAAAGGAATCTCGAGCGTGATTCGATCACTATTGGAACGGAGGGGAACGCCTCGCTTCATTGCGGCAATGATCAGAGCACCTTCAGTCGGATCACCAAGAATGGACCAATCACTCTGTTCGTCTTTCGGCGGGACCGCTTGGGCGTTATTACACCATGCCGCAATCTTTAACAATAAATCAAGTGATGCCGAGGAAGCGGTGGAATCTAATGGAAATGTATCACTCGTCGCCGGAACAAATTTCCCCTCGGGCCAGTAACCGATTCCCGTAACTTGATAAGGGGTGTCACTCGTGCGAATTTGCTCGACTGTCATCTCGTTCTTCGTGAGCGTTCCCGTCTTATCGGAACAGATGACCGTCACCGTTCCAAGGGTTTCGACACTGGGCAGATTTCGCACGAGCGCATTTCGTTTCACCATCCGCTGAAGGCCGAGAGCGAGAGATATAGTCACCACGGCGGGAAGTCCCTCAGGAACCGCGGCCACCGATAGACTCACGCCGATCAGAAATGCTTCCCCAAGATTCCCACCGCGTAGCAACTGCAAGACAAAAATGACCGCAACAATCGAGAGACAAACCACGATCAAGATTCTTCCAAGCTCGCTCAGACGACGCTGAAGCGGGGTTGGTTCGGGCCGATGTTGCTTGAGGAGCCCCGCGATCTTGCCGAGTTCTGTCGACATCCCAGTCGATGTGACGATGGCTCGTCCTTTGCCGGCGGCAACGATCGTTGCCATGTGCGCCATGTTCTGGCGATCCCCGACGCCCGTCGTTTCAGAGAGCATCGCCTCCGCCGACTTTTGAACAGGAAGGGATTCGCCGGTGAGTGCCGCCTCTTGAACGGTCATGCCATAGGTGAGAGTTAGCCTCGCGTCGGCCGGGACGTGATCTCCGGCGTCAAGTTCAATGATGTCCCCCGGCACCAATTCTCGCGAGGGAAGGCTTCGAATGGAACCATCGCGGAATACTTTGGCATGAGGTGTTGATAGTTTTCGCAGGGCGGCGAGAGATTCTTCCGCGCGCATCTCTTGGAAGAAGCTGATAAGTCCGTTCAGCAAAATGATCGCACCGATGGCAATGGCATCGATCCATTCTCCGAGAAGGGCCGAAATCACCGCCCCGGCAATGAGGATCCAGATGACGATATCAGTGAATTGTGAAACGAGACGTTTCCAGATAGGGACAGGCGGAGCTTCATCGAGCTGATTCAATCCGAACTGCTTTGCCCGTTCCTCAGCCTCTTCATACGTAAGTCCGACCGCGGCATTCGTCCCCAGTGTTTTCGAAACTTCCTCGATCGAACACGCATGGGGAAATTGCATCGTGCGAACGAACTCCTGTCGAGCGAGATCGAGTCTCCTGTCGTTAATTCAAACTACAAAAGAGGGAAGCAAATCGAATCCCTCCTTCTACCTATTGCGAAAAGAGAAGTGTTATAACTCTACATGGACCGCATTCGTGGAAGTGTCAATTGCAAACAGTTTGGAATCGGATCATTTCAAGCTGACGTCGGCTCGGAAGAGGAGCGATGAACATCGTCACCAAGAGTTACTGTATTATATTTTGACTGAGAGCGCGACTGAAGATGACTGGAGATCGCGAGGCATACTTCACGTGACGACATCGACCGGTGTGGTGGTTAGAGTGGAGAAGAATCCGTTATTCAATCATGTTGAAGGAACCTGATCCCTTGAGATAAATGATAAACCCGATTACGACCAAACCGGCGAGTAAGAAAGTCGATGACTCGGGGACGGCTGTCCAAACGACGTCGAGGCCGCGACCGTCACTAGAAAGCTCAACAGCGAATGATCCCGCGCGTGACCATGATGTATTATCAACAGTGAAATTTGGAACTCCCACGATTCCTGTCGCTCCACCGGTCAGGTTCACAATATCGTCCCATCGGTGTGACGTTCCCCAAAAGGGATTGCCAGAGATAGGGCTGAATTCATTGCCCGGTAGGCCAATCTTCATGAAATTGAACGATCCAAGGTTCAGTTGTCCCCCATTGATAACGATCTGATCCCAGTCGACTCCGGGATGGTCCGTGTCTAAGGCCCCAAGATCCCAGAAAAGAATCGTTCCCGATTGCAAGGTCAGGCCGGAGTTCAGTGTCAACGTGCCGACTCCGTCGCCAGCCGAAATCCCCGATAACAGATTCTCGACCGACGTGGGCGCATTGATGATACCATCTCCTTTCATGACTCCTCCAATCACTCGCAAGGATGAGAGAGTCACATCTGAGTCGATCGTCACATTTCCTCCAACAATCACCATCGTTCCAGCGCCGCTGACCGTCGCGGTTGAATTCAGCAACTGTGTCCCGCCGAACTCGATTTGAGCTCCCGCCGATACTTCAAAGGTTCCCGTGTGCTCGCCGGTTTGGTCGAATCGCAATTGGCTTTGCTGGACTTGCACATCGCCCAGGTTATTCGCATGCGTGATGCTCATGTAAGAACGAGCGGATCCCGTCTTGATGAACGTTCCTTCGTTGTTAAACGTCCCGAGTCCGAAGGCTTGTCGTTCACCCGGCCCTGCCGGCGCAGTGAGGATAGAGTTGACGCCGTTCGTGAGCGTGTGGCCGGCTGACACGTTGACGTTTTGAATGCTGCTGGTACCCGAGCTGAGCGTGAGATCGCGATTGAGAACACCTGCTTCGAGTGAATAGCTTGTAGCGGTTAAATTACCTGTCCCTGAAAGAGTTCCTCCTACCAAACGGAGGAGTCCGACGGTGACGTTGCTGTCGATTGTGGAAGTCCCTCCCAGGATGGCAAGTGTTCCGTCACCTGAAATCGTTGCCGTTGACGAGAGCGATTGCGTTCCCGCAAACTCGAGTTGTGCCCCGCTCGATATTTCGAAGGTTCCAGTGTGTTGTCCGATTTGATCGAAGCGGAGCGCACTTTGCTGAACTTGGACATCTCCGACATTATTCGCATGTGTGACGCTCATGTAAGAGCGCGCGGTCCCATTCTTGATGAACGTTCCCTCGTTGTTAAACGTCCCGAGCCCAAAGGCTTGCCGCTCTCCAGGCCCTGCCGGTGCGGTGAGGATGGAGTTGACACCATTGGTGAGTGTGTGTCCGGCTGAGACATTGACGTTCTGAATACTGCTGGTGCCGGTGGTGAGCGTCAGATCCCGATCGAGGACGCCTCCCTCAAGGGAGAAGCTGGTAGGCGTGAGGTTGCCTGTACCCGAGAGAGTTCCTCCCACTAAACGAAACAGTCCGACGGTGACGTTGCTGTCGATTGTGGAAGTCCCTCCCAGGATGGCAAGTGTTCCGTCACCTGAAATCGTTGC
>JAIEPU010000087.1 GCA_019748235.1 bacterium
CGCCGAAGTGGGAAGAACTTCCATCGTGGCCCGGTCCTCCCCGAATGCTTGCCATCGCGGCAGCTTTCGAAACGAGTTTTTGGATCATCGGAGGGGTGGACTTGATCGAGAGTTCAGAGGGGAAGCCAGCACGCCATTATTTGAAAGATGTCTATCGATTCGATCTTGCGAAGGGTTGGGAACGAATGCCTGATCTTCCGACGCCTTTGGCGGCGGCTCCCTCCCCTGCCCCCTTGATAAATGGAACCATCACGATTCTTGGAGGGGACGATGGAACCCAAGTGAACACATCGCATGAGCTTCACAAAGGGTTTTCACGACGAGTCGTTGTTTGGAACAATTCATCTCACGGGTGGGAACACCGGGGTGAACTCCCCTTCGCCACCGTGACGACGACTCCCATTCTGTGGCGAAACGCTTGGATCGTTCCGACCGGCGAAGTTTTTCCCGGTATCCGCACTCCGGCCATATGGACCCGAGCTGCCGGACCATAGAATCGTTGCATCTCAAAAGGGTCGCACATCATGGCTTCGCTAGGTCCAGTTTCTGATCGCACATCGAAATTCTTGTCGACCGCATGGCTGGTCGTCATGCTTCTTTGGCCCGTCGCTCTGCTGAACTACATGGATCGGCAGATGATGGCGTCGATGAAATACTCGGTCATGCAAGACATTCCGAGTATTGGTGTTGATGCGAACTGGGGATACATGCTAGGCCAGTTCAAATGGGTTTATGCGTTCTTAAGTCCTATCGGTGGACTCATTGCTGATCGTTTCAGTCGTCGCGGTGTCGTTTGCTTCAGTCTATTTGCTTGGTCCGCCGTCACGTGGGCCACCGGGCAAGTGACGGATTTTAACAGCTTACTTTGGACGCGAACGATGATGGGAATCAGCGAGGCGTTTTACATGCCGGCGGCGCTTGCCCTGATTGCGGATCATCACATCGGAAAAAGCCGATCGACAGCAGTAGGCATTCATCAAACGGGCATGTACGTCGGTGTCATCCTAGGTGGGTTCACTGGATACGTTGCCGACAATCCTGATTTTGGTTGGCGGTCCGCCTTCGATATCTCTGGACTAATTGGAATCCTCTATGCTTTCCCGCTATTCTTTCTCCTTCGAGACGCACCTAAGCCGTTTGCCGTGCATGTGACCGATACCTCGGCAATTCAGAATAATCAGCCTTCGGTCCTCCATTCCCTTCGAGAGCTTCTCACAAACCGGTCTTTTATTTTGCTCGTCCTCTACTTCACATTGCCAGCATTGGCCGGCTGGATTGTGAGAGATTGGATGCCAGCCATTCTCAAAGACAGATTTCATTTAGCCCAAGGCCCGGCCGGAGTCTACGCAACACTTTTCTACAACACCGCAGCATTTCTCGGAGTCCTCGTAGGAGGTCGATGGGCTGATTCTTGGATGCAAAGGAGCATTCGAGGACGGATCTATGTCAGCGCCATTGGGATGTGCTTAATAGTCCCCGCGATTTTTGGAGTGGGGAATGCGACTACTATTTCGATTGCGATTTTATTCTTGATCATTTACGGGGTTGGCTGGGGATTTTTTGATTGTAACAACATGCCCATTCTGTCGCAGCTCGTTCGACCTAATCTACGAGCCACTGGTTTTGGCATCATGAACCTCGTCAGCATTAGTTGTGGCGGATTTGCCGATTGGGGATTTGGTACGCTGCGCGATATGAAAGTCCCCTTAGGTCTTATATTCGGTGTCTTCTCATGTGTGGCAATGCTCTCCGTCGTACTCGTTCTTCTCATCAAGCCCGCGATTAAAGATGCGCCGCCACAGGATCATTAGTGGTCGTTGAGGGAGTTCCATGAAGCAGATTCACGTCTCTGCCGTCGCGTGTTTAATCCTTGGAACGTTCCAAGCCGTGGGAGGACCTTCTCCCACGCTTCCACTTGTCGACCTTTCGAGTGATTTTCATCGGCAAGTCGTGATCGCGGCAGGGACGAAAGAAGTTTACCAGGGCCATCCGACTACCCTTCTATTGCCCGACGGCAAGACGATCTTTGCGGTTTGGAGCATCGGTCATGGAGGATTTGCCGGCCCGATGGCGCGAAGTGGAGATGGCGGGAAAACGTGGACCCGCATCGACGATATCCTCCCCAAGGGATTCACCAAGCACAAGAATTGCCCAAGTATCTATCGGCTAGTGGATCCGTCCGGAAAAGAGCGTATCTGGGTCTTTTCGGCACAACCAGATATGCCACGCATCGTCAGTGAGGACGCCGGCAAGACTTGGAGAGAAGAGTCGCCACTTGGAGAAGCATTCCGCTGCGTCATGACCTTTAGCAGCATCGTTCGATTAAAAGATTGGGAATATCTTGGCCTATTTCACCGTGGTCCTGGTGGAAAGGATAAGGCACCCCTTGAAGTCTTGCAGACGAGGACGAGTGATGGCGGCCTCACGTGGTCCGAACCTCGAATCGTGGCAAAGGTCGATGGAAAGAATCCTTGTGAGCCGTTCGTGTTTCGATCTCCCAAAGGGGACGAACTTTGCTGCCTGATGCGAGAAAATACTCACAAGGGGAGAAGCCTCGTGATGTTTAGCACGGACGAGGGAAAGACCTGGAGTAAACCCATTGATACGCCCTGGGGACTCACCGGTGATCGGCATATGGGGGTAACATTGCCGGACGGCCGGCTCGTCATCGCCTTTCGAGATCAAGCGGTCGATAGTCCGACGCGCGGGCATTTCGTGGCGTGGGTCGGCACCTATGACGACATCAAGAATTCAAAGCCGGGACAGTATCGAATCAAGTTGCTGCACAATTATGCGAAATGGGATTGCGGGTACCCTGGCGTCGAACTTCTTCCGGATGGAACGATCGTTGCAACGACGTACCTGAAGTATCAACCGGGCGAGGCAAAGCATTCTGTCGTCACCACGCGATTCAAGATCGACGAGACCGACAATCTCCTCCATTCGACCGACAAATAGTGGCGACGATTTCATTTCTATGGTGATATGGGTCAGCATGTCAGCTCATTGAAATCACACGTCGCTCAATGAAGGTGTTCATTCATGAATGCAAACAATGCATCGATCGACCGTCGGCATTTCATCACTGTCGGCGCTGCCGTCGCCACGCTGGGTTTCACCCGAAGTTTGGCGGCCGATGAATCGACGAACGATGCGAAGCCCATCACTCAGATCGCCAAGTTCAAACTGAACATGGAAAAGGAAGCCGAGGCGATTAAAGTGCTCGAAGAGATGTGTAAAGCCGTCGAGGAGACTGAGCCTGGAGTGCTAGCCTACGTTTGCCACCGATCGACGAAACATCCCGAGGAAGTGGTCTTCTTCGAAGTGTATAAGGACGATCAAGCGCTAAAGGCACACGCCAAAACACCCCATATGGGTAAGCTCCGCAGTGCATTCTTGACGTTGTTTCGACCGCCGCTGGAACTGACCCGACTCGATCGTATCGCAGGATTTACCCGTTAGGCGAACATGCACTTTCGGCATTCGCCACAAACGGGACGATCGATACGGAACTCGAACCTCGAGAAATGAGTTGGCCCTGAGCAACACTAAGCTGTCAGGGCCGACTTCAATTATCAAATCATGAATGCGATGGCGGATTAGGCGGTGACGCTCGACTTCCGACGCTTCAAATACCCGCCAACTCCAACGATCATCCCGACACATGAGAGAAGCGCTAACGAGGACGTCTCCGGGATGGTGATGTAGTCCTGGAAGT
>JAIEPU010000255.1 GCA_019748235.1 bacterium
AAATCTGATCTGATCAAGGGAATTTTGAATCGTCCGAAAGCGGGAGACCAGGTCACGACCAATGGATGGGTCCGCACGGCCCGTCACAGCAAGGGATTCTCCTTCGTTGAAGTGAACGACGGCACCACCATTCTGAACCTTCAAGCGGTCTGCGATGCGACGTTGCCGAATTACGAAGCGACGATCAAGCACATCGCCACAGGAACGAGCGTCCGGATCACCGGAGAACTTGTTGACTCACCCGGGAAGGGGCAGAAGTACGAGCTACGCGCCAGCGACGTCCACGTTTACGGATTCGCGCCCGACTTTCCGTTGCAAAAGAAGGGGCACACGATGGAGTTCCTTCGCGAGATCGCTCACTTGCGATCCCGATCGAACACCTTTGGCGCGGTCTTTCGCGTTCGAAATGAGATGGCCCGCGCGGTACACGAATTCTTTCAACAGCGTGACTTCCTCTATCTGCACACTCCCATTATCACGGCCAGTGATTGCGAAGGGGCGGGGGCGATGTTCCGCGTGACGACGCTTGATCCCGACAAGCCGCCGCGCCACAAGGATGGCTCGATCGACTTCACGCAAGATTTCTTCGGAAAGACGGCACATTTGACGGTGTCGGGGCAACTCTCGGCCGAGACCGCGGCTCTCGCCCTTTCGCGCGTCTACACCTTCGGTCCTACGTTCCGGGCCGAGAATTCGAACACGACGCGGCACCTCGCGGAGTTCTGGATGATCGAACCCGAGGTCGCGTTCTTCGACATCAATGACGATCAAGATTTGGCGGAGTCATTTCTAAAGCACATCTTCAAGTCGGTACTCGAACATTGCCCGGACGACATGAAGTTCTTCGCCGATCGGATCGAAAAGTCCGCGATCGACACGCTCAATCACATTGTCGAAAGCGAATTCGTCCGGATGACCTACACCGAAGCGATCGACATCCTTCTTAAATCGGGAAGGTCGTTCGAGTTCCCCGTGAAGTGGGGATGCGATCTTCAAAGCGAGCACGAGCGCTATTTGACCGAAGAGCACGTCAAGCGCCCCGTCATCCTGACGAACTATCCGAAGGACATCAAGGCGTTCTACATGCGACTGAACGACGACGAAAAGACGGTCGCCGCGATGGATGTCCTCGTTCCGAGGATTGGCGAAATCATCGGGGGGAGCCAGCGAGAAGAACGGCTCGACGTGCTGGAACAACGCCTGCGCGAAATGAACCTCTCCGCGGAAGACTATAGTTGGTACCTCGATACCCGCCGATTTGGCACTGCGCCGCACGCTGGTTTCGGACTCGGCTTCGAACGTACCATCCAATTCGCCACGGGACTGGGTAATATTCGGGACACCATTCCCTTCCCCAGAACCCCTGGATCCGCAGAGTTCTAAGGTATTACCAGCAAAGAGATTCAATCAATCGAAGTCAGCACGAAAGTCTCTTGACCCGAACCTCCAAATATCAGTTAAATCCAGCCCGACGACCCCGTGGTCCAAGAGTAATCATGAATGCCTTCGATTCGTCACGATCTCTCCATCGTTATCGGCACCTTCAACCGTGCGCGACTTCTTCGATCGACGATTGAGCAGCTTGCTCAACAGTCGACACTGCCCGGCACGTGTGTCGTCATCGATCAGGGGGATGAACGAGTCGACGGGTCAGTCCTCGAGCCACTTCGCGCTCTCGGTGTGCGGACGATTTACAAGTACTCGGCCTATCGATCGATCTCGGCGGCTCGCAACATCGGCATGGAGCTCAGCGAACCCGCGACCATCATTCTTTACATTGACGACGATGTCGAACTCGAATGCGACGTCGTGGCCGAGCACGCTCGCTATTACGACGACGAACCAGACACCGTGACGGTCGCGGGACACGTGAGCTGTGTTCCGGGATCTCCTGAATTCAATCGCATGAATACCTTCAAGCCGGCTGGAGAGTACATTCACTCGGGCCGCGGTTGCCACATGTCCTTTCGAACGCGCGTCCTTCGGGACATCGGTGGATTCAACGCATACATCTGCAATAACGGAGACGAAACCGAGCTCTTTCGCCGGCTGACAAAAGCGGGATACCGCATCCGTAACGGCAATCGCGCGGTCGTGAAACACCTCGTCTCACCGTCCGGTGGCAACAGACAGGTTCAATTAGGATCGCACGCGAACTACGGTCGAGTGCTTCGAGACGGAATGGTTCGCATCGCGAAGGACCAAGGATTGCTCATGGCCATTCTCTGGCCCCTCAAGAATTGGCGCATCGCATGGGGACTGGTGCGGACATCGCCGTCATGGACCAGAGGAGTTCAAACGACGATGCGTGAATTTATCGCGGCCATCAGACTTGCTCGCCTCTCCGCCGCGAAGACGGACTACATTCCGCTCAGCGTGAAGCTCTCTTCCGGCGCTGGCGTCGACCCGCGCTCTGGTTTGCCGACCGTTTAGATCGCGACTTTCCATTCGACGACGATTTGCGGGACCGACCGTTCGCCAACATCTCACCTACCGGTGCGGAAACGGGAAGCGATATCTTTTGAATCTCTTCCTGAGCGCGGACCTGCGCCGTCGGAAGCTTGGGGGCGGCCGCCTGACAATAGTTCGTCTGATCGTCGAAGAAGATATGAGGACGAAAGACGCTCAGCACGCCATCCTTGCCGACACCTCCCATGAAGAATGACTCGTTGATCAGCACGTCCCACGACCGCAGCGTCTTGATCGCTCGCTTATGCGCCGGCGCGCTGCGAGCCGTGACGAGGGCCGTACGAATTGGACATTGATCCCGATCAAACCTCTTTTGAATTCCGTGAATCGCTTCGACGAAGGCTTTGAATGGCCCCGGTTTCATCGGGACATCGGCAGATTCCCGCTCCTGCTTATGAAACTCCTCGAGCCCCTGCTTACGGTAGATCTCTTCATGCTCGGGAGCAAACAAGACGGCATCACCGTCAAAGGCAATTCGAACCTCATCGTTGGTGGTATTCGTCTCCGGGAACGGTGGCTTGTACACAAGTCCAGCCGCGAAGCCGTTATTGAGCGCTTGCGAAACGTCCTCGGGATTGGCGGAGAGAAAGAGATGGCACGAGAGAGGTGTCAAGTAGCCGTAGGGGGCGCGTCCATCGGTGAAAACGGCGCGGGAAATAGGCAAATCGTACTTCTCGACCGAGTTCATCACCCGAAGGCCGGTATCGGCATCATTGCGGGAAACGAGAACCACTTCGACGAGTTCTTGACCAACCCTCTTATTGATCGAGAGGAGCCCCTCAACCAGGGGAAAGCCTGTTCCCTTTTCGAGGAGTTCATCCTCGTGCTTTACCTGGAGGGCACGGTAGTCATCCAGGCCGCTGGTCTCAAACACCTCATGTGCGGCATCGAGATTGAAGAGAGCCCGTGAAGAAATCGCGACAATCAGTTTGCCTTCGAGTTTTGGATCCATGCGGCAATTGTAACGCGCGGAGAGGGAATCGACTCGCATCACACTGGTTTTGACTGGGCAGATCGAGTGAGATGCTGGGTCGGGGAACGACCCAGCCGATGCGGAACAGGGAACTCTGATGGGGCGTTAGCCCTCTCCCCCTGCCTTCGCTTTTCCTTCGGTATCGCGGGCGGAAGCTCGAATGAATTCCCGATTCAAGATGTTGATATGCTCTTGCCCGATCGACTTTGGACAAACGGCCGAGCAATCGCCGGTGTTGGTGCAGGCACCAAACCCTTCGAGGTTCATTTGCTTGGCCATCGCTTTCGCCCGGCGAATTCGTTCTGGCTCACCCTGAGGAACGTGTGAC
>JAIEPU010000039.1 GCA_019748235.1 bacterium
GCTCTTGACGCGGACCTTGACGTTGTAGTCAACCACACGCTTGACCGGCACCAGAACCTTCATCGATCCTCTTTCGTATTGAGTTGGTTTTGTTGAGCTTGAAGCGATTCATCGAGGAATCCCAGCCTGGGACTCAACGCACGTCGCCTGCCGCGTTGCCGTTCATCGCGGATAGAAATCCGGCGGCCGACTGGCCTCATAAATGATCACCGACTTGACTTTCTCACTTCGCTGCGCCGCGAACTACACCTTATAAAGTTACGCCTATCTCCGGAGTGTGTAGTTGATGATCCTATTGGGATCCGACAGCAACCTGCTTCGAGCCATAAAGGTTCTCGATCAAATCTCCGTACTTCGCGAAGATCGCCTTGCGCTTCACCTTCAGTGTCGCCGTCACTTCGCCGTCATCGTGGTCAAGCTCTTTTGTTAGAATGTGAAACTTTCTCACCTGCTGAACTTGCGGCATCCTTGCGTTCGCAATGTCGACTTCCGATTGCACCAAGTTTCGGACATGATCGTTCTCGGCCAAATTGCGATAGTTCGTGAACGCAATTCCCTTTTCATCCGCCCAGACCGACACGTATGGATAATCGATCTGCACCAAAGCGGAAACAAAGGGCCTCCCATCCGCAATTACAATTACTTCCTTGATATAGGGACTCGTCTTGATCGTATTCTCGACTTCGCTCGGAGTAATATTCTTACCGCCCGCAGTGATCATGACGTCCTTCTTGCGATCGACAATCTTGATCTCGCCACCGACCATCCTCGCGAGGTCGCCAGTATGGAGCCATCCAGTTGAATCAATCATTTCCTTCGTGGCTGCGTCGTTACGATAGTAGCCTTGAAATACCGGTCCGCCGCGGACCAGCAACTCGCCATCGTCCCCCAACCTGATTTCAACGCCAGGTATGGCCGCCCCGACTACACCGACAGGAGAGCGAAGGTCGCGTTGAACTGCGATCAACCCGGAGGTTTCCGTCATTCCATAGCCTTCCCGGATAGGCACTCCGATCGCCCGAAAGAAACGCAACAATTCGGCGGAAATGGGAGCTGCTCCCGACAAAGCATGCCGACATTCACGCAGACCCAGGAAATTGGTGAGCGATCTTAGGAGCAGGTAGTACCAGAATGTGAACTTTACCCTTTCAACCAGCGACCACTCATCTCTTGGTTTGTCCACCAAAGGTAGCGTCACTGCTAAAGCACGATCTGCCAGATACGCACGTATTCCCCCAGCTTCTCTCAAGCTGATGGCGATCGACGCGTGCATCTTCTCCCAAATACGGGGAACGCCGAGAAAAAGGGTCGGCCCGATTTCGCGAAGATCACTTTGGATTGTTCGCAAGCTTTCGGCGAAGTTGACCACCATTCCGGATCGAAGCGGCAGAAAAACCGTATAAATCTGCTCTGCCGCATGACAGAGGGGAAGATAGGAAACAGTCGAGTCTCGCGGCGAGCATTGATAGCTGCTATCGGTTCCTGCTGCCATGGATGCGATATTACCGTAGCTGATCATCGCAGCTTTAGGGCGCCCCGTGGAGCCGCTCGTAAAGATAATCAGTGCGATGTCGTTCATCGACTGCCGATCAACTAGTTCGCTCACCTTTGGATCGAGCTGGGTTTCCCGGCTCTTTCCTAATGCGATGATATCGTCAAACGTCATGAGCGAGGGAACCGCATAATTCCGAAGCCCACGCGGATCGATAACAATGAGGTGCTTCAGCCGCGGCAATTTTTCGCGAACTTCAAGGACCTTATCGAGCTGCTCCTGATCCTCGCAAACGATAACCTCCACGTCCGCGGCGGCTATCAAATACTCGATCTCGGGTGCGGGCGACGTCGGATAAAGACCAACAACGACACAGCCGATCGAATTCGCGCCGAGCTGGGAAAACACCCATTCCTTACGGTTCTCGCTGAGGATAGCACAATGGGCGCCAGGCAGCACCCCAAGGGAAAGCAATCCCATACCGAAATGCCGCGCGCAACGCTCGTATTCGGCCCACGTAATCGGCGCCCAAATACCGTACTCTTTCTGCCGCAACGCATCGGTGTTCGGGCTCTTTGCGGCCCAGTACCGCAACTGCTGGGAGAGCGTAAGAGGGCTAAGATCTGTCACCTCAGTCAAGATAACCACCGCTTCCTGCGCTTATAGTGTTTGATATTTCGAAAACTTGTCACGCCGCCCGAATTTTCATCGCGACCAAGGTAGAAGCGTTGCACGTCTGCATCGTTCTTCAACTTCTAGGTCGATCCGTCGATCACAATCTTTCCGTTCTCCATGATATAGCCGTAGTGGGCTATGTCGAACGCGAGCATGGCATTCTGTTCAACCAGCAACATCGAGACGGATTGCTCGCGATTAATTCTCGCGATGATCTCGAACAGCGATTGTACAATGATCGGGGCAAGACCCATCGACGGTTCGTCAAGCAGCATCAGCCTCGGCTTGCCCAAGAGTGCTCGCGCGATCGCCAGCATCTGCTGTTCCCCGCCCGACAGATAACCGGAACGCTGACTGCGGCGATCGCGAAGCTTCGGGAAATAGTCATAGACCAGATCAAAATCCGGTTTGTCGTCACGGCCTTCGAGCGCGCTGGTCGCCGCAATCAGGTTCTCTTCGACCGTCAAATCTTCGAATACGTGGCGCCCTTCGCGAACATGCGCAATGCCACTGCGAGCGAGCATATGGGGCAACGTACCGGCGATAGAGCGGTTCGCATATCGGATCACGCCAGAACGGACATCGCCGACTTCAAATGGCAGCATACCCGAAATCGCCTTGAGCGTCGTCGTCTTGCCGGCTCCATTGCTACCCAGGAGAGCAACGATCTCCCCCTCCGGGACACTTAGTGATAGGCCCCGGAGTGCCTGAATGCTGTGATGATACACGACCTCGATGTTTTCGACCGCCAAAATTGGCGGCCGAGAATCATCCTTGCCTGCGGGAACGTTGCCTTCGCTCACAATCTTACGCCTCTTTGGCAGCCGGTCAGGTGATGCTGAGCCAATCGCTGATCGGCTTCAGCAGCTTCGATGCCTTGTCGTACTGATAGACACGACCGAGGCCGGTCTGATGATCCTTCATGGAGATCGGCAGACCGACAAAGCCACCGCTATCCCACTTCTCGATCGACTCCAGCGCCGCCTTCATGTTGGCTCCATCAAGCGGCTTACCGCTTTTGATGCACCGATCGAGGACCTCCGCGAAGATCGAGCCGACAAACCACGAGTAGACATAGAACATCGAGAGGTAGCCAACATCCGGACGATGCTTGCGAGCGTATGCGGTCAATTCCGCGATCATCGGTGCGTCCTTGGTCTCATAGCTGTAAACATGCGGCATGATGCCGGTCCAGCCGTCGGCCGCGTCGCCCATCGCATCCACATTGAGCTTGTCCATGCTCCAGTTCGTGCCCAACGTCCGCGACGTCATTCCCGATTCTCTCATCTGTTTGATGAATTCAGGGATCGGTGCAAGGACATGACCATGGAAGACAACGAAGTCGGGTTTGGCCCGGCGAAGACGCGCGACCTCGGTCGAAACGTCCACCGCACCAGCCTTGGTGACGACTTCCAACACGATGGGAAGGCCGATCGTCTTGGCATACTCGCGTGCCCCAACGATTGGATCCCGGCCGAATTCGGTATCGCTATAGACCAACGCGACCGACGGCTTGTTCGCGCCTTTCGCGCTGTCGGCCACGAACTTGAAAAGCATCTTGAGCTGAGCCAGCCAGGTGGGACCCGCCATAAAGTAATAGGGAACATTTTGCGGATCGGCCAGATCGGTCGCAAAAG
>JAIEPU010000056.1 GCA_019748235.1 bacterium
AGCCGGAGGCAAAAGAGAAGCCGGCTGAGGGGGCCGTTCCTGAGGAATGGGGAAAGGGACTGAAGACATTAGAGGAGTCGGCGAAACCTGTATTGGCAGCGATGTCGGCTCCCCCCGGTGATCCGCAGGCGATCATCACCGATGAGCAACTCCTCGACGCGATCATGGCATTCTGGCGGTTCCGCGATCAGCTTATCGCGAAGCCCGAGTTTCTGCGGCGGCGTCCTCATGAGATCCATGCGTTTGAACAAACGATCCTCAGGGCTGAGCGGTTTTTCCTGGCAAAGCAGCTTACGGATGTCGGACGCATCATTGATGAAAGTTTAGTGCGTGAGGCGAAAGCACTTGTTCGCCCTTTTTCCATCGCCGAAGTCAAGCCGAACTGGTCTCTTGCATTTTTGAATCCCGAAGTAAAGGAAGACCCACTCGCGGCCTCTGCCACGACGATTAAAACATTGAGAGAGGACGCCGCGGATAAGAATCGTGAACCGGTCGCGAAACTTCCTGTGGCCGAGGCACGACTTCTCTCGATGCTCGCTTCGGAATTCACACAGTCTGAAAAGTGGCTTGATGCTGACGTGGTGACGTTAGCAATTCAAGTTCGAACCACGGCGGAGCGTGCCGCGCGTCTTGCCGATCCAAGACTGCTTCCTCTAGTCCAAGGGGAGCTTCGGGCGGCGGATCAGAATCGGCGTCTGGGAGAGAGAAATCTTTTTCTGCGCCGGACCAGCGCGGCTCGTCAGCAATTGCAGCAGGCAAACGCCCAGTACGAGAATGTGGAACGGCTGACGAAGCAGCTCGATACCGCGCTTCGAACCATCGAACAAACAGTAGGTAACGCGGTCTTCTACATTCGTTGGCTCGGCGAAGATCTTGCGGATCGTGAGGGACGGGCGGAGGACGTCAGGCTGCTGGAAAAGGTATTGAGCGATGTGAAAAGCATCGATCTCTCCGCGGGGAACGCCGTCAGTCAAATCGAAGCATTGGCAAATCAATGCTCGCGGCTTGAGAGTAAAGCACTGGACTATGCGGAACGCTCGTGGCAGCGAACGAGTTGGCGACAGACTCGCGCGTCGCTTGAACTTGTCTTTTTACCAGCCCCTCGTCGTGAACAACTCCTCAAGTGGTTGCTGAGTTATAAGGAAGAAACTCCATTCACCTACGATGCGCGGGCAAAGGCGGCCGACCCGATCGTGGGACCAGCTAATCTCTATCCCTTGGTGGGGTTAATGTCGTTGCTTGGTGGTTCAAATGAGTTGAAAACGGATCTATCCAAACTTGGTCCGCTGCAGGGAAGCGATCTTAATACAGAAACGATGTTGAAGGACCCTACGGCACGCGCGATGCGAGCGGCGGCGGGGGAGCGGGTGCATGAGATTATGTTGCAAGCCGTCGCCGAGCCCATCAATAAGGAGATCGGCGACTCGTCACCTTCGAAGATCTGGAATGCTGAGATCCATTGTCGTCTTTTGGCACCCTTGCGGGCACCGGCAGGATCAGAAGCGGCTTCTGATGACGCGTTCTTTGAGCAAATCGATCGTCAGTATTCGAACGCCTGGCTCCGCTGGGAAGTCAGTCGACTCATGGCGGATGATGCCAATGTCCCCAAGGGATGGTACAGGCCCTCGGTATCTTTGGCCGTCGACGAGTTGCGTAAAGCGGAGCCGACGTACCGAGAGGGAATTCCGCCCCGTTATGTTCAGGTCGACGGAAGTGATGAGCTCCACGTGCCAGCAACCGGAACGCTGGCACAGACTCTATCGATCGAAGTTCCGCAGGACTCGGCAAATCCAGCGAAGAGACTCATTTTCGATTGGTTTGGAGACAAGGATCGACTGACGGTGACGGCGGCGAAGCGGAAAGGAAATGACGGACGGTTGGAGGTCGATGTCCCCTCCGATCTTGGCGGTAAGCCGTGGCTTTTACCGATAGAGCTCGTTCGGGTCGGCGATAACTACAACGCTCCACGATTCCGTGCTTGGATTGAAAGGGAAGACGGTTCGGTCGAGTGGTTGAAACTGAGCGTGAAGTTTGCGACGCCTGAGGTTAAGCCGGCGGAACTCGTTCTCTCTTGGGCAGAGCGGGGTGGCGAGTCAGACGTGATCGAGGTTTATCCGAATCAGCGAATGCCACTGAAGATCGCGATCAAGAAAAATGCGTCGGCTCCGCTGCCGCTTCGAGTCGAAGTCAGTAGCGGCAATGCACTGCCGATCAAGATTCTCGCTCAGTTGCCGGAGAATGCCGTTGGAGAGCACCCCCTGACGTTAATCGATCCTCGAAATGAACTGAAAATCGATAGCGATGAAGAGGGGTTCGAATTTACGATTCGACTATTCAAGGAGAGTTCTCTTCTCGACGAACGTAAGGTGCGGATCAACGTCCTGGATGTGCAGCGCGTGTTCGATGTTGACCTTGCCATCGATAAGGACCAAGGAGAGGCTGTTTTTCGCGTACGGCGAATTGAAACGGCCGATTCATCGGCAGCCATCCCACTTTCTCTTTCGTTTGGAGAGGCAGCGGGACGTGAAGATGCGGTCGCAAAGATTGACGACGGCGCGGCTGAAGGGATTCTTCGTGCTCCAATCCCGTCAGATGCGCCGAAGCCGATCATTGCCAATCTTTCCGTCGCCGGCGTGCCGCGAGCTTTTCGTTACGCGATCACCTTAGACCCTCCCTCCGGACGTCGGATCAATCGTCCCTCGCTTCGGATTGTGTCTCCCCCGAACAACGCGCTGTACCAGTTCGACACGAAACGCCAATCGCTTCCCGTGACGCTTGCGGTGGATGGAATTGCCGTGGAAAACGCGCGCGATTCGCAGTTAAGGCTTGGCGTGGTGTCGCAGCGGGAAACTTCGCTTGGTCCACAGAACGCCATTGCCAACGTGATGGGTCGTTCTCTGTCCCTCCGTTTAGTGTTCGAGAAGGATGCGAAAGAATCCCCCATTTACCTCCACAACGTGATGAGCGATATCACCCTTGACCTCGAAGCGCCCTGGAAGATGGGGAGGCAGACGATTCGAGCGGAACTCGCCTTATCCAGTCAGGTGCTCGTCGCCACCTCGAATGTTTACTTCCTTCGCGAAGCGCCCCCTATTCGGCTTGATCAGCCCGCGGAGGGAGCTGCTATCTCGCTCGGAAAGCCGATTCGAGCAGTGGTCGTGCCAGCGGATGGGGATGGTGAAGTGATCGATTCCGTGGAATTCTACCTCGACAAAAACACGAACGGCAAAAGAGACGATGACGAGTCAATCGTTCCCATCGGAGCTTCCGCGGATGGATCCGTCCGATTCAATGGGGATGCGAAGCCGGTGGCGGTCGAACTTCCGACGGATGGGCTGAAGGCGGGGAAGTTCTTCGTGATTTGTCGGCCACGAATCAAGTTTGAACTTGAACCTCCCGCAACGGAGCCGGTCCTCCGATTTGGTCGCGAAATCCGCCGTCAAATCGAAATCACCGAAGCGAAGCCGAAGGAAGAGATGAAGCCACAAACGGGCGCTATCGTCGGCGTGGCAAAAGTCGGTTCGCAGCCAGCGGCTCGCGTGAAGGTGGTGGTGACGGGAGTGGGAGAAACAACCACCGATGCCAGCGGGCAATTTCGTTTCGACAAAGTCCCACCTGGAAAGTACACGGCCGTCGGTTCAATCACCCAGCCTTACCAACGAGAAGGGCAGGCGATGCTCGAAGTGGTGGCTGGGAAGGAGGCGAGTGTGGAGATCGAACTTCGCTTGAAACAAAGTCCCGCCTCACCGTGATTACACTGTCATGGTGACAACCTGATGTCACGGGGCGAGAGCCATCTCGCGAAGCTTTGAAAGTGGCGTGCTG
>JAIEPU010000154.1 GCA_019748235.1 bacterium
GATGGCGCGCGGAAAATTTACCTCTCGCTGAGACAGCACAGCCGGGACGCCTTGATCGCGAAATTACGGGCCGCCTCATCGTGTCCTACCCTCTTCGAAACCGAGCAAGAGATCGACGCCTATCGACAAGAGCTGACGATAACCCTCGACGAATGCAGGAAGGGGAACCTATTTCACCGCGCGGAGGAGTGGGTTCAACTCGGTGTTGTTCCTCCATTCAATTTGCAGTTTCACGGACGGAACGATCTTCCGCTCAAACAGCTTTATGGCCAAACAATTGCAGAGACGCTCGATTTTCCCTTAGCCGATGACTGCGTGAACAAATCATTCGACCTACGGCCACGCGTCGGAATTATCACTCTTCGCAACGATCGCGCGTTCCTCCGCTCTATCGGCGGACTCATCAAACGAATCGACCAATCCAGAATTGAACCTATTGTCATTGCTCTCCCCTCCTCGAAACCGACTCTCGAACAATCGCTTGGTGATTCGGTTCAATTTCTTTGGCTACCATCATCGATCGATCAAATGGGGCAAGCGATTCGAGAGACGGGGCTCGACCTCCTCTACTACTTCGAGATTGGAACGAGTTCGCTGGGATACCTGCTCGCTCAACAAAGACTGGCACCCGTCCAATGCACCTCGTGGGGTATCCAAGTCACCTCAGGCATTCCCACGGTAGACTTTTACATCTCCTCAAAACTTATTGAGGGGACCGATGCCTCATCGCATTACAGCGAACAACTCATCCTGCTCGACACCCTTCTCAGTTGGCAGGAACGACCGGCCATCGAACAGATCGATACACAAAGCTTCGTGAACGATCGAAATCTCTACTTCTGCCCGCAGCAGCTCGGGAAATTTGTGCCGCAGTTTGATGATGTCCTCGCCGGAATTCTTCGACACGATCCGAACGGAGTTGTTGTCGTGACCGAAGGAAATGTGCCACGTTTGACAAGTCGACTGCGGGGGCGGTGGAATTGGTCGATTCCTGACGTTGCAGATCGTATCCAGTTCATCCCGCAACAGCGCGGCAATGATTACTGGCGATGGATCAAGTCGGCTGACGTATTGCTTGATCCCATCACGTTTGGTGGAGTCAACACGACGTACGATGCCCTGGGGCTCGGCAAAGCGGTCGTCACCCTCCCCTCTCCTTTTCAACGTGGACGTTACACCGCCGGATGCTATCAGGCCATGCAACTGAATGACTGCATCGCCACGTCCAAGGAAGACTATATTCATCGTGCGGTGAAGATCGCAACGGACCAGGATTATCGCGCGACCATCGAACGATCCATTGCCGAGCGGAACGAAATTCTTTTCTGTAACGAACAATCCGCCATCGAGTGGAACGAGATTTTGGTTCAGCTTGCAACTCGGCATGGAGGCGAATCATGGTCAAGCTGATGGATCGACTCAAGACGGCAGTACGGCTTCACCAAGAGGGAAAGCTCGACGATGCGGAGCCTCTCTACCGCGCCGTGCTCAAGGATGATCCCGATAACGTTGATGCTCTTTATCTGATGGGAACGATCCAGTACCAGCGCGGGCAGCATGGCTCCGCTGGTTTGTTCCTCAGAAAGGCGACTCAGAAAAATCCTCAGCACGCCGAGGCACGCAATAATCTCGGCCTCGTGCTCGAAGCCCAGGGCAAATTTGATGAGGCCGCCTCTCACTTTCGTCGGGCGGTCGAGCTTCAACCGCGTTATGCCGACGCGCATTACAACCTCGGCAACATGCTCCGGCTGACTCACCAACCGGAACAATCTGTTGGATCGTATCAGCGAGCGATTCAACTCAATCCTCGCTGGGGCGATGCACATGCGAATTTGGGACTCGCCCTCAGAGACCTTGGTCGACACGAAGAGGCACGTCAACATTGTGTCGAGGCGACGAGACTCAATGCGAAATCTCTTTCGGCGCACAACAGCCTTGGCATGATCTTAAAAGAAATGGGGGATTACGCAGGTGCGTCCGACTCATTTCGTCGCGTGATTGAACTCGATCCGGCAAACGCGGCTGCTCACAGCAATTTCGGAATCACGCTCGCGCACCGGCATGAGTTCGCGGCCGCGGAGAGAGAATGTCGCAAGGCGATCGAACTCGATCCAAACCTCGCGACCGCGCACAACAATCTCGGGATGATTCTTTTCCTTGCTCGCCGAGAGCCTGAATCCATTCCGCACTTCGAAGAGGCTTGCCGTCTCAATCCCCAATTCGCGGATGCCGAAAATAATCTTGCCAGCGCTCTCTTCCGGATGCGCGATGAACAGGGAGCCATCGAGCATTATCGACGCTCCATCGCGATCCGTCCCACCTTCATGTCGTGGAAGAATTTGGCCGTCGCGCTCGATCAATCGTGCCAGTGGGAAGATGCGCGGGCGGCATTCCTGTCCGCTGCCTCGTTTCGCCAGAGCGATCCGTTGATCGAGCTCCGCTCCGCATCGATTTGCCCGACGGTATTTGATTCAGGGAGTGACATCGTCAAATATAAATGGGCCCTCGATGCCGCCCTTGACAAAGCAATTGAAGTGAACCTGTCGCGTACTCCTGACGAACTCTTTGAGATAGATCTTCGTCCCAGTTTCGCTCTTCAATTCCTTGGCGGAAACGACCGCCCTATTCGAGAGAAATTTGCACGGTCGATCGAGAACTGTTTCACCAACTACGAACGCCCTTCGAAACGAAGCGGGATGCCGACCGTCGGTTTTGTCTCGGTCACCGGGCACGAATATGCATTCGTGCGTTCCATCGGGGGACTCTTACAACACTTCAACAGAGAGTTATGGCGACCGCTCGTGGTTTGCTCGGAAGTGGGGCTCAAAAAGTTACTCGGCATGATCGACGCCCGACACGTCGATTTCTTCATCGTTCCCGAAAACCTGCAGCAGATGCACCAGAAACTTCGCGAATCGGAAATCGATCTACTTTACCACTGGGAAATTGGCACCAGCGCGACGAGTTACCTGCTCCCCTTCATGCGACCGACACCGCTTCAGTGCACTTCCTGGGGGATACAAGTAACGTCCGGCATTCAATCCATCGACTACTACCTTTCCAGTGAATTGATTGAAACATCGACGGCCGAGTCGAACTACACGGAGAAACTTGTTCGACTGAAAACGATGCTGTCGTACCAAACACGCATGAAGTTGCCGGAAACGTTTCTCGATCGAGAGCAGCTTTCCCTCGACGCGAATGCGAATATCTATCTCTGCGCTCAGCAGATTGGCAAGTTCCATCCTGATTTCGATCCGGTCCTCCAAGCCATCCTTGAACGCGATCCCAAGGGACAACTTGTGATCACGGAGTCGAAATTTGAAGAGGAAAACCAACGTCTTCAAAAGCGGATGCGGCTGACTCTTGGTCCCCTGTTCGCGAAGGTGCGATTCATTCCTAAACTCTCGGGGAAAGAGTATGCCAGCTTGCTTCACCAAGCCAACGTCATTCTCGATCCACTCCACTTTGGAGGGGTGAACACGACATACGATTCCATTTCCGCCCATAAAGTGACGGTCACGCTGCCGACGGGTTTCAACAAGGGTCGCTACACGCTTGGCTGTTACAGTCGGATTGGCGTATTGGACGGAGTCGTTTCATCGAAAGATGATTACGTCGAACGAGCGGTCGAAATCGCGATGAATGAAGACCTCCGCCGATCGATCGAAGCAAAAATTGCCGAACGCTCAGACATCTTGTTCGAGTGTCGTCAATCCGCCATCGAACTTGAAGAATGGATGATCGAAACCATCGAGCGGCACCGCCAAATCAACTAGCTATTCGTTCACTCCGACGGGCTTTAAGAAGCGAACGGGTTTCACCGGCGCACTCATCCCCTGAAG
>JAIEPU010000099.1 GCA_019748235.1 bacterium
CAACAGACTAACGAAGGGCGCAACGCCCGGACTTGGTATTGCCGATCTCGGCAATGACCCTTTTACTCTTTGGTCTTCGACCAAGCGCGTCACCGCGGCGAAGGCGATGTCGATCTATCACGGCTGGGTATACGCATGCACCCGCGCGATCGCGGAAGAGATCGCCAACATGCAATGGCGTTTGTACAAGGTCGGGAAGGATGGCGACGACGAAGAGCTTTTCGAGCACGAGATTCTCGACCTCTTGGATGGAGTGAATGAATTCCAGACGGGCTACGAGCTCAAGTACACCATCGGCGCGCATCTTGAGCTGGCGGGAAATGTTTATCTCTTTCTCGAAGGGGTGAACAACGAAGGCGGAAAACCAAAGGCACTCTACATTCTCAATCCTTCGGGTGTGCGTATTGTCGTCGATCGCGCGCAATTTCCTCACCGCATTTCTAAATACATTTACACGGAGAAGGGCAAGCAATACGAATTCGAGCCGTACCAAATACTCCACCTCAAATATCCCGACCCGAACGATTCCGAGGAAGGCATCGGCACGGTTCAGTCGATAGCGAGCTGGATAGACGCGGACAACTACGCGATGGAATTCAATCGCCGCTTCTTCCAGAACGGCGCGCGCATCGGCGGAGTGCTTGAGAGCGAGAACGCGCGCACGAGCGCACAGCTCGATTTCATCAAGAAGTCTTTCGAGGCGATCCACAAAGGCTATGACAGCGCCTATAAGACGCTGGTATTGCCGAAAGGTACGAAATACACGCAGGCATCCGAGTCTCAAAAAGACATGGATTTCGCAAACCTCATGGTCATGATGCGCGATCGCGTCTTGGCTGGATTCCGCGTGCCGCGCACAGTGCTCGGCATCACGGACGACGTGAACCGCTCGAACGCAGAGGCGACAAATTACGTGTTTGCTTTGCGCACCATCAAGCCAAAGATGGAGCTTATCGTTTCGTACCTCAACGAATTTCTCGTGCCGCGCTACGGCGAGGATTTGTACTTGTCATTCGAGGACCCGGTGCCGGAGAACGCCGAACTCAAGATTCAAGAGATGCAGGCATCGGGCGGTATCCTTTCGCCGAACGAAAAGCGCGAGCGGTATTTCAGCTACGAGCCGATTCAAAACGGCGACGACGTGATGATTCCGTTCAGCGAGGTTCCTCTCGGTGCTCCTACTCCGCAGCCGACCAAGTCGCGCAAGCCGACCTCGAAAAGCAAGGGCAAGCCATCGGTTAAGTACGCTCGCGCGTCGAAGATGCGCAAGGAACTGTCGAAGGAATTCACGGAGCGCGTCATGGAGAACCTCAAGACAGTAAGCGAACGCCAGAAATCCATAGCTCAAAAGAAAATAACCGATCTTACTCCTGAAGAGTACGAGATCGTTTATCGCGGCTTCGCTTTGCGCGTAAACAACTACATCAAGCTCGTGATAACTGCGATTCGCAAGGTCAACAAAGGGCAGAAGCAGCGTGTCTTGCAGAATCTTCCGGCGGCAATCAAGAGCGTAAAGAGTGCGAAGGGCGTCGATTCGAGCACACTCATGAATCTCGAAGACGAAGTCGCTATCACCATCGATTTCGCTTCTCCGATACTTACCGATCTCTACGACAAAGAGAGCAGGGCGGCGGCCGAAGCGCTCGGCATCGCGCCTTTCGACATACTCGCAAATCCAGCAGTAAAACGCGCTCTTGATCGAGCTATTTCGCTCATGGCCGAGAGCTATACGGCGACCACACTAGAGCTTCTCAAGAGCAAGCTCGACGAAGGTATCAGCCAAGGCGCATCTATCAGCGAGCTCACGAATCTGGTCTCGCAAATTTACGAATACAGCGACGACGCGCGAGCCGAAATGGTCGCACGCACGGAATCGTTCCGCATCGCTAACGATTCCACGAAACAGACCTGGAAAGAATCCGGAGTCGTCAAATCGATGCGTTGGTACACGGCCGAGGATGAGCGAGTTTGCCCGCTATGCGGTCCGCTCGACGGCAAGGTCGTGTCGATAGACCAGAACTTTTTCGACAAGGGGGACACGGTGCAAGGGAGCGACGGGTCGACGCTCGAAATCTCTTACGACCATGTCGGTGCGCCGCCTCTCCATCCCGATTGTCGGTGTTATGTACGACCGGAGGAATTATCAACCGAGTGATTTCTAAAGAAATCCTCAAGAAAAGTTAAAGAAAAAGTAAAGAAATTATGAACGAAGCACTCAAACAATTTAGCGAAGAAGCAAAAGCGAAACTGGTCGCGGCTCTTTCCACGACCGAGGTCGCGGAGTTTGTCGCAAAGACCAAGGCATCCGAGGATTCGGGTCGCTTTCGTGTGGTCATTTCGACCGCAGACCTCGATCGCCAGGGCGAGATAGTCGACCAGAACGGCTGGGATCTCAATAACTATCTGCAAAACCCTATCGTCTTGTGGGGCCATGACTATTACGCGCTGCCGATCGGCGTGTGCGACAAGATCGGCATCGAGGACATCGGGAACGGCAGGCGTGGACTTGTCGCCGAAGGAAAGTTTGCGCCGATGGATGCGAATCCGTTCGCGCAGCAAGTCCGCAAGCTCTACGACGCGGGCATTGTGCGCACGACATCGGTCGGCTTCATTGTCGGCGAGATGCAGGGCAACACGGTGACGAAAGCGGAGCTGCTCGAATTCTCGTTCGTGCCGGTTCCCGCGAATCCATACGCGCTCTCGCTTTCTCAAGTGAAAGAGCTTGGCCTCGACACGGCGATGCTCGCCATGAAGGGGCTCAAGATCGAAGAGAAAGCCGAACCGCCCAAAGAGGGCGATCCGTGCACCATCGACGGGAGCGAAGGAACGATGCAGAGCGACGGCAACGGCGCTCTAGTGTGCGTGCCGAAGAAATCAGCCGAACAGACAACGGATGCAAACGAAGAGAAAGAGGTCTCCGGCCAGACCCTTTCCGCGAAAGCACAGGCCGGAATCAATCAAGCCATCGACGCATTAAAAGCGTGTACCGCCGTCTTGGAGAAATTACAGCTCCAGGGTGGCGAGGGGGAGGAACAGCTCGATGAGGCTGCCCCACAACAAAGGTCGACCCCTACAGGATCAGCGACCGCCGGTTTTGACGACTGGCGATTTACGCGTGAGGTCTTGCAGGCAATAGCTACTTCCGCAAGCGGAGCACTTGAGCGGTTCAACAAAACCGCGAGAGAGCAGGCGCAGCGGAAATAAATTATATGGATGAGAAACAACTCACACAGCTGAAAGAAGTGATGGGGAATGTCTTCGACCAGATGATGCAGGAGAAACTTGCACCATTCGTCGGCGACCTCACCGCGCAAAAGACTAAGGAGATCGTGGAGAAGCTCCGCGCAGAGCGGAATGTCTTCGGTCATGATCGCACCGGGTTGACCGAGAAGCAGAAAAAGGATTTCGCCGAGGTAGTGAAAGCCGCTGCTTTGAAGCTCCAGGTCGATACCAAAGCCAACGAAGCCTTGCTCGAAGAGCAGGACAACCGCGGCGGTATCTTGGTCTCGCGCGAAGTTGCGAACGCAATCGTTCGCATCGCTGCATCTGTAGGTGTCGTCATGAGCCAGGCCGCCAAGTGGGACCTGACCACCGACGAGCTGGGTATTCCGAGCTATACCGGATCGTTCCTTGAGGGTGAATACCTCGGTGTCGATACGGGTGGTTCGCTTACTGCCCTGACCTTCGGAGCGGCAAATCTCGTCGTGAAGAAGTGGCAACTCGCGTTCGTCGTGGGCAACGATCTCTTGGTCGATGCTTCGGTGAATCTCGCGGATTGGCTTCTCGCGTTGGGAGGCGAGGCGCTTGCGAACATGGTCGATAAGCAGACCTTCGTCGGTGTCGGGTCTCCGTTC
>JAIEPU010000274.1 GCA_019748235.1 bacterium
CACCGAATAACGCCTGGGCCCGCTTCCAGCACTTGTGAGTTCGATACGGAATTTCCGAAGTCATCGAATCGATCGAGCTTCCAAACCACCTTTTTTGATTTTGGCTCAATTTCTACCACTAGCGGTTGGCCCGGACCTGCATGGCAATTGCCGATCACATAGTTCCCGCTCGGAAGAACTTCAATCGTCGTGACCCATGCCAAGGTGATTCCTGGTAGATCCTTTTGCTCAATTTGCCAGACAATACTTTTGTCGGGTGTCACCTCGATGACACCATGTCCGTTCCCCGTAGTGATCAGCGTATTGCCATTCGCGAGTCTGACGGCGGCGAAGCACTTGTTGCCGTAGGCTTCCGGCCCGTGTCCCTCTTTCTTCACATGTCCGAACAGAGGAACCTCGAATTCCCAGACGACCTTTCCATCGGCGTCATATTCCCGAACAAAACCGTCTCCCTCATGACAAACGAGGTAGTGACCGTTCGAAAGCTTACGAGCGAGCCTGGTATCGGTGTGAGGATGAGGATGGTTCACTTTGAGCTTCATCTGATGAACGATCTTTCCTTCACGATCGACTTCGATGATTCGTGCGGGTCCGCTCTCAGCAATCATAATGTTGCCATTGGGTAGCGGTTGAAGAGCATGAACTTCGACCGGTGTTCCCGAGTTACCATTGGATCGCGCAGAGTCATATTTCCAAATCACCTTGTGCGTCTTCCCATCGAGCTCGACGACTTTGTTGGCTCCCTGCTGGAGGAAGATATTGCCGTTTTCCATCACATGAATGTCGTGAATTCCGCTCCAGGGGATCTCCCATTCCGTCTTGCCGTCGGCGGAGAGCGAAGCGAGCTTGTCGTTTCCCTGAAGGATGATCCGATGTTCGGCCACCGCCGGAAGTGCAGCGAAAAAGAACGCACTGATGAGAGCGATTCGTCGGTTCTTGCACACGAAATGATTCGGCAACGAATTCATGGCGACGCTTTCGTTAATGGGAGATCGAAATCGCGAAACAGTTCGAATCAACTATCTAAGCATCTGATGCAGTGATGCCCTTTAGGAATATTATCGCACTATTGATGATGTTGGCACACGGGAATTGCTCTCACGCATCATGCAATAATTTGCCGAATTGGCTGGCCAAAATCGATTTCGAGACGTTTATGACCAGGGATTTCCAAGCGATGGGGATCGAGGCCAAGCTGATGCATGATCGTCGCATGCACATCGGTAACGTAATGCCGATCTTCCACCGCATGAAAGCCGATCTCATCCGTCGCGCCATGAACGATTCCCTTCTTCAAGCCACCGCCTGCCATCCATACGGTGAAGCCAAAGATGTGATGGTCACGACCATCTGAACCTTGGGTACCCGGAGTTCTGCCGAACTCAGTGGCAAAGACAACAATCGTCTCATCGAGCAATCCACGCCTTTTGAGGTCCTGTAGTAGCCCCGCGATTGGTTTGTCAACCGCTTTACAGTTGTTCGTGTGGTTTGCCTTGAGCGCGCCATGAGCATCCCAAGCTCCTGCTCCTCCCGCCCCATGCTGGATTTGGATGAATCGGACACCTCGTTCCACGAGTCGACGAGCGGCGAGAAGTTGCATCCCGAAGTCGCGCGTTTCCTTTTCATCGATTCCGTAGAGCCGCTGCGTTTCCTCATTCTCCTCGGAGAAACGAAGAACGTCCGGCACCGAAGTCTGCATTCGAAAAGCGAGCTCATAGGCCTTGATACGGGCGGCAAGCGCTTCATCTCCCGGGTATTGTTCCGAGCGTAGCCGATTCAGTCGATCGGTGAGATGGAAGTCGATCTTCTGTTCGTCGTCGCTGGGGTCCCCTTCCGGCCGACCAAAGTCGAGCGGGGCTTTCGGATCGACTCGGATCGGCACGGCGTCGTGTGCGGGACCGAGATAGAAACCGTCTCGCTTATTCCAATACTCTCGATTTCCCATCGAGATGAATTGTGGTAGATCGTCATTTATTGAACCGAGCCCGTAATGGACCCACGCACCGAGCGTCGGGAACTCGCCATCGAGCATGTGTCTGCCGGAATGGAATTGTGTTTGCGCGCCATGGTTGTCATCGGTCGTATACATCGAACGAATGATCGCGAGGTCGTCGACACATGATCCGACGTGCGGAAAGAAATCGCTGACATCGATTCCCGCATTTCCCCGCTTTTGAAACTTGACTTGTGTGGGATAGAGAACGTTTCGTTGCTGGCCGTTGGCGTCGTTAATAACGACGACTCGCGCGAGTTTCAGTTTTTCGGGATCTTGCACTGATTTGTAAGGTGTATCCGCAATGGATTTCCCGGCAAACTTATCGAGCTCCGGTTTGGGATCGAATGTTTCGAGATGACTGACGCCGCCATTCATGAAGAGCCAGATGACACTCTTTGCCTTGGGGGAAAAATGAGGCCTTCCATCAGGCTCCGAATGGGCGAGCGTGTGCTTCTCGCTCGCCAGTAGTGACGCAAGAGCGATGCCCCCCAGTCCGCGCTGAAGAAATGCACGCCGAGTCAGCGACGATCGAAGAGACTTCGAGGGTTGAAGGAAATCCGACAACATAGAAGCAACCCTCCTATCTGATGGTGATGAAGTCGTTGTGATTCATCAGCGAATGAATAATGCCGATTCTCGATCTTTGTGTGACGATTTCAGGGTCGAGCTCGGACAACGCGCGCCGATATTGATCAACAGCACTCATGCAGGCTTTGATTTCATCGTCTGTCGGAGAGGTGGCGAGGACTCGCCGAAAGGCAGCTCTGATGAACTCATCATCTTCTTCATTGTCGGTGAATTGCAGGGCAATCTGTTTGGCGGCATCAATGGATAACTTGCTGTTGGAGAGAGCCAGGGCTTGCTGGGGGACGATGCTTTCTGATCGACGATAGCATTGCAGCACATTCGCGTTGTCAAAGAGGGTTAAAAATGGATCCTGGTCGTTGTGCGAATGGACGAAATAAAGACTCCGTCGGTGTGATCGTTCTTGCTCGGCAAGAGGGACCGACGGCCCGCTGATTTGTAAATCCAGCACACCGGCCAGAGCGAGCGAGGCGTCGCGTACCACCTGCGATTCCATCCGAAGAGGGTTCATTCGCCAAAAATACTTGTTCGTTGGATCCGCCTGTTTCGTACCTGCCGAAACTCCCTTTTCTGAAGAGGAGGTTTGATAGAGTCGCGAGGTGACCAATTGGCGATGGAGGTGTTTCATTTCCCATCCGCTGTCGACCAGGTCTGATGCTAGGTAGTCGAGAAGTTCTGGATGAGACGGAGGGGCTCCCTTTCGGCCGAAGTCGAAGACTGTTTCGACCAAGGGAAGACCGAAGTGTCGAGCCCATATGTGATTCACGGCGACACGAGCGGTGAGAGGATTTTCCTTTCGCGTGATCCAATCCGCAAGGGCACGGCGTCGCCCCGTGCTCGTCGCGGGAAAGGGTTTCGATCGAGAGGCCTCGTCCTCGACATTCGACTCAGGCGACTTCTGAGATCCGACCAAAGGTGTGTAGTTGTCTTCAATCGGGGCGGGAGCCGATTCACATTTGGCGAGAGCATCTTGCGCGGATTTGACCCGTTTATCTGCGTCGGCCCGATTCTTTACGACCGACGTCATTTGATTCAACTCGGCTCCCGCAAGTTCTGCTTTTGCCTTCAGTAGAGACAGTTCGCGTTCGAGCCTAGCGGCGGTTTTTGCGAATGAACTGAATTCCGCATGTCCCAACGATTTCGCGGAATCGGCGGCAACGCGGGCTTTCAAGAGCACAGGTTCCGCTTCCGCGATGCTGTACCGTAGTTCCGCCGTTGCGAGTGACTTGATCGCTTGATCTAAACTCATCGAAGCGAGAGGGGTCGTGATGAGAGACGGGGGATCGACCGA
>JAIEPU010000208.1 GCA_019748235.1 bacterium
AAAGCTCTCGCTAAAAGCCTACTCTTGAGAAATTCGATCGATCAATGCGATGTAAAAATGTGGGTAAGACTCAGGTCCCAATCCCAGGTCACCTCTTGTGCTACTTCCAATGCAACCTGAATTGCTTGTTCGTCCACCTGCGAAGCCAGCCTGATCTGTGGAAGCTCTAGAATGGCAGCGAGTATTGCTTTCGTGGAGTTAAGTACATGCAGAATCGACTCAGCATCTTCTCGACGAGCGAGGGCAGCCAAGATCCCACGTTTATTTAACGATGACGGGAGTGGAATTCGCAGTAGTTCGAGATCACGATTCTTCCAGCTTTCCAGAGGGTCAGGTGACGTGATATGAGGTGTCAGGAGGGGATCACCGGAGCAGGCAACGGGGCACATGGATGCTTTCTTTTCATCGAGAAACCAGATGCTGACGCTGGTGCATTTCGTGTCCTGTTGAATAATGTCCAGGCAATCCGATAGAAGGGTGGCAGAATTCGGATTGTCCAACATAGCGCGCGAGAGTTTGTAAGTCAGTTGTGTGGATTGACTCGACAGAAAATCATTCCCGGGTAAGTTAGTCTGATCAGATGAGTTAATTCCAAGATCTTCGAACGACATGGCGGCGGTTATAAATCCGTTATCGGTCTTCATGGCTCGCTCGCAGGGGTCGATTGGTTTTTGTTGCCTCATGTCTCATCTCATTCGCATCGCGATTGTTCATCGTGAAGAGAGTTGAACCTCATTCGTGGAAGAAGTGAATTGCTTCGCGAATGGAAAGGATCCTTTTAATCGTGGTGTATGGTCTGGTAATATCACTACTCTTAGCAGTCAAATAAATGAACTATTAAAGTCGATGAGTTGAATGAATTCGCACTAGAATTGTATCGATTATGGCGTTGCAAAGGGCATGTATGGTTCGCGACCCATCTCGTCAATGAATTAATCTATGTCGAGAAGAAGATCGTCTTGTCTAAAACAACTCGCCTCGCTATTCTTTCTATTGCAAGTAGAACTCTGCGTCGCTTTCCTCTCATCAGCAGCGCTTCGCCCGGGCGTTTATGCGAGGCTTTGATTAGATGGCTTCGATTCGCGTCATTATTGGTGACGACCAAGAACTCCTTCGTGCCGGTCTTCGAGCGCTTTTGTCCATGATACCGGGGATAGAGATCGTCGGGGAAGCAGATAATGGGATCGACGCGATTAAACTGGCCGAATCACTGAAGCCCGCAATCGCTGTGCTGGACGTGATGATGCCTCGATTGAATGGCATCGAGGCCGCACGTCGAATTCGAGAGTCCGACCCTTCGATCAAAATCCTGATTGTTTCCGTTCACAAGACAGACAAAATCGTGCTTCGTGCGCTCGAAGCAGGTGCGGATGGTTATATTCCAACTTCCGCGAGTGCGAAAGAGCTGAAAGACGCAGTGAACGCTCTTCTTCGTGGGCATAAGTTCATTACACCTGAGTTGGCGCAAGCCGTCATCGAGCATTCCACAGGCACCCGAACTCGGAAGCAGACCGCCATTGATCAGTTGACGACCCGTCAACGGGAAGTTCTTCAACTATTCGCCGAAGGATATTCGACGAAGGAAGTTGCGGCGAAACTTCATGTCTCGGTCAAGACCGTCGAAAAGCAGCGTCTTCAAATCATGAAGAAACTCGACGTCAACAACGTGGTCGAACTTGTCCACACCGCTATCCGCGATGGAATCATCAATCTTTCTCCAATGCCCTGATGTCACGTAGGGACTTTTCCCACCAGAAGTAGGTATTTCCTACCTCGCGATTCCTGCACAGCTCTTACTGTTTCTATGCAGTTCTGTTCTGGTTTCGGGCCGGTGCTCTTTTCTGAAAAGGCCTGATGACTCGATTCCCGACTCTGTTGCCCGCAGTCGTCCAGGAGTAATCGACGTGATTCAGCTTGTGAGGCTGAAGAATGCGCTAGCGCGTATCCGAGTGAAATTGTTTGAAACAGGCGAATCCATTCGCAGCGACGAAACGTTTTCGAGCGATCGTTTCGCGGAATTGCACGCGACCTGTTGGGAGGCCTATTGCTTATCGCGCTGCTTGAAGCGATATCCGCAATCCGTGATGATTGCGGAGTCCTATGCGATGGCGTGTTCGGTGTCGAACGTTCATCAGAATTCTCATTCGCTCACCGAGGCGCGATTCCGAACGATTGACATGCAACTGAATCAGGCTATTCGCCAACTCGATCAAATAATTAGCGAAGCACCTTCCGATAAATGGCAAATGACAACTACGGAAAAGGGCCAGCAACCGGAGCTTCCCGGACTGAATCGCATCGCCTTTCATGCGGAGACGTTGAAATCGCTCATCTTATGGGAGCTATCGATCGCTTCCATCGATAACGATCAAAAGGTGAGCATTCGGACTTCGGAATCCCTCTCCTTTCACTATGACCCCATGTCGATCGCCACCTTTCTGGCTCGCTTAATTCTGATCGTTCCAGAATCGCGACAGAAAAGCTTTGAGATCAACGTGGAGGTTCGCGGACTCTCGGTCGTATTCGACATGCCGCTAACCAAATCATCGATCGTGGATGTCTTAATCGATCCCTTCTGCCATTTGTATTTTCTCGGACTACTGGCGGAGTCGTCAGGAATCTCAACGACAATTCATGAGACGGGGATGCGTCTTGCGATCCCTCTTCAAATGCCTGATCGATTGTCACTCAATGTCGACTACGGAGCCTTGGTGACAATCGTCGATCTGCCCCCCGCAACGGATTGTTGCGCAAGCGAATGAATTGGAAATGAAATCCCTTCGATTTATATTGACGCATTTTTGGATTATTCGGTTGTGATTTTGGGTTCTGCGAGGGATCGCCTGGATCTCGTGGAGCTGACGAATGAAGAATTTAATCATGATTGTGGACGATGACCCATTGTTTCGAGCGATGGGGGCTGAACTTCTCGACCGCGACGGATGGCAAGTCGAGGTCTTGGATTGCGCGGAGGCCGTCATTAATGCAATGGCCTTCAAGCGACCGAAAATATTGATAACAGATATTCATATGCCCGGAATGAATGGATTGGAGTTAACAAAGTATTTTATGGATCACATTCCTGAGGTCCCCGTCGTTATATTCACTGGTCAAGGAAACGAAGATACCGCGGTCGAGTGCTTCAGGATCGGGGCGGTCGACTATATCCGAAAAGAAAATATCACTTCGGAGTTGCCAAAATGCGTCGAGAGAATCCTGGCGGAGAAATTCGGAGAGGATGTCAGCGATGCACGTGATCGGGAGTTTGAAGAATTATCGCACGAGGAGCCAAAGGTTCCAGATCGCGGATTACAGAGTGAATACATCGTTAGAAGATGGGGGAACTCGGTCAATAGCTTATCCACGGAGCGGGCGGAGGAGCGGGAATTAACTGAGATCAAACTTCGAATTCTCCGTCGACAAGTGGAGCGACTGGATAAATGGGTCGCTCTGGACCGAAGTTATATTCCACATCAAAAAAACGTTCGGCATGCGTTCTCAGATGTCGTCTATATGATGCCGCTTAATTCAGACGGCCGGGCTGCGGTTGATAAACGATTTGCGGTGTTTTGTCGCGATGTGTCAACGAAGGGTTGCCTCGTCATTCGAAATGGAATGCTCTATGGAAAAGAATGGGCCATCTATTTCCCCCACCTGGCGGGGATTTCACCCCAATCTGCCTGCGTTCAGGCTCGCGTGATCGGAGGCTCGCCGATACCGCTTGGGATGTATGAGATTGGTCTGTCGTTCCACGGGGTCATTCAACTCCGGGCTGAAGATGAAGCAGTGATGCGTCCCCGGAAATGTAGCTAGCCCGAATCCGGGTAGGTGCCAAAATGGTGGGGCGGATGCCCACCTCGAACGCGACGGGAAGGAACGTCGAGGTAGGCATCCGCAACGGGGAATTCAGATGGCATTCCACGATAGGCATTGAACTCGTCATTAGCAGCCGTCGTACCATTCCGCTCTTCCGGTTACTGATTCGAT
>JAIEPU010000164.1 GCA_019748235.1 bacterium
CTGGAGAGGTATCGAATCACTCCTTCTCATGCTCAGAGCCGCGCAATAAAACACCAGAAATGTGGGTAAGACTCAGGATTGGGACATATCCTCCTCGAAATTAACAATGAATGCCCAGTGGGCCGCGCATTTGGGATTTGATTTCGAAGATTCCGGGACGATCGAGCGATTTGCCAAGCGTCTTTTACATCCGGACGATCTCGCGAATTGCATGACACTGTTGCGGGCCCACCTGAAAGGCGAATCTGACGTTTACTCGGCCGATCACCGCATCTTGGACAAATCGGGGAAATGGCAATGGTTCATCGTGCAAGGTCGGGTGTATAAGCGTGACAGCAATGGTCGTGCGATCCGCATGGCCGGTGTACATCGAAATATCGACCAAGAGCGAGAAGCCGAAGCGGCGTTGAAATTGAGCGAAGAACGCCTTCGGGCGGCGCTGACGGCCAGTAAATCAGAGATATGGGAGATCAACCTTAAGACGAGTGACTGCCGTTATGATGATCGGGCGCGTGCCCTTTTAGGATATGCCGCTGACGAGGTTCCGAATGACACTAGTCAATGGTTTAACCTAATTCATCCCGAAGATAAACGCCATATTCTTCAATCCTTTATCGATCATGTCCAAGGAATGACCGAAGTCTATCGTGTTGAAGCACGTTATCGAACCAAGTCTGGCGCCTGGAAATGGATGGGTAATGTTGGACGGGTCATCGAATGGGATCCAGACGGTCACCCTGTTCGCATGGCGGGAACTTATACTGATATTGATGACCTTAAGAGATCTCAAATAAAACTCAATGCGAGCGAGACAAAGTATAGACTTATCGCGGAATACTCAAGCGACGTCATTTTCATGTTGTCACCAGATTCCACCATCTTGTATGCTTCACCTTCATGTCGAGCAGTCCTCGGGTATGAACCGCATGAGATGATCGGTCAACAGGGATTAAGCTTTCTCGAGGCAGTAGATGTTGATTATGGATCGCATCTCATCGCTGATATTATGAATCACCCTGGTTCTACCGCTCGCGAATTGAGATTTCGCCGAAAAGATGGCACCCTCATCTGGATTGAGGTGAATGCTCAATCGATTAATTGCCCGAACAGCGGCGAAGTGAGGGAACTCGTCGGTGCTGTGCGTGATATTACCGATCGAAAGCAACGTGAGGTTGAACTATTACTGGCCCGCGAGGCAGCCGATGATGCGAATCGAGCGAAATCCTACTTCCTTGCGGCGATGAGCCACGAACTCCGCTCTCCATTACACGGCGTTATTGGAATGGTTGAATTGCTCTCCACGACTCGCCTGACCAAACAACAGTCTGGATTTGTACAGTCCGCCAGCAAGGCCGCCCAATTACTTCTCTCTTCCATCAATGATATCCTCGATTTCACGAAGATTGAGGCGGGTAAATTGGAACTCGACTTCGCTCCTTTCTCTGTAAACGAAATGATTTCGGATGTCGATCTGCTTTTTCGCGAATCAGCGAAGGCAAAAGGACTTGATCTGACCGTCGTGACGGAATCTGACCTTCCGACCGAAGTATTCGGCGACGAGATTCGGCTTAGACAAACAATCGTTAACTTGATTAGTAATGCGATCAAATTCACCTTTCATGGTGGCATTGTCCTATCGGCAAAAAAGTTAAATAAGAGCGCCGACATCGTGGACATTCGATTCGAGGTCGCCGACTCCGGGATTGGAATTCCCGAGAACGCGAAGGGCCAATTATTTTCTCCGTTCATGCAGGCGGATCGATCGACGAGTCGCAACTTTGGGGGTTCCGGACTCGGGCTAGCGATCAGCAAAAGGCTTATCGATATCATGGGCGGGACTATCGACTACGAAAGTACGGTGGGCGTCGGAACTCGATTTTGGATCGATCTCCCGCTGATGATTTCGAATGAACGTATACCGAATACACCAGATATTGGCTGCATCGATCACTCAACGAGTTCTATTCATTCTTTAGAGGTGGATGATTCTATTATGAATAGTAATGGACTTCATATTCTTATTGTCGAGGATAACGAGATTGGTGCTGAGGTTGCCGTGGAACTTCTGAAGCCTTCTGGCTTTGAAATAACAGTCGCTCATAATGGCGCGCAAGCGATCGAACTCTTTAGGGATAACAGGTTTGATTTGATTCTCATGGATTGCCAGCTTCCGATTCTCGATGGATATAAAACCACTCGCATCATCCGAAGCATCGAGGTGGAACGGCGATCGAGGGGATGCAAAACTCCGCCCGTCCCCATTGTCGCTCTCACCGCAAGTGCCTTCAGAGGCGACGAGGAACGGTGCCGGGCCGCCGGAATGAATGACTATCTCACTAAACCGCTCAGGTTGAATCTTTTGCATGAGACAATCAATAGGCATCTGGGCAAGAATCCCCAGGGGGAGTCAAGATCAGCTGATAACCATCTCATTTCCACTCGAGTGATCGACGGACCGGCGGACCTCGCTTGGGCTGTCGGACGATTTAACAATGATCCTGACTTTGTCGTCTCCCTGGTGCGGAACTACTTATCAGGAGAAGTGAGCATTCGTGAAAAGATCGCGGAGTGTGCGGCGAAGCGAGATTACGATGCTCTAGGATTTCAGGTTCATGGCCTGGCAGGATTAGTAAGCGTCTTTGGGGCGATGGGGATCTCGAATTTGTGTGGGATCATCGAAGGAGAGGCAGCCGCCAAACAGCAGAACTGCTTTCGGACGGCCACTCTCACTCTCTTTAAGTTGCTCGACTCTCTCCGGTGTCAACTAGAGACTTTTGTCGAACAATCGGGTGACGATGAGATAGATCCTACTTCACTGTAGATCTTTGATCGTTTCCGCTGACGGGTAGCGATCATTGCTTGCGTTGACGAAGGCGATCCTCGTTCATCGATTCTCATCATGCCCGGAGATTCAGCACTGAACGTGAAGAGTCATTACTTCGTGGCAAACCGGAATATGGTGCGTGATTTGAGTTCCTCTCCTGGGCGCAGAATTGTCGTGGGAAAGTCGGAGTGATTTGGGCTATCGGGAAAGTGTTGGGTTTCGAGACAAAATCCACCCCGATTCAGATAAGGTTTTCCTCTCTTTCCAATCAAGCGGCCGTCCAAAAAGTTCCCACAATAAAATTGCACTCCAGGCTCCGTCGTTTCCACCTCGAGGACGCGCCCACTGGACGGTTCATAAACTCGGGCGGCCAATACCATCGGTGTTTCTTTCGACCGGTTAAGCACGAAATTGTGATCAAACCCATTTCCAAATTTAATCTGCTCATGCGTGCTTTTGACATCGCGACCGATTGTCTTGGGTTTCGTGAAATCGAGTGGAGTATCCTTGACGTCAGCGATCTGGCCCGTCGGTATTTGCGTCGAATCGACCGGGGTATACCGATCCGCATTAATCATCAACTCGTGGTCGAGAATGTCGCCGACACCTTCCCCTTTGAGGTTGAAGTAGGTGTGTTGTGTCAAATTCACCGGCGTGGGTTTGTCCGTCGTCGCATCGTAATCGACCGATAGTTCGTTCTTTTCGTTTAACTTGTACGTCACCTTGATTTTCAAGTTGCCAGGATAACCTTCTTCTTTGTCTTTAGCCAAATATGACATTTCCACGCCGTTCCACTGATCCCCAGACATCGGCTTGGCATCCCAGACAACTTTATCGAAGCCGATAACTCCACCGTGCAAGTGGTTCTCGCCGTTGTTGGTCGCAAGCTTGTATTCGTGGCCGTCGAGGGAGAACTTTCCTTTGGCGATTCGATTGCCATAGCGTCCGACAATAGCTCCAAAATAGGGTCGATCGACGCTGTTCATGTAGTCTTCGAGGCGATCAAACCCAAGCGCGACGTCGGTGACGTCACCTTTTCGATCGGACACAAGGATAGAAGTGATAATCGCGCCATAGTTCGTGATCTTGACAACCATTCCATTGTTATTCTTCAGGGTGAATAGTTTGACGTCGTCGAAATCGTTGACCGCAACTTGACCTGGGAAGCAAAACGCCATCGTCAA
>JAIEPU010000231.1 GCA_019748235.1 bacterium
CGGAGTTAGTCGCCTGCCGGATGTTACGAGGTGCGGATCACTCGATGAAAATGGAGTGTCACTTCGCGGTCGACTACCCGCCGGACTCCCTCCACGAGACAGCTCGGCTCATTGTCGGACTGTCCCATTTGAAGAATCTGCTCGAGCGAGGTTCCGGGCGAGACCGTGAAGGTGGATTGATGGATGATTTGATTACCTTCATCCAGTTCCGGAATGATGAAGTGAGCGGTCGCTCCGTAGGTGAGCATGTTCCCCTGATAGGCATCGTGATACGGACGGGGGCCGGGAAACGGCGGAAGTAGCCCGTGATGTAAATTGATGATTCGGCCGCCGGCAAACTGCCAGCAAAGCCGAGCGGGGAGAACACGCATGTAGCGTGCGAGAATGACGTAATCGACCTCGTACTCATCAATGATCGCTGCGAATCGGTCGTTGTCGGGTTCGCCAGCGGCATTTCCGATTCCTTCCCACGGAACATCGAATTGCTCGGCGATACCGCGGCAGGCATTCCGATTACCGATCATCACGGCAGCGCTGGCCCGAATTCGACCATCCCGAATGGCGCGGAGAAGAGCGGTCGGAGGTTCCGGCCGGTACGTCGTACAAATGGCTAGCCGAGGAGGACGCTTCTGCTCGTCCCGGCTCCAGGTTCGAATCGAAAGCCCCTTGGAGGCACCGATTTCTTTCATGGCGGAGCGAAGATCGGCAACCGAGCCCCCGCTCCCTGTTCCTGGCCAATCGATACGGAGATACATGGCGAAGAGGGCTTCCTCGTCATGGTTATACATCTGAATCTCGGCAATGTTGGCTCCGGCCGCCGACACATGATGGATGATCGGATCGGTGAGACCTCGGTTATCAGGCCCGACCGCCGTGATGATTACCTGCATTGATCACCCCTAACCTTCAAAATCCAAACGACTTACGAATTCTAACCCAGACAACGGTTTGCCTACTCGGTCAAATCTCGATTTGAGAACCGCCTATTCAAAACCGAGAACTCATAAGCCGAGTATAGTATCCGGAAAGCCGATGACCGACCTTACGACGCTGCTACGACTTAGGACTGACCCCCAGGTACGCCATACGACTCCACCCTTGGCGTTCCCCAGACGCATCGAGCAGCTCAGTTAGGGCTCACGGCCAAGTTTCTACATGACTTCGATCAGACCGCCCTGCCTGATCAGCTTCGGGAATCTTATGACGGTCGACCGCACGATCATTGCCCTGCTCATCCTTTCCGGTTCGACCGTATGGGGTGATTCCTCCACGGACAACATTTCCGCACCTTCACCGAGCGCGGAACGGGCGATGCCTGAAGCCGTTCAAGGAGTCCTCCAAAAGTTCTGCCTCGACTGCCACGGAGCGGAGGAACCGAGTGGTGGTGTGACGCTATCAAAGGTTCAATCGCAGAGCGATGTCTATCACGACGGGCGGGTCTGGAACAAAGTGATTCGGGTCACGCGTGATCTTTCGATGCCTCCTAAGACAGAGAAAGCCCCCTCCGACGCCGAACGCCAGCTTCTGGCGAACTGGGTTGAGTCTTCCCTTCGATCTGTGAAATGTGAATCGGAGCACGAGCCGGGCCGCGTTACCGTGCGCCGATTAAACCGAATCGAATACGAGAACACCCTTCGCGACCTTCTTGGAGTCACTGTTGAAGCGGCTCGTGATTTACCTGTCGATCCCGCGGGAAACGGCTTCGATAACCAGGGAGACACTCTGTTCATCCCACCTGTGTTGATGGAAAAGTATCTCGAGACGACGAAGCGCGTGTTGAACGAGGCCCTTGCGAAGGACGAGGCGAAGCAGAAGTTATTCGTCGCACGACCTTCCAATTCCATCAGCGATTCCGAGGCGGCGCGTGCGATCTTTTCAAAATTCCTCCCCCGAGCATTTCGCCGGCCCGTCTCTGACGAAGAGATCAATGCTCGCGTCAAAGTCGTGGAAGGCTGTATCGCGCGAAAGCAATCATTTGACGATGCCATCAAAGTAGCCGCGCAATCTGTTTTGCTCTCTCCCTACTTTTTATTTCGCATCGAGAAGAATCAGGCCGCGGAGAACTCAACGGAACCTTACCGGATCACGGATCACGAATTAGCGGTCCGATTGTCGTACTTTCTTTGGTCCACGATGCCCGATCAAGAACTCACCGACTTCGCGGATCAAGGGAAGCTGCACGAACCCGAGGTCCTGCGCGTGCAGGTCGAGCGAATGCTGGCCGATCCGAAATCCATCTCGCTGTCGAGTAATTTCGCGTCGCAGTGGTTCGGATTTAGGGACATGCGATCGCATGAAATGGACATTCGCCGATTCGGCGGGTTCAACGGCGTTCGGGACGACATGTACCGAGAATCACTTACCTTTTTCGATTCACTCTTCCGCGAAAACATGCCCATCGTCGACGTGATCGATTGCAATTACGCCTATCTCACGGAAGGTCTCGCGAATCACTACGGCATTCCCAATGTCAAGGGTGGTGAGATTCGGAAAGTTGCGTTACCCGATCGACGCCGGGGAGGTGTGCTTGGAATGGGAAGCACGCTGGTCGTGACTTCTTATCCGACTCGGACCAGTCCCATTATTCGGGGCAAGTGGGTTCTTGAGCAGATTCTCGGCACGCCCCCTCCCCCGCCTCCTCCGAACGTCAAGCCAGTTTCACAGAACGATCAGATGAAAGATGGGATGACGCTTCGCCAAAGACTGGAGAAGCATCGTCTTGATCCGACCTGCGCCAGTTGCCATGCGAAAATGGACCCAATCGGATTCGGGCTGGAGAATTACGACGGCATCGGCTCGTGGCGTGATCAGGATAATGGTTTGGCCATTGATAACACGTGCGTTTTTCCCGACGGCACAACGGTAAAAGGTCCAGAAGGGGTCAAAGATGCCCTCCTTGCCCGCAAAGATATGTTTATCCGTCAATTTGTTGAGAAAATGCTCATCTACGCCCTGGGTCGATCGGTGGAATACTACGATGAGTGCACGGTTCGTGGTACGATGGAGCGGCTTGCCGCCCAGGAGTACCGGTCGCACGAAATGATTCACTCGATCGTCGAAAGCTACCCGTTTCAGCATAAGCGAAATTCGCAGTAAGGCTCCCCGCGCCAACAGAAGGACAAATAATGACACGACGATGGAACGGACCGATATCTCGACGCACCATGGTCAAGGGTGTCGGTGCCGCGCTCGGGCTTCCCTTTCTCGAGGGGATGCTTCCTCGATCGGCACGGGCTTCAGAATCCGCGAAGCCCCCCGTCCGAATGGCGATTCTGTACATGCCGAATGGGGTTCTTCCCTCCGCTTGGACTCCGCAGGGAACTGGAAAGGATTTCAAACTTTCATTCATCCTCGAACCTCTGGAAGCGCTGAAGGATGACGTGGTTGTCGTCTCGAACATGCGAAATTCGGCGGGGCAGTTCGGAGACGGGCACTACGCGAAAACAACGTCGTGGCTCACCGGCAAAAACGCGGTCAGAACGAGCAGTAAGGGAATTAAGGCGGGAATCTCCCTCGATCAATTCGCCGCCCAGGCCGTTGGTCAGACCACGCCCCTTTCTTCGATGGAACTTGGGATCGACCCCGTACACAACATGATCGACATGGGATACAGCACGGTATATGGCTGCCATGTTTCCTGGCGGACGCCGACCCTTCCCGCCGCCAAGGAAATCGATCCGCAACAAGCATTCGACCGGCTGTTCCGATCATCGAACTTCGGCCGAGATCCCGGCGATCAGAGTGTGCTCGACATCGTCAATGAAGATGCCAAACAGCTCAGACATGTGCTCGGAGGTTCGGATCGACAAAAGCTCGATGAATATCTCGATTCGGTTCGCGCCCTCGAAAAGCGAATCGAGATGGCGTCGAAAGCCGAGGATCGAAACTGGCGCCCCGTCGTTCCGAACGATGCGCTCAAGCGGCCGCAAGCCGAGTACGGCGACTACACGACGCATGTTCGATTGATGCTCGACATCATGTTGATGGCGTTTTGGACAGACAGCACGCGGTTCTCGACGTTCATGTTCGCCAATGACGTCTCGGGGCGGAACTTCTCGTTCGTTGAAGGAGTGAACGAAGGGTTTCAC
>JAIEPU010000101.1 GCA_019748235.1 bacterium
CCGACAATGACGTCTCCCGGCTGAATGCGGGCATTGTCGATCACGCGATCACGTCGAAGGCGAGTGGCGAGCGTCGCGCCGACGATGATTGTCCGGACGGCGTCGTTCATGTCCGCCGTCTCCCCGCCGGTGGCGACAATATCAATCCCAAGCGGACGAAGGATATCAATGAGTTCCCCATATCCGGCGATCACTTCCGCGATCACGGAACCTGGAATGAAGAAACTGTTTCTGTTGATCGTGTTTCCCAGGAGAAAGCGATCGGTCGCGCCAATGCACAAGAGGTCGTCGAGATTCATGACGAGCGCGTCTTGCGCGATTCCCCGAAAGACGGAGGGATCTCCGGTCTCGCGAAAGAGTAGATACGCCGCCAGCGATTTCGTGCCGGCATCGTCGGAGTGAAGGGCAGCGCAATAGTCGGCATCCCCCGCGAGCACATCGATACCGATTCGACAGAACGCGCCGGGAAAGAGCCCCGGATCTGTTTGCGCGACCGCCGCATGCACGTCGGTCTTGGTTGCGGAAACGCCGAGTTCCTGATAGGCGGACGGTCGGGTGGTCATCAAAACCTCTTTCACGGCGTAGTACAGGCGAATCTGTCTCTTCCGTTAGCGTATTGCGGGGGATAGGCGATGACTATTCCGGCTTTCGGCCGATCAGGATGTAGTACGGTACGCGAGTCCCAGGCAAATACCTCATCCATGCCATCTTTTCTTCGAGGTGCTCCACTCGAAACTTTCGCGAAAGATACGGCAGGTGATCCGGGTTCGGAAAGACATTGTCGAGGTTGAACCATGTCGGCCAAAAGGTCCTCGTCAGCCAGCCATGCTTCTTTCGCGTCTCGTCCGGGTACTTTCGGGCCACGTAAAAATCGACGATGCCAATGACGCCGCCCGGCTTGAGTAGCGAATAGGCGTGGTCCACGGCCGCGAACCAGTCAGGGATCATTGTCAGCGAATAAGAGAACGTCACCGCATCGACGGAGCCTTCGGGAGGAACGAACGTCGTCGCATCCGCTTCCCGCGTTTCAATATTGCCCCAACCACGATCCTTGATCCGCTTGTCCGCCACTTCGAGCAATGACTTCGACAGATCGACGAGATAAATTTTCTTAGGAAGCCTGACGCGGTCCCCCAGGAACTCGATGTTATGGCCGGTCCCGGCCCCCATTTCGATCATCACATCTCCCTCACGAAGGGGGAGCGCGGCGTACATTTCCTCGCGTCCTTTGAGGAGATGCTTGCGGAACTGATCGTACGCGTCCGCCTGACCCTGGTAGAAGCTTTCGAGTCGCTCGGCGTGTGTCTTTCCCTTGATGGGGGAAAGGGTCAGATGATAGAGCGCCTTTAGCTCACGCAGGAGCGACATCGCCATCGAACATCTCCCGTCGACTCTGTGCGGGGAGTCGTCACCCATTTGCAATGTTGCTCGATCGGGTTTGCAGCATTTCGGGTGGCCCCAGCTTACCAGAACTCGAACGTCTGGCCCTTTGTAGGCTGAATCCTCTGGATCCAGCATTTTGTCTTCGCGAATCTGCTGGGTCGAGACGACTCAGCCTACCGCTTTGTCATTGCCAAGACTAAAGGTTTCGTGTGCCATGGCCACGCTCGTCGTGGCCATGTGCGAACCGCGTTCATTTCAACGTCCGCTTGCCATCTGTTGAGCAATCAGACAGTCATGTTCGGCAACTTCATGCCCACGCAAGCGTGGGACATGGCACCCCTATTTTTAGCACCGACACCGCACTACATGAAACCAGCTTGCAAAAACAGCGACCCTGATCGTGCGAACGACCACGAATGCTCTACGCCGACGCGAGGTCCGCGATATAGAAGCTGCCGTAGGTGTGGACGCGGTCTTTCACGTGCAATTCGCTGGCGAGTTCGGGATGATAGTGAAGCACATCCCCGACCTTGCAGTTTTTGCCGTTCTGCCTGATTTTGGCCTGATCCACGAAATCGGCCTTCAGGCCACCGCTTCGATAAATGACCTTCGTGCCGGGCGCAGCTCGATCCACAATCGCCTGCCACTCTTGTTCGAGAATGGGAAAGTGATTGGTGCTCAGCCAATCCATGTGATCGAGGAGGACATAGCGGCTGATGGTGCCGTTATGCTTCTTCAGGAAGTCGAGGATCGATGCGGTGTGTGTCGTCACCTTATCGATGAGGCCTCCCTTGAACTTGTAAAAGTTCTCTTCCTTCAAATACTCGGGACAGCAAGAGCGGGTGTAACGCCCCGTCATGTAGACGCGCCAGAAGTAATTGTCTTGGAGCGGAAGTTTCGCGAAGACCGCGTCGAGGCAATCCTCCACGAATCGCGCGATGCCTCCCTCGTAGTCTTTTTCGACCTGCACCCGCTGTGGCTTCGGCACGCCGACGATCGCGAGGGTCGCGTCTCGGCGAAGCATCCAGCGGATGTAAGGCTTCCAGAACTTTTCGCGCAGCTTCTCTTCGTAGATCTGCTTTTGAACGTCAAGCGACGGCGCGTTTAAGATGTCCATCACTTCGTTGCGAATATTCGCGATCCGATCGACATAGAAATTGATCGTGCGAGCGAAGAGGCCCGACGTGCCGCAGAAGTAGAAGCTGGGGCGGATGCGACCTCCCTTGAAGAATCCAATGTGACGATCCCAATATTTGCGAGCGTCTGTCGGCAACGCATCACGCAGCTTGGCGTCATACACGCGGTCGGTGTACGGAAGACGCCCTTCGCCGAACATTTGAAAGAAGGTTTCGTAGTCAAGCGTTCGAATCGCGGCCTTCTTCAATTCGAGCAGCGCGTTTTGCCGGGGATTCATGTCGACGGCGTAAACGTGATTGGGGCTCTTCAAAGCATAGTCGAGGGCATTGCACCCCGCGCTCGTGATGACGAGCACATTGTCATCCGGCGTCAGTTGCAGCGCCACATGATCGAGCCGAGGATCTTCCCAGCAGGTGTTGTAGACGAGGTTGTTCCCGTGAACAAAACGGAACCAACGGGTATTCAACCATTCGATCATCTTCATCGGGATCTATCTTTCGGTGTCGGAAGGAGCTGGCCCAATGGTAGCTGACGGAGGCCGTCCTCCGCGTCTACTGGTGATATGCCCCAAAACCCGCAGTTTCAATCTTCAGCGTCGGTGGCTTTATATGATCCGCGGGCCGCGCGCGGGGAGGAAGTGTCATGAATGTATTACGGGAGCCGTTATTGCGTATGGAGGGTGCGAATTCACCCCTGATTACTCCATGATTTCGATCGTGGGGAGGGCTGGCGCCGCATTCGCGGACACCTGCGCCACCAATTTATCCGCTAGTGCCAGCAGGATTTCGCGTGACGGGCTTCCCGGCTTGAAGTTGTCCCGCACATGGCCGGCATCGCCGTTGATGCGGATCGACATATCAAGCGGAACTGCCCCCAAGAATGGCACCCCCGCTTGCCGAGCCCATTCCTCCGCGCCGCCGTGACCGAAAATATCGGTCCTGTTCCCCGATTTCGGATCGATGAAGTAGCTCATATTCTCGATGATCCCGAGGCAGGGAATCTTCACCGCGCCGAGCATCGTGAGCGCCTTGCGCGCATCGAGCAGCGCGACCTCTTGTGGCGTGCAAACGATCACACCCCCCGACACCGGAATCTGTTGAGAAAGAGACAGGATGATGTCACCGGTCCCCGGTGGCAGATCGACCACCAAATAGTCAAGAGCCCCCCATTCGACGCGGAAGAGAAAGTCCGCAACCGCCTTGTGCAGCATCGGCCCCCGCCAAACGACCGCCTGCTCTGGAGCGACAAGAAAACCCATCGACATCAGCGGCATCGTATCGACGATCGGAGGGAGATATTTGTTGTTCGCGATTCGAGGCGTTTCATGGACGCCGAGCATGTGCGGAATGCTGGGCCCATACACGTCGGCATCCATCAAACCGACCTTATGCCCCCGGTGCATCAGCCCGTACGCGAGCGAGGCGGCCATCGTGGATTTGCCGACTCCGCCTTTTCCGCTCCCGACCGCGATCACATGCTTGATTTGGAGCGATGGCTCAGCAGCCTGAGCGGCTTGGGCCTCTTTCGCCGAGCCTACTGTTTCATCCCGCCATTCGACGACAACCTTCT
>JAIEPU010000156.1 GCA_019748235.1 bacterium
TGACATGGGACGAACCGCCGTACGAGTACAGCCAGATTCGGCTTCAACAATGGCTTGGTGAAATCGCTCAAGCACAATCGTTCGCGGAATTGATGGACCTTTTCAGCGCGGATTCGATCGACTTCTACTTCGTCTACAACAAGCTCGGATCGAACTTTCATCCGCCCATGGCGGGCTATCTGAATCTCATCACCTACGGTCTTACCGGTGCATTCATCGACAGCCTCTCTGCTCGACGTTTAGCTTCCTCATTTGAACTGGCATTGACGGCAGCCTTAGTCTGCCATTTTCTCGGCCGACGATATGGAACCGTCACGGGTGTTTTCGCCGCCTTTGCTTTGGCGATGACGCCTCGAGTCTTCGGCGATTCTCACATTGCGGGGACAGATATCCCGATCATGCTCTTCTGGACGGCGGCCGCGCTCGCGATGCTCCCTGCGCTAAGCAGCCGATGGTGGCAGGTGGTCTTCGCCGTTTTCTTATCCTGTCTCTTCCTCGTCAAATTTAGCGGCAACATGATCATCATTCCAATCATCGTCACCATGTCGGCCTACGTTGTTCGTTACGGGAATCGGCGGACGGTTCTTCGCGCTCTTCTTTGGTCTCTGCTTCTCTGTCTCCCCCTTGTGCCGCTCGCGCTGACACTGCTCCTCGGAAAGAGAGACGATCTTGGGGCCAATGGGACTACACCGATCGTCTCCTTTGGAATGGCCCATCGGGAACTTTTCTCGCTTCTCTTCCTTTGGCCCGCTGTCGTTTGGTTCGTGCATCGACGGAGTTTAAAGCCGAGAGATTGGCCGATTGGATTCGAACTCCCGTGGATGACGGCGGCGATCGCTCCCTTGCTGGTGATCGCACTGAATCCCACGTGGTGGCATGATCCGGTGGGGAGTCTGTCGAGTTACTTTGACCTCAATCTTCGGCGAGAAGGATATCTTCCCGACATCCTCATTTTCTATCTGGGAAAGCAGTACGTCTATTCGCTCCCCTGGCACAACGCCTGGGTCTTGATGGCGCTCACGATTCCTTTCGGAATTCTTGCACTTGGGATGCTTGGGACGCTGCGCGCGTTCACGCAATGGAACATCGATTGGGTTCCTTTGTACTTCGTGCTGCATGCGTTCACGTTGCCTTTGATTCGCATGCTCGATGTCCCCGCACATGACGGTGTCAGGCTCTTTCTGCCGACATTCGTTTTTTGGGCAGGTCTAGCAGCAATCGGTGCTCGGTGGATCGCCCTCAACACTCGCCCGGCGATCGCATGGCCTCTCTTATTCATCGTGGGACCGGCCTGGGGAGGATGGGACATTGCGAAAATCCATCCCTACGAATTGAGTTATTACAACGTTGGACTGCCTCGTGCACAGCGGCTCGGAATGGAAGTCACCTATTGGTATGATGCGGTCACACCAAGTGTCCTTCGTGATCTGAACGAACGGCTTCCTGAAGGTGCGGTTCTCGCATTCCCCAGCCCCAACATCAACCCAGAAATCTTCGTTGATTATCAATCGAAGGGAAAGCTGCGCGGCGACATCGTTCTCGACGTCACGAAGGGGAAGGGATTCCCATACATGCTATTGCTCACACATTCCTCTAAAGCCAACCCATTCAGCCAGCTCTTGGCCGCGATGACGCCGTGGTACTCATCAAAATGCGATGGAGTTCCCCTCTTTTCGGTCGTTGATCCCCATAGAGTCGCCGTCGCTTGGGGAGTCCACTTATTGTCGACTTATTACAAGGATCCTGATGATCCCATTCGAACTCCAAGCATCAATGAGCGTATGTTTCAGGTAGAGGCCTCGTCACTGTATCAGGCAGTGAATCTCATTGCGAAGTACGGTGCCGATGCGCGACATCATCTTGTCGGTGAGTCTGAGGAAGTCGCGGGATTGGTCGATTATTGGACAGCGGACGGACAAGTGATGCCCGATCTCGCTTTTCTCTTGTCGACGGATCGGCCTGCATTGGAAGAAGCCATCGAGATTATCGAGCGTCGCCCTGATGATGTTCGACTGATCGTCACGACGCCCGGATATTTACCTGCCGAACGGTTTGGAGGTTATCTCGACACTCACTGACAAGGAGATCGTTCCCGGAAAGGGTCGGCCATGATTGTCAGAGTCGATTCTACTCCCCACCTTGAAGAACTCATTACACGCATCGGTCGCGAGCTTGCCGCGTCGACGGATCGACGGCGTCCTTGGCCGTTGTCTCCTCGTTGGTGGGACGATTGGCTCTTACAGTGGGCATCGGCCGACGACCGGACGAAAGTGCAACTCTTTCGCTTTGTGGATGTCCTTCCTACCCTCACTTCTGCAGAAGAAGTCGCGGATCACTTTCATTCGTATTTCCAACACGAGGTAGGTAACTTCCCGGCTCCGATTCGAGTCGCGGCGAATCTGGCCTCTCCAACGTCACCGACCAGAAATCTCGTTGGGCGAATGATCCAAGCGGGAACGACTCGCATGGCTCGGCAATTCGTTGCCGGTTCGTCACTCGATCGGATTGCCAAGCGATTGCGAAGGCAATGGGATCAAGGTTTCGCATTCACCCTTGACGTGCTGGGTGAGGCAACCGTCACTGAAAAGGAAGCGGATCTCTATCGAGATGAATACCTTGCCCTTTTGGAGCGGCTTGGTCCGGAAACTCGACAATGGCCGCGGAAGGACCGTTTGGAACAGGCATCCTACGGATGGGTGCCTCGTCTGAATCTATCGATCAAAGTCTCCGCGCTGTTCAGCCTTTTCGATCCGATTGATGAGCCAGGAGCGATACGAGGTGTCGGCGCACGGCTGCGCGAGATTCTGCGGCAGGCCCGTCAACAGGGCGCCCACATCAACCTCGACATGGAGCAATATGCGTACAAGGATGTCACGCTCGCCCTTTTCCGTGAAGTCCTCAGCGAGCCGGAGTTCGCGGACTGGCCGGATATCGGCCTGGCGATGCAAGCCTACCTGAAAGACACCGAGCGTGACCTGCATGAACTCTCGGACTGGGTCAAACGTCGCGGGACGCCCATCACGGTTCGGCTGGTAAAAGGAGCATATTGGGATTACGAAACGGTGATGGCCGAGCAACGTCACTGGCCGGTTCCGGTATTCACCGAGAAATGGCGAACCGACGCTTCATTCGAGCGCTGTGCCTCTTACTTAATGTCTCATGCGGAATGGTTTCGTCCCGCCATCGCGAGCCACAATCTCCGAAGCCTTGCCCATGCGTTGGCGGTAGCGCAAGACTTGGAAGTTCCACGGTCTGACTATGAAATTCAATTGCTCTACGGAATGGCCGAGCCGTTCCAGAATGCATTTGCATCGCGTGGGGAACGCCTTCGTATTTACACGCCGTACGGAAAACTCCTCCCCGGTATGGCGTATCTTGTCCGGCGATTACTAGAGAACTCTTCCAATTCATCGTTTCTGCATCAAGCTTTTCGCTCGAACCGTTCTCTTGAGGAATTACTCGTTCCACCTCACTCCCCGCCCACCCCGAGCTCAGAGGAGAAAAACATGGTCACCATGCCCAAGACCTCTTGGATGAGTGAGCAGTCTCCGATCGTGAATGAACCCGTACTCGATTTTAGTCTGCGCACGAGCCGTGAGCTCATGTTACATGCCCTCTCGGACGTTCGGCATCGATTGGGAAGGCATGAGAATCTATGGATCGGTGGACACGCGGTCGAAACGGCCGAGCACTTGGCATCCATCAATCCCGCGAATTTTCACGAGACGATCGGCATCTTTGCGCGAGCGAAACGTCGCCATGCCGATGAAGCGGTGGCGGCGGCCAAGCACGCGTTCCCCAAGTGGTCGCGTGAACCGGTCGACAAGCGAGCGTCGTGTGTGGAGCGGATCGCCAATGCTCTTCGTCGACACCGAACCGAACTTGCTGCGTGGGAAGTTTTGGAATGCGGCAAGCAATGGCGTGAGGCGGATGCCGACGTCACCGAGGCGATTGATTTCTGTGAATACTATGCTCGCGGCATGCGTTCGCTGGGTAAGACCAAACGTCGACGCGAACCAGGCGAAGATGACTATTACGAGTACCGGGCTCGCGGGGTCACGGCCGTGATTGCTCCATGGAACTTTCCACTTGCGATT
>JAIEPU010000161.1 GCA_019748235.1 bacterium
AAGGGAGCATGATTCCTCCGAATTCGCTCGTGGTCGGTATGCCGGCACGGGTGGTTCGTCAGACGACGGAACGAGACATCGCAATGATTGATCTAACGTCGCTTCACTATGTTGAAGCCGCTCAGGAATATTCAAAGAGTGATGCGGAGAAGTAATATCCTCCGGCAGGATGGTTCGGAAGGCATGCATGGAAAAGACGAGTCCCCGACTCATTCGTGACTTACTCTGGTGAGCGTCACGAGGAACCGGGGACAGCAATCTTCGTCATCGTACGCACAGCCGGCGATGAAGCCGGCCTTTGCGGATGTTGATTAGACCAACTTTGCCGAGACGATGCGGCGGGTGGTACGGAGCGATTCAGCGAGTGAACGATCGCCCAGGCTTTCCGCCGTTGCGATCAGGCTATCGAGAGTCGCCTCGATGCTGGCATATCCACCTGCTGAAGACTTCGTGACGCCCGAACCGGCTGGTCGGCCTGGGGGTCGTCCGCGACGAGCACCGGTCCGCTTGACGTGACCCGCCTTGCTCTTCACTTGATAGAAGAGGGTCGCGGTGATTTCTCCGCTATTGCCTGCCTTCTTCCAAGCCTCGTTGACTTCCGCCAACTTCGATTCCGGCTTGGAAGCCAACTGCTTACGAATGAAATCCGAACGGCTCGGACTCCCTGCTTTTCGACCTGCCATCTTCAGTTTTCTCCTTCAAAGAACTTCAGAAAGTTTAGATCACTGTATTTCAAAGCTGTCACATTCGACCGATTTCGCATCGAATCGACCGGTCAACTCCATATTGGGAGTCCTTCATCCATTCACATGATCAGTTGATCAATGCCCATATCGCCTTGTGATCCTGAACAAAAAATCAAACTTAAACGGTGTGGCAGTCTTAAGCTTCGATTCTCGAACAGGATAAGATTCCACCAGAAAACGATCTGTCGATACGAGAACTCATGATAGGGCTGCAGAATCGGGCACTCATGGTCATTGCATCAAGCACGAACGAAGGTTCCCTCGGATTCTCGCCACATTCACCGACCGACGAAAGCGATTGATAAATGACCGATGACGCTGGCTAATTGACGATGCAACTCTTCCACTCGCGGGGGGGAGCAACAGAAGAGATCACTATTTAGCAGCAAGCCAAGAATGATGAACCTACTACGCTCTTGGCGTCTTCACCTCTTTACTCGACATTTCCTAACGTGCAATATTGCCACGTGAATTCAAGGCTTTTGCTGTGAATAAAACCCCTAAATTACAGAACAAGTTCAACCTCTGAACTAGAGTACATGCCGATACAATCTCAATATGTACGGCCAGATAATCTCACTCCCCTCGATTCCGAAAACAATCATCAGAGAAGCGTCACATCATTCAGCTCCAACATACAAGTCCTTCCTATTAGCTCAGTACCCATCTTTTGCCCCTCAGAATGGACGATGCACCAATCATGTGTGTTCTAGGGCATTCCCTCATAAGCAGGTAAATGGTCATCTCAAAGCCCAAGCCCGCTCGACAGACTAAATGAATTCTGATAAGTCAAAGCGACGTCGAATACATGAACATGGATGTCCAATTAACAGGCGTGTAACGATGACTGCTTCGAAGAAGACAGGTTTTGCCCGAGCAACATAAGGAACGCGATCCTCTGCATTGAAGTTGAGAATAGACTTCGATCGACTTTTTCGGAGGAACTCAGGAGTCGATCGATTGCGATGGAGCAGTAGCTCCAAGTTTATGTAAAGACCGGATACTGATCGCCGATGTCGCAACAGAAATCCGCGTGTTGCCTTAATGAATAATGCGGGTCATCGAAAGACAGGAGTTCGTTTCCCTTGATTCATGGATTTGTCCCTTACAGCCGTGCCTCGGTCATGTTCGATGTGGTGGCGATCGCATTAGTCCTCTTTCTTCCCGCGCTAGGTTACAGCATTTGGCAAGTGAAACAGGGCCGTTATTTATTGCACAAGCGACTGCAACTTGTGTTGGGTATCGTCCTCCTGATTACGGTGGTCCTCTTCGAAATCGATGTCCAAGCATCGAAACTTGTTGTCGAAGGAGGTTGGCGAACACTAACGGTCGACTCTCCTTATCACGGCACTCCGATCGATCGACTGCTTCGAATTCACTTGGTATTCGCGACGGCCACGGCCCTCCTTTGGATTCTTACCATTGTTCAGGCACTGATGAATTTCCCACGTGACCCCGTCCCCATCCCGAGTTATAGCCGAAATCACAAGTTACTCGGTTGGTGCTCCACAATTGGGATGCTGATCACATGCATCACGGGTTGGACCTTCTATTACATGGCCTTCGTTGCGACGAAAATCTAAGCCTCGCCACGATCGACATCCTTTGCCATGCTAAATCCACTTCGGCGTAACACGCACGAGCTCCGTACAATGGGAGGATGGAAGGAGCGTCCCTCTTGTTGCCAAATGACCTGGATCGCTACAGCAGGCAGATTCGATTCAGTGGTTTGCGCGAAGAGGGTCAACGAAGGCTATCACAATCGAAAGCGGTCCTATGTGGGTGTGGCGCACTGGGAACAGTGATCGCCAATGGTCTCGCTCGCGCGGGAGTCGGCCACCTTCGGATCATTGATCGAGATCTAGTGGAACTCTCCAATCTTCAGCGGCAAATTCTGTTTGACGAAAGCGACGCGAATCGCTCCGTTCCAAAAGCGGAGGCTGCCGCGACCAAGCTTCAGGCCGTCAATTCGCAAATCACGATTGAACCTGTGATCGCCGATCTGCACGCCCGAAATATCGATGAACTGCTTTTCGATGCCGACGTCATTCTGGATGGGACCGATAATTTCGAAACACGATTCTTGATCAACGATTATTCGCATCGCTCACTCAAGCCGTGGATTTATGGCGGAGCTGTGGGAAGCACCGGTCAATCAATGACCATCATCCCAGGACGAACCCCCTGTTTACGATGCGTTATCGAGTCTCCGCCCCCTCCCGGAGCGATGCCCACCTGTGAAACGTCTGGAATTCTGAGTTCCGCGAGCACCATCATCGGCGCGATCGAAGTCGCCGAGGCAATTAAAATCCTGAGTGGTCAACTCGACGTCGTTTCCAAGGGACTTTTGGTCGTTGACGTTTGGTCGGGACGAATGAATCGGATTAACTTGGACGGACTACGCCAAAAATGCGAGTGCCTGACTTGTGTCAAAGGAGAGTTTCCTTGGTTGGAGGGATCAAGAGGGTCGCAAACGACATCGCTCTGCGGACGAAATGCAGTCCAAGTCATTCCCGCGGGCGACGTGTCGATGGACTGGAACGCCGTTCAATCGAGGCTTGCTCAAGACTATGCGTTGCAAAAAACTCCATTCCTCTTTCGCGTGACGATTGATGGATATGAGCTTTCCGTCTTCAAAGATGGACGCGCCATCATTCGCGGCACGAGCGACGTTGCCATCGCTCGATCCGTGTATGCTCGCTATTTAGGGGGATAGGTGGAGTATCACCTCGTCCAAAGCATCGGACGATCTTTGCCGCCATTGCAACCATCAGCAGAGTGCAGTGATTGCCCTATCGAGTGTATATCGTCTGGCCGGAGGGAGATCGCCTGGGCGGCATCGGTGGGGCGTTCGTTCGTGCCATCCCCATGGGCTGCTGAGCACCCTTAGCTCGTGCATCCATGATTTGCTGCCTCGCTTGTTCCACCGTCGTTCCCTCTTCGCGTGCCAACGCTTCCAAATAGGATTGAGGGATCTCATCCTTGACGATTTCTTTTCGTGATGCCGAACATCCCATGATGCCCGCTAAGAAACAAAGAATCATCGCCTGACGCATCGAGGCGCCCCTTCCTGCGGACGACCTGCCGAGGAATCGCCGCATGGCGCGGCCTTCCCTACCATCGTTCCACCAGGAGACAATGGCTTTTCGGACAGAATCGACATTCATTCGATCGTGAACAATTTCGCGTGCGGATAGCCGACGGAATAATTCGAAGCAAGAGGACTTTCGCGCGATCGCGAGAAAGAGGAACGTGACGATTCATACACATCCCCGTTTCACCTGACCGGTATTGTGATGGAATTTTCCTCCCTCCCATGAGGCTCAACAATTCGGAATGGTGGCGAGGGGGAATTGTGATGTCCGTATTTTATTTGGAACTAACCGATATTCGTCAAAAATG
>JAIEPU010000212.1 GCA_019748235.1 bacterium
ATCCAAGAGTCAGCCGCCGAAGTCGTCTGGACCCTGATCGAAAGCTCATTTCTGGTTTCACTGGTTATCTTTGTCTTCCTTCAGTCCTGGCGCAGCGCGATCATTCCCATCATCTCACTTCCAGTATCGATCATCGGCGCTTTCGCGATGATGGCCGTCTTTGGATTCTCATTCAATAACCTCTCCCTCTTCGGTTTGGTGCTCGCCATCGGTATCGTGGTAGACGACGCGATCGTCGTCGTCGAAAACATCGAGAAGAAACTCGAGGAAGGTCTGAGTCCGAAGCAGGCCTCACTAAAAGCGATGGAAGAAATATCGGGGGCGGTCTTCGCTGTGACCCTGGTTCTTTGCTGCGTCTTCATCCCCGCCGCATTCATCACGGGAATCACCGGCCAGTTTTATCGCCAGTTTGCCTTGACGATTGCCGCTTCGACAATGATCTCTGGAATCAACTCGCTCACACTCAGCCCGGCACTGGCGGCGATCTTGCTGAAGCCACGCGAGCATGGTCATTCCGTTCCCAAGGCATCCGACATTCTTCCCCTCGGAATTCATGCGGCAGCCTTCGGACTCATCGGCGCGGCTATCGGCACGTCGATCTTCGGGCATGTGCCGTTCCAACCCAATCCTCTCCGGACCCTGGCGGAAGGCTTCATCTATGAAACACCTCACGATTCCACCATCACGGCAGCAATAGTCGGCCTCATCGTCGGCGCGGCAGTGGGAATTCCGCTGGGCGCGATTCTCAACCGCGCTTTGATTGTCTTCTTCCGAGGCTTCAACAGTGCCTTCGACATCTGCACCAGAATCTACGGAAAGATCGTGAGTGGACTACTCCGCGTCGCGGTCCTCGGCATGGTCGTATACGGCGTCCTCTTATGGGGAACCTTTGCCGCCTTGACGTCGATCCCTGTCGGTTTCGTCCCGCAGATGGACAAGGGGTATGTCATCGTAAGCATCGTGTTGCCCGATGGAGCCAGCTTGGAGCGAACCGATGCGATCGTGAAGCAAGTCTCGAAGATCATGCTCGAGATTCCGGGGGTTGCACACACCGTCAGCTGGGCCGGTTACAACATGGTGGCAGGAGCCAATTCGACCAGTGCCGGAACGGTGATCGGCACTCTTGCCCCTTTCGAGGAGCGAATGAAGCCGGAACTGCGCGCGGATCACATCCTTCGCGAGATCAGACCGCGCGTGGCCGGCATTCGTGAAGCGATCATCGTTCCCTTTGGCGCGCCTCCGATCGACGGACTCGGCAAGAGTGGCGGCTTCAAAGGTCAGATCCAAGACCGTGGCAATCTTGGTCCGATTGAACTCGACAAAGCGGCCCGCCAACTCATCCGCGCCGGTATGGCGCAGCCGCAGATCGCAGGGTTACAAACGACGTATTCCGCGCGCTTGCCACAACTTTATCTCGACATCGACCGTACCCAGGCCAGCCAACGCGGGGTCGACTTAAGCGACATCTTTCAAACGCTACAGGTTTACGTCGGCAGTCTCTACATCAACGACATGAATCTCGACGGCCGCACCTGGCAAGTACAGGCGCAAGCGGAATCGGCTTACAGGCTTAACCAACAAGACATCGACCGGATCAACATTCGCAACAAGGACGGGGAGATGGTCCCCTTCGGCGCCTTGGTAAAACACTACGAAATCACCGGTCCCGAAAAGGTTTCGCGTTATAACATGTACCGCTCCGCGGACATCATGGGCATTCCCAAAGAAGGAACGAGTTCCGGACAGATCATCGAACTCATGGATGCGCTGGCCAAGAAAGTACTTCCCTCTTCGATGACATTCGAATGGACCGATCTCTATTATCAGCAGATCAAGGCGGGCAACACTTCGGTTTACGTCTTCATCTTCGCCACATTGATGGTGTTCCTCGTTCTTTCCGCGCAGTATGAGAGCTTCCGACTCCCGATCTCGGTCATTCTTATCGTGCCAATGTGTATTCTCTGCGCAATTGGCGGCGTGGCCTATCGGCATTTCGACAACAACATCTTTACTCAAGTGGGCCTGATCGTGCTGGTCGGCTTGGCCTGTAAGAACGCCATTCTCATCGTCGAGTTCGCCAAGCAAAGGCGTGAGGAAGGCGTCTCTGCTCACGAAGCAACCGTCGAGGCGGCGGTGGCGCGACTTCGCCCAATCTTGATGACCTCGTTCTGTTTCATCCACATGGTTCCGCTCTACTTCGCCCAAGGAGCCGGCGCCGAAATGCGACAATCACTCGGGACAGCAGTCCTCTTCGGCGCCTTTGGTGTGACCGCGTTCGGCATCTTCTTTACGCCGATCTTCTTTTACGTCATCGATCGCTTCATCTCTCCCAAGCCAAAGTCTGAAGAGTCGGCACCCACTCCCGACACCAGCGTCGAACATCACGGATAATGAGGCAAACACTCCGCGATGAATGACGTGAATGAGTTCGAGCATATCTGGCTAAGTCAGTTTGTCGATCGATTCATTCGGAAATCCATGGCGCATTTACCTTCCCTCGATACGATGAAAGCACGAGGAACGAGCGGGGTTGCCGAACTGTCGAGTCATTCATGCGCACGACCTATCTCATCTTTGTGCTCGTCGTCCTGAGTATTCCCTCCTTCCCGCTCCCGCAGCCACCTCATTTATTGGTTCGTTTCGTCACCCTCTTCCTTGGAATGGGATTCGTGCTCCTTTCCGCGGAATACATTGCCCTCCGAACGATGAGGCAGCTCGCTCGGAATCAAAGGAATCTGATCGCACCACTACAATGGTTTTCCAAATGGAAAGGTCGTCATCGCATCTTTCGCGCGATCATGTTCGTTTTTTTCGCGATATTCCTCGGATGGAATAACATCGTTCGCCAGGAATTCGGACTCGGGAGTTGGATCGCCATCGATGATCTCATAATTCTCCTACCCTTCATGCTGATCGAAATCATCTCGACGGCGATCTTTCATCAAGTCGATCTAACGATTGATCAAACGATTGAGCGTCGGTCGGGAGTTGCGGCAGCGCCGATCCCGCATGAGGAAAAGCTATGGGTACAGCTTCGAACCGAGCATGGTCCTTGGATGCTTATTGCCTTAGTCGTCTTGACGATTCACGACGTCATCGATTGGTTCAACTTCGCGGAAACGAACCAAGCCATGCTCGCCGTGGCGTCGATGGGAGCCATGATCGTCATCAGTCTAATCGTCCTTCCTCTCGCGATTCGTATGGCGCTTCCACTTCGATCGATGCCTCGTGGCAACGTGCGAGACGAACTTGAAGCGTGGGCGACGCATGAAAAGATTCGATTCTCCGACATCCTTATTTGGAGAACGCGACATAGTCTGGCCAATGCTGCCGTCACAGGAATTCTTCCACAGCTTAGGTACATCTTTATTTCAGAGACGATTCTGCATCAGCTTTCGCCCCTTGAAGTCATCGGCGTCTTTGGTCATGAGGTGGGGCACGTACGTCATCGACACTTGCTCAAATTCTTCGTCTTCGTTTTGACAAGCCTGGTGATGTTAATCCTCGTCGGAGCGGGGATCGAACGATGGATGGTGCAACAGTGGCGACTTAATGAAAGTCTTTTCCTCATCCCACTCTATTTGTGGCTAGCGGTACCGTACTTCTACTTCACGCTTGGTTATTTCAGCCGACGATTCGAGAGACAGGCGGACATCGCCGGCTGCCGAGCGACGGCGTCATTCGTTCCTGATCCAGCATCATCAATGCTCGATGAATCAAGCGTCGCCGAAAGCATCACTATTCGAATGCGCGAGGGGACTCTATTGTTCTTGGGGGCGATGCGAAAGGTCACTCTCATCAATGGTATGGATGGCTCCCATTGGAGTTGGCGGCAGGGTCGATTAAGCGATCGGCTCAGATTCCTCGAGCAATTGGCGATCTCCCCGGAAAAGGCGACAGTGTTCAACACTTCGACGAATCGTCAGTTTCTACTTTCCCTCGCGGCGATCGTGGTGATTTCCTTAGTAGCTTATCTCATCCTTTCGCTTTGATTTCGCATTCGTTTGAGGAATGTCTGCCTCCCGGACATTCCGCATGATTCTTCGCCGGATATCGAGTGAAGAGTCGGCGGAATATTGTTATTCTCGCGAAAGTCGGCGTTCGTCACATCTGTTGCCGGCATCTTGGGGGGGAAATCATGTCTGCCACTTTACGCGATATCACTC
>JAIEPU010000260.1 GCA_019748235.1 bacterium
TCTGCACCCGGCATTCGAGCATGAGGTGGTGGCTGACATGATAGTGTCCCGCAAGCACGGTTTGGAAGACGTCGCAGAATTCGTCGGAACCGAGCTCGGCGAGAAATCCCAATCGTCCAAGGTTGATTCCTAGAACCGGGACTTGGCGACGACCCATCTGATGGGCGGCACGCAAGATCGCACCGTCTCCACCCAGCACAATGGCGAGATCCGCCTCATGATCCTCGACGCATTTCTCGCCCGAGAGATCAAATCGCTCGATGGTCGCGCCTGCGGTCGTGAGCAGATTTCGCACGACTTCCGCGTGCGCGGGAACGTCAGGCTTCTCACCATTGCCGAGGATCAAAAACCGGCGAGGACGTTCAACCACTGTCATTCCAAATCACCAATACAAATGCCCGACGCTTCTCCGTCAATCGTTTCACAGTAACGACCCAAGTCGTCCAGGGCGATGGCAAAGTCGGTCACGAAAGAGCCATCTTTTCCTGACCGTTTGAACAATGTCGCCGTGATAGGGCGCGGCATTCCAGATTGTATGCGGCGGAACGGATCTTTATCACGGCACCAGGGCAGGTAGATGGAGAAGTGCGAAAGAGCAAATGAAGTGGATTCGCTTTAATCATCAGTTCATCAAAGCAAGAAATGGTCAAAGGGCGGCGGAACCACCCTTTGGCCTTGCGGGGGACGAATGTCATTCGCAATCGTTTTGGAAGTTTGAGGAAGCTGTGAATCCGTTGAGTCGAGCGATGCTTTCCTTCGACTCGATCGCTCGAACTCGACGAGCTTAGTATGCTCCGTAGATATCCTGGTAGCTTTCCGGAGTCGCTTCCATTTCCGGGCTCGTGCAGATATGGAAGTGGTCCTTGTCGATGTAGACCACATCCACGTCTCTCTGATTCACCCAGAACGAGAACGGATAGTAGGAGTACTGAAGGTTGGTGAAGTAAATCGTGACCTTGTAGTGACAGTGATGTAGCTGGGCCGGTCCGAGAAGAGGATAGAATCGGCAATCATCGATCGAGTCAACAAGCTTCTCGATGACGAATTCCATGTTGCTGTAATGTTTCTCGTAGAGGTAAGGGATCTTACCGCCGCAGCTCGGCTTCTTCATCGCTCGAACGATATCGTACTCGCTCGGAGGATCTTGACAGAAGGCGGGAGCATAGTCACGCACCGGAGGCATGATCGGCACGTCACGGTAATCCTTTTCCAGTTTCTCCTGGATGTAATCACCGATGATCTGAGGCACGGGTACGGGCAACCAGAACGGGAACCACGCGTCACCGATATACGGAAATACGTGCGAGCCACATCCGGTCGACATGCCCACCGCCACGCAAGCCAGAAGGGTCGCGCACATTTGGCGGATCCGCATTGTAGGCCTCCTTGCCTTTCCTACGGCCGGCATCGCACCGAACCGCTCTTCTGCGGCATCTCCCCCGTGCCGGGAAAGATGCGCAAGCACCGCATGTCAATCACTGACCAGTTTCTTTATCGCTCGATCGACGGTGATCCTTTGAGGGATTCTGTCGATTTTTCCGTCCCTACCTGTTCTTAGGACAGCTAGGAATGATCAGAGCTTGTCGTTTAGATCGGATTTGACGGCACCGGAACCGAAGTTAAAGGTTACGGATTGTACGAAGAGATCGACCGAGTCGAACTTTTGGTAGAGTGGGGGACATGAGTAAGACGCCGATCCACTCCGCCGAGGAATATGTCGAGCAGGCCTATTTCTTTCATTCCTGCCGGGAGCGGCAAATGGAAGGGAGAGCCATGCAAGAGATCTTGGCTCAGCTTGACCAAGAGATTTTGTCTACGACGAAACTTCCCTACGCGATCGAATTCATGCTCGCGGAACTTCGGCATAGTGGGCGAATGAGTCAAGCATTTGCGCGTCTCCCCCACTATTTCACCCCGTTCCAAGCGTTCGTACTGGAACAGGCCGAGGAAGACACGACCCGCCTCACGTTTGATCAAGCCTTGCTGATTTTGGAGCGAGAAGCGGAATACCGGGCGAAATCTCCCACTTCGGCCGGCCTGTTCATCTTTGAAATCGAAACCATGAGCCGGAATCGCTTGGGATACATGGAAGGGCTCAAGCGCCTTCAACAAGACAGTTTCTTTAACGACGACTGGTGCGAGTACCTGGAATTGGTGCGTATGCAGCTAGGGGTGCGAGAGCTGCCGGAACTCGTGTTCGCTCGCAGCGAGTCCTTTGTCGCTTTTCGGCGTCGCGAAGATCCCGATTACGAGCCGACGTTCGAGGTCTTGTTCGGCGCGCGTGAGGGACGAATCGCTCACGCGAATATCGGCCGTGATCCCATCTTCTTCTTCGCCGCCTTGCAACGGCAACTCGGCTATCCGGAGGTTCCACGCCCTCCGAAACAGGATTCCACCTTGAGCCGGATCGAAAAGTTCGGGCGCACGCTTCAACGGCTCGAGGAGAAAATGCGGATCCTGGAACAGGAACTCCATGGCGGCGTCGACTTGTCCCAATTCATGGTTGGTAAGGACGGGACGACTCCCATCGATCGCCGACTGTCGAAACCAGATGACGAGCAATAACAACCCGAGACACCCACTCTGCCCGCTTAATGCAATCGACCCAATTCGCCGTTTTCGATGAGGTCTTACTCGAAATCCAATCTTTACTTCATCCCCTTCCTTCGCTATCGCTCGCTTCTGAAAGTCGATTTGTTTTTCGGATTCGGGACAGGATGAAATGTCCGGATCGGCAAAGAGTCGGCTGAACCGCCTCATCGGCGGGGCATACACCTTGGCCACCACCTCGAACGCCCACGCTCATGAGCTTGCTCCTGGGAAGGGTACGCCATGGTGTCCTCACGACTCACGTTCGCGCTGATCGGCGCATTATTATTGCACGCGAGCGGATTGCTGTACGGACAAGCCTCTCCTTCCGTTCCGCCGGCCCCTGGCCCGATAAACGCCTCCATCGATACCAATAACGAAACAACTAGTCGTGTGTTCTACCTCTACTACTATCGTGATGCCGATCGCGTCGCCGAGATATTGCGAGGCCGCACGTTGGTTGCGCCCCTCGATACGCATAATCGCGACCGTCTCGAAAAGACAGAGGCCGACCTAACAACGGCGGTCGGCAACCGATCCTCCGCAGACGCGGCGTGGCGTGGGGCCGTCGAAGATGTGCAAACCCAATCGCAAGTTGTCGATCCCGTGACAAAGGTGCTGTCGGCCCCTTCCACCAATTCCGTGGCCGCTCGGAATGCCCAGGCTGCTTCCCTTGCTGAAGCTCGTGCGACCGAGGAATCGCTCCGAAAGCAACGTTTTCTTCTTCAAGCCGATTCGGTGAGTGATCCCGCACTGACAGCGGGAGATCCCCATTCCGACGATCCGGTCAGCAGAGTCACAATCTCGGTCGTCGGTGCCGGTATCCTCCATCTTCATGGGCCGGTGAAAGGGGTCAATCTGATCGCTCGCATGATCCACGAAATCGATCGACCCGTGGGTCAGGTCAAAGTTGGACTTCATTCGATCCAATTCGAATTGCCGACCGATCAAGACGTCGAACGGGCGCATGACATGATCGATGATCATGTACGGCACGCGCGCCTCCTCACCCAGCGATCGGAAGAACTCTTTCGCCGCGCATTCGCTGAAGCAACGACGAAACTGGGGGACGTGAAGGGGACAAATGCCGCTCAGCACATCCTCTGCCGGCAATTCTTCGATGAAATGGAAACGGATTCCATGCCGGGGCAGGTCGATCCGGCATCACTCATCGTCAAGAGTCTCAATTCGCTGGATTTGATCGGGTGTCTGTACCTGACCGCGCTCGTGGAGGACTCCACGAGACGCGAAATTCTCGCGCACTTCGATGAACATGTGGAACGAGAGCTCGTCCCACTCGACGTCGCGTACTATCGGCGTCTGTATGAGGCAAGCAAGCAAGATACTTGGCGACGGGGGATGTATCACGGTTGTTTCCCGGAGTTAAAAGGTGAGCTTGATCTTGGGGCAATCAGTGAGACCGTTCGTCAGAACATGACATTCCCCAACATCCATCGATTGTTGGCTAATCAACAGTGCTCTGAGACATTGAACAACGTACAACTCGCCACCCTCTCGTTGGTCAGAGTCGCGCGAAGTCTCGAGGAAGCGCAACTGGAACTTGCGAGCTTGAAAGCGGACCAAATGCTTTTGCTCAAATCGAATGGCGTGCAGAGAGCATCCTTATCACCA
>JAIEPU010000051.1 GCA_019748235.1 bacterium
GCATCTTCGCCGCCCATTCATGATTGCCGGCATTGATGAACCTTTTGCCGAAACCGGTTGAACCACGGAAGTTGACGCTCAAGACGGCATAGCCTCGATTCGCGAGCCACTGGTGCGTCGGGTTCAAACCCCAATCGTCACGTGCCCAAGGACCGCCGTGAACGTCGAGCACCATCGGCAGCGGCTTCGAGGGAGTGATTCCCTTTCCATCATTCGCGCCGGGCGGAAGTGTCAAATAGCTGACGAGGTTCAGGCCGTCGCGAGCCTTGATCACGACAGGATGCATCTTCGAAAGCTTCACCTTTTCCAAGTCTGCGCGGTTGGTGAAGAGGAACTTCGCCTCCTTGGTCTTTCGATCGAAGAGGTAGTATCGAACGGGGCCGTCGTCTGGAATGATGCTCGCGATCCAGTGGCGATCATCAAGGGTGCGGCTACTGACCCCGATCTCACCATCCGCCAATTTTTCGAGAGATTTGAAGTCTTCTTCGATTCCCTTGTCGAAGAATTGCCATTCCGTTCGCTCGTAGGTGGTCGCGACTGCCTCGATCACTTTGGTGATGGGATGAATCATCACATCGCTGATGTCGGCTTTCTCATTGCTGGCGATCACCTCGGTCGCTTTCGACTTGGGATCGAGCTTGACGAGAGCGGCAGTATCCCGACCTCTGCTGTCGAGCAAGTAGACTGCTTGACCCGATTTGTCGAAGTCGACCGGACTGGTCGTGAGGGAATCTTCCATCGGGATATTGTCGAATGGCTTCCACTCCCCCTTGTCGTCAGGCTGGAAGATTTCGGTGCTGCCATCCTTGGGATTCATCTTCATCGCGAATCGGATTCGAAAGTCGTCGTCACTGACGACCTGGGCGAAGCCAGGGTTCTTCAGAACAAGCTCCCGATTTCCGGTCTTGACGTTCACGCGATAGGTGTCGTGCAATTGAGGATCGCGGTCGTTAATACCGATGAGGAGTTCATCGGGAAACTTGGGACTGGCATTTTCGATGGTGGCGGCGACTTCCTTGAACGGGGTCAGATCGATGGCCTTTTTCGTGTCGATATCGACCGAATGGATATGCCAATTCTCATCGCCCCCTTCATCTTGAAGATACACGAGGTTCTGACTGTTGAATGTCCAGGCGTAGCTTCGGATGCCTCGCTTGGTGTCATTAGTGATCGGTTTGCCAGCCTCGAGGTCATTCACGGGGGCGACCCAGACATTGAGCACGCCGTCAACCGGCGCGATCCAGCTCAAATGTTTTCCGTCGGGACTGATTCGGACGGCTGCCTTGTCGGGGTTGCCGAAAAGAACGTCGCGAGGAATGAGTGGAACTTCCGCAGCCGATACTGTCATGGGCATGGCACCGTAAAAGAGAATGACCGCACCGATCCATCGAGCGATCTTTTTTCGAGTCATCAGATTCATCTTTGATCCTTCCCTGAAAAATCCCGTTTCGAGATTCTACGGAAGCGGGCCAGAAAAACGGATTAGACCGGTCACGGGAATATTCAGAATCGGTGAGGACGACACTGAATACGAATAGGGTTGCCTCCCGCACTTCTCTCTGCTGAAGCCCCAAGAGAAAAGTTGCGGGGAGACAAACCCTCTCGTACTACGCGGATTGATTCGCGGAGCGATAAAACGATGCCGCATTGATTAGGAATGCAAGTTACAAATAATCGTCAATGTTCGCTAGCCGAATTGAGTTAACCCCAGGGGAGAATACGCCTTGAGCCCTGAAAAAGAAAATGATGATTCGAGCGCGATGATCGCCTACATCGCCCCTTTCGCGATGTTCATGATTCTCACGCAAATCGAGACATTTGAAGCACTTCGTCCGCATTATCCCTGGGTATACGGTGCAAAAATCGCTCTGATCGTTGCGACGATCGTTTGGTGCGCTGAGAAAAGAAAATGGCCCCCGTTTTCAACAAAAGGGTTCGGACTCGCCGTCGCTTTTGGTTTGGTAGGACTGGTGGCGTGGATTGGGATCTCTCAACTCGCGATCGAACAGCGACTGATGGAGATCGCACCCTTCCTCAAAAACATTATCGGCGAGCGAGTCGGCTACAACGTTTGGAAAGAAATCCCGTCTCAGCCGGGGGCGATCGCTTTTCTGGCAGCGAGGCTGATGGGATTGGCGATCGTTGTTCCGATCATTGAAGAGCTCTTTTGGCGCGGCTTTCTGCTCCGGTACCTGATCGATGAACGTTTCAACACAGTTCCGATTGGCACTTATACGACGTTTAGCTTCGCGATTGTCACTCTTTTCTTCGCGCTCGTTCATCCCGAAATTTTGGCCGCACTCGTTTGGGGGGCGGGAATCAATCTTCTCCTCTATCGCACCCAGAACCTGTGGGCGGCGGTGTTGGGACATGCGGTGACGAACTTGTCCCTTGGAATCTATGTATTGACGACCGGCGCCTGGCACTACTGGTGAGGTACGGCCTTATGCCAATGACACAGTCCCATCAAACGAGCGCGATTCTCGCCGATCGAGTCAGTATTCGCATCGGCGGCGTTCCAATTCTTCACGAAGTCTCATGGGACGTTCCCCGGGGCGCGCGAGTGGCACTTCTCGGGCCGAATGGTTCGGGAAAAACCACTCTCCTTCGTTTGATCACGGGCTATCGCTTTCCCACGACGGGCACGATGACGGTCCTTGGAGAAGAGCTCGGCCAAACGAATCTCGACGAGCTTCGCCTTCGTGTCGGACTCCTCGATCCGAACATCGAACATCTCGCGAAGGAACGATTGCGCGCGATCGAAGTCGTTCTTTCTGGCTTCTTCGGTCATCTCTGCATCGACTTCGATGTGCCGACGGAGTCACAGATTGCTTCGGCTCATGCTATGCTCGCCGATGTCGGTCTCGAGTCGCACGCGGACCAAATCTTCGCAACGCTTTCGACCGGTGAACAACGTCGCGTGTTGCTTGCCCGCGCTCTGGCCTCAGACCCGGAGCTATTGATTCTGGACGAACCCACCGCCGGGCTTGATCTGCTCGCGCGCGAAATGCTTCTCGCGACGGTCGATCGAGTCATTCGACTTCGGCCTGAGATGACCGTGCTCGTGGTGACGCATCACCTGGACGAACTCTTGCCGGAGACCTCCGATATTCTTCTTCTGACGAATGGACGTGTCGCGGCTCAAGGATCGCCTTCCTCGGTCTTAACGAATGAGATTCTCACAGAAGTGTTTCAGGTCCCCGTGACAGTGAATCTGACGAGCGGCCGTTGGCAGTGGCACGTCGAGCCCGACATCTGGCCGACGCTGATGCAGCATTCGAAGTAGTCGTTCGGTGGGATCTTCCGGCGGAATCCTCTCAAAAAAATCTCTCTCGCCCCGCGCCTCTTGACGATAAATCGGCTACGGGTTAAGCTAAACAAGGTCGCACGTGCGGCCGGAGAATGCCAAATGCCTCGCGGAATGCTACTTCTAGGACTACTACTTCGCCGGGAAGGACGGCTCCGCGGTCACTAGTTGGCATTTGGCTCTGATCCAGAAACCAACGACCCTGGGGCCTAGTGGCTCCAGGGTTTTTTGTTTTGTAAGCTGACTTTAGGTAACGTTTTGGGAGCAATGCGATGGGATCTGATTCCGTCATCGTCTTCGATACGACTCTCCGAGACGGGGAGCAATCCCCAGGCGCCAGCATGAACACCGCTGAGAAGCTCGAGGTCGCCCAGGCGCTTGCGGACCTTAACGTCGACGTGATCGAAGCGGGATTCCCCATTGCGAGCCCCGGCGATTTTGAGGCGGTTCGCCTCGTCGCTCAGCAAATTCAGGGCCCGCGCATCGCAGGGCTCGCTCGCTGCAACAAAGCGGACATTGAACGAGCGGCCGAAGCGGTAAAGCCAGCGGACCGTTCCCGTATTCACGTCTTCCTCGCCACCAGCGCGATCCACCGCGAATTCAAGCTTAACATGGCCAAGGAGGAAATCCTTCGCCGTGCGGTGGAGGGTGTCAAGCTCGCCCGCAACCTGATCGATGATATCGAGTTCTCACCGGAAGATGCTTCGCGGACTGAGCCGGAATTCCTGGCGCAAGTGATCGAGGCCGTCATCGGCGCGGGAGCATCGACGGTCAACATTCCAGATACCGTCGGCTACGCGACCCCCGATGAGTTCGGCGAACTCTTCCGTTACTTGTTCAATACCGTGCCGAACATCGACAAGGCGATCATTAGCGTTCATTGTCATAACGATCTCGGCTTGGCGGTGGCCAATTCGCT
>JAIEPU010000044.1 GCA_019748235.1 bacterium
AAGCGCCTTCGTCATCTTACCTCGCTCAAAATGCCCGAGGATCCGGGCCGCCGAGTTCGGCTCATGCTGGCCAAGGCGGAACTCGCCCAAGGAAAGCCGGACGAGACCATCAAAGCCCTCGAAAGTGCTTCCAAGCAGAATCCAAGTCCTGAAGCTGAATTAGTTCTGATGGAGGCGTACTTTCGTCGAGGGCGAGAACTGCAAAAATCAGCTCCGCGCACCACCGAGCAATATCGAGCCAAAGCGTTGGCGCTTCTTAAACAGCTCACGGATCGAGGTCCCTATTGGAAGAAGCGTGCCGACGAGGTCATTGCTCAATCGCTTGAGTTGGCCGACGTCCGAAATGATTCCTCGCTCCTCAGGCGGTGGATCGAGACGAAACGAGCGGGAGGAGATAAATCGAATTCAGCCGACGGGCTTCGGCGCTGGATCGACCTCATGATCGCGAAGAAGGGGGACAAGGAAGAGATTGCATCGGGGCGCTTGATGCTTGCAGCATGGCTCTTCGAGGATGGAAATTTTGCAGGTGCGGAATCGGAATTCGATCGCTTCGTGAGTGAATTCCCCGATCATCCTCGTGCTCCGAAGGCATCCCTGTCAGCCATTCTTTCACACGAACGGCAATTGAGCAGTCCTCCCAAGCCAGAAGAGGCAAAGGTTTTTCGGGAGAAACTCGATCTTCATCGGCAGAAATTCCCGAACGACCCGACTATTTCGGAAATCGCCTCGCTCACTGCTCGAATGGCGAGTGTCGAGGGGAACGATGCTGCCGCGATGGAGGCTTACAATGCGATCGATCCCTCATCCATTCGGTTTCCGTCAGCACTTCAAGGAATGGCGCTCCGGCAGTATCGGTGGGTGACAGCGCCGAAGCCCGACCAACATAAATCAGAAATTCAAAAGGCGATTGCCGAGCTTCGAAAGATGATTGAAGCGGCCGCTCCGAAATCGACCTCGGATGAGGAACGCAAACGGACGTTCGCCGTGGCACAGTTTGTTCTCGCGTCGCTCTTGGCGATGCCTGTCATCAACCAGAGTGATGAGGCTTTCGCCCTGCTGAAGGATCAAGTCCTCCCCTCGAACGCACTTCCTGGGGAGATTCAACCGCGTGCCGCGAGGCTCCTTACGGAACTGGCAATTTCCAGGCGAGACTACAAGGAAGCCTCCGCATTGATTACGAAGTACTTCGAGGAGAGTCCCGATGCGCTTTTACCCTTGATGGCGAAATACGACGTCGATCCTGCCGATGCTTCCGCCGAGCATTCCGAACTCGCGCCCGTCCTTGCAATGGCGGCCACCAAACTCTTGGACGGGAAGAAGGCCCTCAATCCGGCCAATCGTTTTGAGTCTCGCCGCGTCCTGGCGGAGACGAAGATCCTTTCTGGACAATATGACGAGGCGAAGTCTCTGCTCGTTCCTCTGATGGCCGAGCAACCCAAGCACGTTCGCATCGAAACGGACATCGCTATCGCCGCCTTCAAGCAAGGGAACTACGAGGAAAGCTTTAAACACTGGGTCAGCGCGCAAAAAAGACTTCAGCGCGGCAGTCCTGCTTGGATGCGGGCGACTAAATATGCGATTGCCTGTCAGCGTCGTATGGGGAAGAAATCGGAAGCGGATCAGACCCTCGCTCGCATACGGGAACTGTATCCTGATGCGGCCGCCGCCGCTTTTAAAGACCTCGATCAGCTCTCCGGGAAATAGGGATCGGTTTCCAGCCTATCGATTCTCAATCGCTCATCCTTCGACCCGCGCCGTTGACCTCCTTCGCCAATCACGATTCACCCGATGCCGATGATCGGCAATATCCTCGGCTTTGGAGCAACGCGCGCTTTCCGAACCTAGGGGGCTTACCTAATTTCCCAGATCCCAAAGGTCCATCTAATCATCCAAATCAACTCGAAAGGCGCAGTCCGCATAACCGATACAAAGTGACCCAAAAACGTACTAAGCTCATAACGGTAAATAATTTAAGCTCACGGAACAATTGACGACGGACGACGGCGGTCTTATCTTTTGTCGTCGTGGGCTGATGTCTGAACCTAGAGTCATCGGCTTGTCAAATGGCTTCTTTTAAACACTCAACTACGGGTGGGTAAAAGACGCGGGTTGTAACGATCTTGGCACGGGCTCGATCACTCCGGCGACGAGCGATCGCCCGAAGGGAAACACGCGTGATGTTGGATAACGCGCGGGTACTGCGACAGGAAGGCGTCTACCGCAGTCAGCTTGACGAAGCGGGGCAGATGCCCATGTCGCTCTTCTTGCCGCAGGCATACGAGCCACGGTATCCGTATCCGCTGCTCGTCTTCTTGCACGGCCACGGTGAGCAAGAGCACCAGTGGATCGATGCCGTTCCCAATATTTCGCGACGCAACTACATCTGCATTGGGCTTCGCGGATTCAGACCCGTCCACCGGGCTGACGGTCAACTTGGCTACAGCTGGGGTGGAAACAGGCGCTGTGACGGCATGATCGAGGAGTACGTCCTCACTGCCGTCCAAGAGACGATGCGAGTCTGCCACGTTCATTCGGAACGTATTTTCCTCGCGGGTTTCTGCGAGGGAGCCAGTGTCGCGTATCACCTCGGTCTATCATTCCCTGAGAAATTCGCGGGAATCGTGGCCCTGAATGGTTGGCTCCCCGAGGGGCCGCTTCCGATCGTCGGTCGTGAATTGCAGGACGAACTCGGCATCTTCGTCGGGCACGGCACCGCCAATCGCCGTGTTCCGATTCGGAAAGCACGCGAGGCGTACGAACTCCTAACCTCAGCGGGTCTCGACGTGGACCTTCGCTTATATGCCACCGATCATTGGCTTTGCCCGACGATGCTTCGCGACGTTGACCGCTGGATTCTCACCCAGTGCCATCGTCAGTTCGACGATGGAGCTATCTTCTAAAGCCAGCATTGTTCCCGACTCACTCTCAACAACTAGGTTCAGCCGAGCCATTAGCCGGCGTGGCTCGGGCGACATTGTCTTATCCTCATTTCAACCCATCGCTAAAACCGCTAAATGCTCTCCCGACCTTTGTCGGTCTCTTACGGCGAATAAATTGCCTCAACTTATTGCCAATTCACGGGTAGCGTAGTTCACCCTGTATCCGATAGGATAGCGATATCACGAAGCGAAGTCCCTCAGGCGGGGGGTGATCCTCCGCGGACAGGGGTTGACCTATCTCGATGGGGCTGCTTGAATTTGGTCGATTTCATGGGCGAACCGAAGCGTTCGCTTCGGAGACCTTTTGAGGAGAATCGATCGTGCCTGACGACGAAGGGTTGCTTGCACAATCCGAAATCGAGGCGCTCTTCAATACTCTGCAAAAGGGGGATGATGCGTCCAAGGGTAATTCAGGATCGGCATCCTCTGCGCCGAAGGCACCACGCGCATCAGATCAGATTGCCGACGTCGGAATCGCTCCCTTTAAGCTTAGCGAAATTGGTGGCCCCAATTCCTCCGGGGATGATCCGACGGATGTGAGCTTGATTCTCGATGTGGACCTCAATGTCCGTGTCGAGCTTGGTCGGACGAAGATGTATATCGAAGACGTTCTCCGCCTGCGTGAGGGAGCGGTTGTTCCCCTGGATAAGCTCGCTGGCGACCCGGTCGATATCTACGTCAACGGTCGACTGATGGCCCGTGGCGAGGTGCTCGTCTTAAACGATAATTTCTGCGTGCGTGTCTCCGAAATCTTTGGGGACCCTAAAGACTCGACCGTGCCGCACGATTGAGTCTGCATGACTCACCTCCCCATTACGGCAGAGGGGGGTGCTCTTTCATGGAGGAAAGGGCTCGTCGCAAGGAATTGCATCATGAATTGGCTCGTTTGCTTTCTGGTTCCGGCCAGCGTTCTTGCTGCTCCTCCCGACGACAGTTCCGTGCCGAATCGTCCGCTCAGCGTCCGGGCTCATCACCAACCTATTTCAGATCTCCCGGCAGGGGACTCCCGTCCATCGATCCGCAATGAATCACGGGTCGATGCCGATGTCATTCACGCGATCGATGATCGTCCGGCGGTGAAGCAAAGTGCCGATGCCAACACTGATACCGACGTCATTCAAGCTTCGGAGGAGAAGGGGGATGGGGAGCGTAAGCCAATCACAATTTCCCCATCGACGTTCAAACGGGAAAGTCTTTCCAAACGAGTGAAAAGCAGTGAAGATTCCTCCGATCCGCCCCTCCCACCGAACAAGTCTTTGGCATGGTGGGTGACCACGGGCATTGGAT
>JAIEPU010000076.1 GCA_019748235.1 bacterium
GCGCCATCGACGTCATCGAGCTGTTCGGCTACCTGCGCGAGGCCGAGCGCGGCAGCCTCATCATTCGGAGCGAGGGAATGGGCGGCCGCAAAAAGCTGCTCGGCTTCATCGAGATGAAATTCGGGAAGAAGGATATTTCCGAGAAGGACTCGAGATTCGACGGCATTAGGGTCAAGTTCGATGGCTCGTCGATACGATCTCTTCGCGCTCTCGGATTCTCCGCAAGATTGTTGCACCCGGCCCAGTGCTTCGAAGGCGAGCGCGGAATTTGGAAATCTTGCGACGGTGTCCTCGGCGATTTGAATCGCATCCGACATTCTTCCGCTTTGTGCGAAGCATATGGCGATGTTAGCCCGGAGTTCGGGGTCATTGGGCTGAGCTTGAATCGCGGTCGCGTAGTACGGGATGGCTTCCTGGTGACGACCGATGGATTTGAGCAACGTTGCCAAATTGTGGAGGGAAGGGAAGTAGGTCCGTTCCGCCTTAATGGCTAGCCGATATCGGTCAATCGCTTGATTGACATCATTTCGTCGGCGCAAGAGTTCCGCCCACTGGTGATGGGCCGCGGCGAATGTCGGCCGATGCTCGATGGCCTCCTGGTAACACCGTTCCGCTTGGTTCTCCTGGCCTAGTTGAGCATATGCATTTCCCGCGTGGAGCCAGGCTTCCGCATTGGCGGGTGCAAGGGCGACGGCTTCCTCGTACTTTTCGACGGCAAGATCGAGTTCCCCCGATTCGTGGAGAGCCAGGGCCAGATAGTGTTGCGCCTGTGGAAAATCGGGATTGATTTCGAGAGATCTTTCCAGGTACGACCGCGCCTCCTTGGCTCGGCCTCGTTCGATCAGAAACGCGCCGAGAAACAGGTTTGATTCAAAGTGGCGAGGATCGGATTGGATAGCATCACGATACTTCGCCTCCGCCTCGGCGAACTGACCTGATTGATGAAGCTTTAGCGCCTCTTGGAACAGTGAGGCGGTAGCGGTTGCGGAATTCGAGGGGCGTGGATCGGTGGGGGTCGCGTCCTTTCCTACCTTGTGAGTTCCCATCCCTCGTCCTCGTGTTCCGTTCCTGCGGTCGTGCTATTCGCTCTCGCTGCCGTGACGAGTTCCCCCTACCAAAGGTCGATCGCCCTGCTTTCTCTGATAAATCACTCCACTTTGCTAACGTTAAGCGTTGGTGGAGCGGGAATCGACCCGACGATCGATTTTGATCAACGGGCGTTAGACCTCATGAACGGGCGAGTAAGCAAGTGAGGCTCATCATTCGAAAACCTGGGTATCGATTCATTTCCTTTTGGTTTGTTGCCGAGTAAGCTGCGGGAGATTCTGATCGACATCCGTGATGTACTTAGCCCCATTCCAGACTCCTACAGCGTGAATATAAAGCATGCGGTCTCGAGCTGTACTGGAAGGGCAATGGATTCAACGGAGAAGTCGCGTTGGAAACTCCGATTAGTCAATTTGTACCGGCGGTAGAGACTTTCTCGACCGCCATCGTTCTGTAACTCATTGCGTTGCGATAAAGTCTGGCTATCCTGGCATCCTGGGAACTGATAGAGGATGCCCATACTGTTTTGGGGGGAGATTCTAGCGTGCAAGCTCTGGCATCGGTGCTCGATGGGATCGTCGGATGCATCGCCGCCCTTTGGACCCGTTTGAATTACCGTATCCGACTGGGGGGAAAGCAGAATCTCCCCGCGAGCGGGCCTGTGATCATCGCTGTCAACTACACGTCATTGATCGATCGATTCCTCGTTTATGCCGTTCTGCCCCGCCGCGTTTGGTTTTACGGATGTACTCGTCAACGATGGCTCCCGACGCTGAGTGAAATCAAAAGGGCCTGGTCGAGCTCGGTTCCTGAAAATGAAATCGCCATTCCGAAGGCGGATGAGTTTGCTAGTGAGATCCTCCGCAAGGGAGGGGTCGTTTGCTACTTTCCCGAAGGCCGCATGACCCGAATTGGTCAGGTTTTGACGTTCACTGAGGAATTCAAGCAATTCCTGGCCAAGCATCCCGACGTTCCCGTCGTACCCGCGTTCATCCTCGGCTCTTGGGAAACGCTTTTTAGCTATCACCTAGGGGCGTATTTACGGAAGTGGCCCCGCTGGATACGTTCACTCATCACGTTGGAACTGGGCAAACCGCTCAAAAGCCCGACCAGTTACGAAGTCCGTGAAGGGATGCTCGTTGCCAGTGCTGATGCATTCGAGACTTCGCGGTACGATCGATTGCCGCTCCACCGTGCCGCCATTTATGCGATGAAGCGGTTCGGTCGATTGCCCGGCATCACCGACATGAACACTCCGATCGTCAACTATCATTCAGTGCTGATGCGAGCGGTGATTCTCAGCCGTTTGCTGAATCGCAAGCTCGATAAGAGCAAATATGTCGGAGTTTTTCTCCCCTCTTCGGTCGGCGGCGCGATGACGAACTTCGCTCTGTCGTTCCTTGGACGCATCCCCGTCAACTTGAACTACACGATTGGACAGGAAGTCCTCACCAGTTGTTGCAAACAGGCCGAGATCACTCAGGTTTTGACTTCGAAGGTCTTCCTGGAGAAGGTTGGGCTCAAGCCGCCGGGTGAGATTATCTATCTAGAGAGCCTTCGAAAGGACCTTCGGACCTCAGACAAGCTGTTCGGCCTCCTGGTGCGCATTCTCCCCGCTTGGTTTGTCGATCGGGTTCTACTCGGATTGAGTAGCCATAGCATTGATGACACCGCCACGATCGTTTTTTCGAGCGGAAGCACGGGTGATCCGAAGGGGGTCATTCTTACGCACCACAACATCCACGCGAACATGTTTCAAATGGTACAGCATGCGCGCGCGACGCATCGCGACGTGGTGATGGGAATTCTGCCGTTTTTCCACTCATTCGGCTATACAGTGACGCTGTGGGTTCCTCCCTTGATCGGCGCTTCCTGTGTCTATCACTTCAACCCGCTCGAAGGCGAGACGGTTGGCAAGCTCGCGCGTGAGCATCGTCCCACTCTCGTCTTCGCGACCTCGACATTCCTTCGAACGTACGTTCGAAAGTGCGAGAAGGACGATTTCATCTCCGTGCGTTTGATGGTCTGCGGAGCGGAGAAACTCCAGCCGAGCGTCGCGAAGGATTTTGAGGAGAAATTCCGCGTTCCAGCAATGGAAGGTTACGGCTGCACGGAGTTATCGCCCGTCGTTTCCGCGAATACCGAAGGCTTCGACTTCGGTGATGTCCATCAAGTCGGCGCCCGGCGTGGTTACATCGGCCGATCGATGATTGGAATGGCGCCTAGCATTCGTGACATTGATACTTTTGAGCCGCTTCCTTTGGGGAGCGAGGGGCTTCTCTTCATCAAAGGCCCAAATGTGATGAAAGGCTATCTCAATAAGCCCCAGATGACGGCCGATGCGATTCGAGACGGGTGGTACAACACGGGTGACATCGCATGTATCGAGGAAGATGGATTCATTCGAATCACCGACCGGTTGGCTCGTTTCTCGAAGATCGCGGGAGAGATGGTCCCGCACGGCCGGATTGAGGACAAAATTCACGAGATCCTTCATACCAAGGACCCACAAGTCGTCGTCGTGGGAGTTCCTGATACCAAGCGAGGGGAGCGTCTTGTCGTCGTGCATACGCCTCTTTCGATGGGGACCGATGTCCTCTGGTCTCGCTTAAAGGAGAGCGGCGTTCCTTCCATTTGGCTTCCCTCAAAGTCGGATTTTTACGGAGTGGATGAGCTCCCCCTTCTTGGTACCGGAAAGATCGACCTTAGAGGAGTCAAGAAGATCGCGTCTGATAAGTCGAGCGCGTAGCTTTCCAATGGATGCAGGACTTCAAGTGGGAGTCGTGCGGACAGCTTTTCCCTATTTCCCAACGATCCGAAGAATGGCTGCGGTCATCGCTTCGATGCCGGTTTTGATCGAAGGTTCTGGAACAGGCGCATATTGCGGCGAATGAAGAGAAGGGATGACCGCTTCTCCCCTCTTTTCCTTCTCGAAGAGTTCAGGATCGATCGTTCCGAGCCGGAGCATGCAGCAGGGAACGCCCGCCAAGGAATACTGGCTGAAGTCTTCACCTCCCATGACCGGTGCTAACGGATGTAAATGCGATTCTCCCAGCACGGCTTTCAATCCATCGACGGTGGCGCGCGTTAATTTTGGATCGTTGTAGGTTGCGGGGGTGAAGTTTGAGTCGATCGTAATGGTCGGTTCAGGCGCACCCGCCACGGCGGCGTCTGCTTTCGCGACACGCGCGATTGCGTCGAGCAGATGTTTCCTCGTCGACTCCTTGAAGCTTCGAACCGTGAGTTGAAGCTTCACTTCGGAGGGAATGATATTGTGCTTCG
>JAIEPU010000250.1 GCA_019748235.1 bacterium
CAGCTCATCTGGAATAAACCGACCGCGTCGATGGGCTGGGGCGATTATCGCTGGAAGCATGAGCCGTTCTTCTATGCGTCGAGGGAAGGAACAGAGACTGTGTTTTACGGCGACCGCACGCACTCGACCATCATCGACTTCCATGACAGCGAACAGAAACTCCTCAACTGGGCAAAGCGCCAGAAGAAACTCGAAACTGAAGGGAAGCTCACGATATGGACGATGAAGCGAGACAAAGTGAACGAGTACCAGCACCCAACGCAGAAGCCGGTGGAGCTCATCACCTATGCGCTTCTTAACAGCTCGAAAGCCGAGGACTTAGTGGTCGATCCGTTCCTCGGAAGCGGGAGCACGCTTATTGCGTGTCACAAGACAGGGCGCGTCTGCGCGGGCATGGAGCTCGACCCTAAATTCGCTGACGTCATCGTGCAGCGCTGGGTCGACTATACCGGAATCGAACAGGTAATCCGGAACGGCCAAAAGGAACTCTGGCCGAGGACCATAACCGAGCATGAAGCCGACGAATAATGAAAAACCGAAAGAAACGATCCTCCTCTTACCGGCTCCCAAGGCCGTACCGCAAGCCACGGAGGATTCGACGCCCGTAGGGGCAAATAAAGGGGGTCCAGAGGCTCCTGAAGGGGCAACTCCTGACCGTAAATACGGTGAAAATACGGTCAGGAGTTCGCATCCGGAGCATCATCGGACCTATAGAGCGCAGAGGTGTCCGCGAGTACACGCCCGAAGAACAAGCAAAACTCGAATCACTTTATGGAAGCGAAGATCAACCAAAAACCGAGGAAGCAATTGAAGCCGATAACGCTGGAGGGAATCCAGATGCTTCACACGCTCGACAAGGAAACCCGTACGAATAGGCTACGGGGGCACTTCGGGTACTTTCTCATTTACTATCTCCAACACTACACGGGGAGCAAGTTCGCGCCGTTCCATTACGAAATGATGGGCGATGTGCATGACCTCTTGGAGCATCGCATCCGCGAGCTCGCATGGTTCATGTTCGGCGAGAGCGCAAAGACTTCCTTCGCCAAGGCCCTCATCCTTTACTTGATCGCTTACGATATCGAGCCCTACATCAACGCGGACTCATTCGATAGCACAAACTCGGAGCGCATTCTCTTCGACGTGGTCTGGGAGCTGCAAACGAACAAGCGATTCCTCGAGGACTTCGGCGAGAAATACAACACCACGCGAAGCAAAGATGAAGCGACCCAAAAGAGAATAAAGGACTTCATCACCAACCCCTCGAAGAATGAGGTGGGCAATATCGTGCGCGAAGGTATCCGCGTCGAAGCACACAGCACACAAGAGAGTGTGCGAGGTCGCGTGCACGGATCAATGCGTCCCGGCTTCGTGCTACTCGACGACTTCGAAACAAAGAAAACCCTCAAGAGCGAAGTCTCCACGAGTCAGATTCGCATGCACATTCAAGAGTTCAAGCGCAGCCTCGATTCCGGAAGGCGTCGCGTGCTCTACCTCGGCAACATTCTCTCGGAGTACGGAAACGTGCAGAGCGTCATCGAGCGAGCCAAGCACGATCCCGAGCTGCGGGTGCGCATAGTGCCGATATGCGATGGCACGCTCATGACTGGACTGCACTCGCCGACATGGCCGGAGCGGTGGGTCATGACCGACGACGAGGCAAAGCAAACCGGAAAGCTAAGCGTTGACGCAAAGCGCAGAGCAATGTGGACCCCGGAAGAAGGGGACTCAGACTTTCAAGCGGAAATGCTCTGCCAACCGATCGACGAAACAAAGGCCCTCTTCAAACGCGAATGGTTCCAGCCGATCGGATGGGAAGCACTCATGCAGAAAAAGCTCGCTGCATACGTGACCATCGACACTCCGAGTAGAAAGGAGGGCGAGATAGATCGAGACGGAGACTTCGTCGGCATCTGCATCAACTGGGTGGACCGGGAAGGCAAGTGGCACTTCAAGGCGTGGAGGGAAAAGCTCGGTCCGACCGCCATCATCGAAAAGATGTTCGGCATTTACAACTTCCTGATCCAAGCCGGGACACCAGCGGTCAAGTTCGGATGGGAAGATACCGCCTTCACGCGCGGACTCGAACCGATGCTGCGGCATGAACAGCGCATGCGACAGATATTCCTACCGCTGATGTGGCTCAAGCACGCAGGCCGGTCAAAAGAGGACCGCATACGCACCGGCCTGCTCTACCGATACGAAACGCGCAGCATCTTCCACCTCGAAGGCGAGTGCAAAGACCTAGAAAACGAACTGATGCGCTTTCCGGATGCCCCTCACGATGACACAAGCGATGCAGCTGCCTACCAAAGCGACATCGCACGACCGGCGGGAACCGAACGGCCGCGAGATATGCAGGCCGGACCACTTATCGATACGCCATACGGCAAGGTAAAGCCTGCATACGATGACGAATGGCCCGATGAAGGACCTCAATTCCCGGATATCGGCATCTAATCGGGGGCAATTCCTACAGGAAGAACACTTTTCCGCTCTCATACTCAAATCGTCATGGCATTAGCCCACTACAAAAAGCGCGATGCACTTGCAAAGCAGGCCCTCAAAGAGATCGACTACTCCTACCGCTACAAGAAAGCGCGAATGACCTCGTGGAATAAAAACGAGGACATGATGAACCCGGACAAGGGAGGCTCTGCAGTCGTCTCTCCTTACGGCGGAAGCACATGGCAAGGCCAGCAAGGCGATACTCGCGCCCAAGTCCCGCTCTACAAAATGCATGGATTCGTACACACGATTCTCTCTAAGATCGACAGCCCACTTACATTCAAATATGTGAAAGGGGAGTCAGCCGACCTCAAGAAGGCGAAGCTGATGAACGCGATCCGAGATAAGGACTCGAAGGTCGGCCGCTGGAACTTCAAGGACCTCATGGGCAAACGCGACGCGGCGATTTATGGACGCGCAATCTATCTCTACCTCACACGAAACGACAAGGGCCAGTACCGCAGCCTCCTCAACCTCATAGACCCGAAAGACTTTCTTATCGACCCGGACGTTGGCGGGCTCACTACCGAAGAAGAAGATGGCAGCGGAGTCGAGAAAGCGGGATACCTCGGCTGGTGGAACACGAAGCTCACCAAGGCTCAGCTCACGAAAGGAATCAAAGACGGCATCTACTACAAGAAAGTCGTCGAAGATTTGATCGACGGCGGCACGAACACAAAAACAAAAACCAATCAGGATACCGACAAGGATAACCGCAAGGCTTCCGGCACGCCGAGAGAACGATACAAAAACGAGAATCAATTTATTTTCTATACATGGATCACGACCGACGAGAATGACGACCGCTACTATCTCGTCCTGACTCCTTCCGGCGACTGCATCCGCTGCGAGCCGTGGATCGACATCCGAAAGACTGGAAAGTACCCGATCTGGACGTGGGCTGCGTTCCCTGACCCGCGCGAGTTCTGGACTCCCGCATATTGCGACTTCGTGCGCGGACTCTTCCAAGCACAGGAAAAGAGTATCAACCAATCACTCGACAACTCCGAGCAGATCAACCGACCGCAGACAGCCGTCAACGTCGACTATGTCCGCAATCTCGCGCAGGTCCGCTACCGAAAAGACGGCTACATCGAAATAGAAGGAAACGTCGATGTGAACCGGGTACTGCAGACAAGGCAGACCCCTCCAATCGAGGGCCCGTTCAAGGTCTATGACAAGCTCGAACAAATCGCAGAGGCAGAAAGCGGAGTGACCTCTGACGTCAAGGGTGCAAGCGAAGAAGATACGCTCGGCATCTACGAAGGCAATCTCATGCAGGCAGGCGATCGCTTCGGCCTCTTGAATAAGAGCTACGCCGAGGGCTACTACAGATTCGCCGTGCTCCACAAAGAGGGAGTCATGCAGGACCTCAAGAAGAAGATGGCGGTCCAGATACTCGGTCCGATGGGCCTCGAGATCGAGATGGTAAGCGCCCGCGACCTCAAGCCATTCCAAGAGGACTACGACATCCTAGTCGAATCGAGCATCGCCGAAGCGCAAAGCAATCTCGCTGACAGCAAGAACAAACTCACATTCCTCGGTGGATATAAGGGCGACACGAACATCAATCAAAAGGTCCTCTTTGAAACACAGGCAACGATCGCGGGAATGGACGATGACACGATCAAGCGCCTCCTCGACACGAACGACTACGATGCAATCGAAGTGGTGGCGCAGGCAGACGAATCATTCCAGCTCATCATCGGTGGACACAAAGCTCCGCAATACAAAGATGCAAACACTGCGTTCCTGCAGCGCCTCCACGACCTCTCTGACAAGTACGACCACGAACTGACCTCCGAACAGCATGCCGCCGTCTTCTCGTACATCGACGAAATGACGCCGATCGTCGAGAAGAACGCGGCACG
>JAIEPU010000226.1 GCA_019748235.1 bacterium
TGCAGCCCATCCAAGTCATTCCCGTCGAGACCGGTCCGCCCAAATCAGGAGTTGCCGGATCAGTCGCGAAGCTAACGGGAGAGGGAGTCCTGGTAAACTCCATGACGCCCGTCCTTCATCCCGAACCTGGGATCAAACTCAGAGTCATGGAGACGACGGGAGTCGCCACTCGCGCCGAAATCGAGTGGAGTCATCCTCCCAATTCCGCTCATTTAGCGAATTTCAAAAGCGAGATGATTTACGATCTTTATATCGATGGGAAAAAGATCTCCGTCGATCTCTCCTCGTTGGAATGGCAACAAATCGATATGACGTTCAAACCGAATTAAACATGGATAAGCGATTCGTTTTCGCCCGATTTAAATTGCTGTTTCAGTCGTTAATCTAATGACTCGGATTGATTTGAAAGTCCGAGGACTTGTCCGATCTGTCGATGTAATTCCACGGCTGCTTGTCGATCCGCGAGAACGATCACCACTCTCGAACGCGATTCGGAAAGCCAATAGAGTTCTTCTTTCACACGAGCGAAAAAACGAGGCTTCGCTTTAGTAATCACCAGGTCAGTGGGCTCATTCGATTGACCCATGAATGCCATCCCTCATTCATCCGATCATCGCACTGATTCATTTGAACCAGTCAGGACCATCTCTACGATGCGGCTCAGGTAGGTGTTCGACCGTTGGGCAACATTCTAGACATTTTTATCGAATTTTCGCGGAAGGAAATTTGACGTCTCCCATTGTCTAGTTCGCCTTTCCTTACGCCATTCGATTCCAATGTGATGACACATCCCTGATAATCAGAAAAGTCGTCAGAAACTCCCTTGCATGCACTAACAGTGAGCTATCGTTTGAACGTACAGAGGGGAGACGCCAGGGCGTTCACGGGCGGGCTGGGGAGACTGCCAGTGGCGCCCTGGCTTTTTTCTTTCTTTCGCTCATTCACCGCATCGTTCTCCTCACCCATCGCCACGCTCTTCGCGAACGATATCAAGCACGAATCATCGACTGTAAATCATCCCGCTCCTTTGAAAAGATTCCTGGAAGAACTCCAGTGACACCTCGTTGCGTCCACTGACACGGTATTCCTATTCCGACACCAATTCGTCACTTATGTCGACTCGCCCCCGCCAGTCGAACTCTGGCACGAAGTGTGCGAGAAGTGACAGTCGTCCGTCACTCACGTGATGAACGTCGAACGAGGCGAAGAGTCTCATTCGTGAATTTGGGACACGGAAGCTGTGGAAGGGGGAGCCACTGCTGACGTGTCCCATTTTCGTTTTTGAGTCATTCCGATCGATAACCCATGTCCGAGGGTCGGCGGGGAAACATCGCGCCGAGATGGCGACGAACTTCCCGGTGTCGCGATGGGTCCGGAGCCTCTATACTCATCTTTGCTTTGCGATGCCAATGCCTCCGAATCGCCCAAGATCAACATCTGGCCGGTTCCGACATTCATCGTCATGTCCGTTTATCAATGGGTCACTTTGGCACCGGATCATCGACGCACAAATCGTGAATGGATTTGTGACGGAGGAGTTTTCCATGTCGCGCACCGCGGAGTGGCTGGCGCTGATCATCATCTCGCTGATTTGGTTCGGCATGAACCTTCCCATGCTCGACCGCCGGCCGGTCGTCTACATCGATGAGTGCAGCTACGGCGATCCAGGCATCAACCTGCATTTAGGGAAGGGGTTCGTTTCGACATGCTGGTATAGCCAAGACGTTCACTCGTTTTGGAGCAGCAACAGTCCGGCCTATGCATTTGCCTTGTCCGGCTGGCTGGATCTGTTGGGCTTCAGTCTTTACAACGTGCGACTCTTTGGACTGCTGCTGACCTTCTTCTCATTCCTTCTACTTTACTGGACAGCCGCCAGACTCAAGATCATCGAGTCACCGAGTCTCCGGCTCATTTCGTTCATCGTCCTTCTCTCGACACTTGAAACGACGCTCAACGCGCGGCGAGGTCGATACGACACCATCATGATCTTCGCGGTCGCGCTCGCGGCGCTCGCCGCTTCCATTCCCTCGCCACGAGGGAGACGAATCGGCCTCTTCCTGGCAGCTTCCACCTTCGCATGGTGTGGCTTGCCACTGCTGACTTATTCGGCCGTGTTGGGAGTCCTCGCATTTCTCGTCGCGCCTCGTGCCCGATTCTTCGACGTCTTCGCATTCGGACTCGGATCTTGCGCGGGACTCGCCTCTTTGGTGGGCTTCTTTAAGTACAAGGGAACGTTCGAATATCTGATGGCATCGGTGAATCCTCATACGACCGCGGGAGGATTCAGCGTATGGGAAACGATCGCCAGGGATCCGGTCGCCATACAACTCTATTTCATGATCGGACCGGGGCTCGGCCTTTTACTACTGCTCTCCGCCATCCTCTTCGTCTCCAGTTTCAGACGAAGCGATCTCGGCCCTGATCCGGTGGGACGATACTTGCTCATCGCAAGCTTCATCGTGCCCGTCGCGCTCGTCGCATCGGGAAAGTTCATTCAAGACTACAACTGGATGGCGATCGTCCCCGCAGTGGCGTACGTCTGTCGCGAATCCGAACGTCAGCGCCGGTCGACACGTGGAACTCGACTTGTTCCTCGATTTGCCCCTGTTGTCGCTCTTTTACTCGTCTTCTTCCAACCCTTCTATTTGGCACTCGGAATTCTCGAGTATCGCGCGCGTGATTATCAAATCGTTCGCGATGCGTTGAAGCCGCACGTCGAGAAGGATCAGTGGGTCTATTGCGGCTGGCCAGCGTATTATGCGATCAAGGAGGCAGGGGGTTGGCCCATTCCCGGGTGTTATAACGCGGGCTATCGCGCGATGGATGAATTCTCCCGCAATCTTGTCCCAAAGATTGATCCGGAAGTCGCGAAGAAGATTACTCTCATCGCCATCGAGCCGGCCTACAAGATTGAAGATGTCACCGCAATGCTGGGCGGCAAATGGGAAAAGATCGTCGATACTCGAAGCAAGGAACGACCTGCACCACCCAAGATCTTTGGCCGATCCCTTTATGCCAAAGGTTACGAGATGCTGGTCTACAAGCGGACCGAGTAAGACGAGTGAGAAGCAGCAACACATAGGAACTCAGGCTCGATGAATATCGGCGATATGTCGATTGAGATCGTCAGCGGTGGAACGCTTCGCCTCGATGCGGGAAGTATGTTTGGCCCCGTCCCCAGGCTTTTGTGGGAAAAGAAGGTCACCCCCGACTCATGGCACCGCGTGGCAATGGATACGAACGTGGTCCTCATTCGTCGTGGAAGCGAGCGAATTCTTATCGATGCGGGTTACGGGTCGAAAGCTGGCGCAAAACAACGTGAGTTCCAGGGGCTCGAAGAGGGAGAACCTCTTACGAGGAATCTTGCGTCGCGGGGAATTAAACCGACGGACATCACCGCCGTCATCATCACGCATCTCCATTTCGATCACGTCGGAGGCTGCACACGGCGCACCGAAGAGGGCCAACTCGAAATCGTTTTCCCCAATGCACGCCATTACGTGCAACGCGCGGAGTGGGACGACGCCAATGCCAGGCTCCCTGAACTGGCTGGTTCCTACTTCGAAGAAGACTTTCAGCCTTTGGCCGAGGCGGGTCTTGTCGAGTTCATTGACGGCGATCAAGAGATACTCGCGGACATCTCGGTCAAAGTCGTCGGTGGCCACACACGCGGAATGCAAATCGTACAGATCGGGTCTCAGTCCACGGGTGCACCCGCTGTCGTCGCGCTGGCCGATCTCGCTCCCACGATTCATCACCTGAAGGCATTTTGGTCGATGTCCTATGATCAGTATCCGCTCGACGTGCGTCGGACGAAGCCCGTGATTCTCGGCTCGATGGCAGACGCCGGAGCGACGGTCCTATTCAGTCACGACACGGGTGTTCGGGCGGCAAAGCTTCATCGTGATTCGAAGCAGGAATTCACTGCCACACCGGTCGACATCGATTGACCTCCGTCGATCTTGTCCGGGACATTTGCCCTCGAAACCATGATAATCCAATAGGTCGGCGAGCCTACTCGCGACCGTTCACGACACGTCTTTCAACTCGTTCGAAGGGAGAGGGGAACAGAGCATGCAGATCAAGAACCACGCCTTCATCGTCACCGGCGGTGCGTCCGGCCTGGGTGAGGCAACTGTCCGAATGATCGTCGAGAACGGCGGCAAGGCAGTCATTGCCGACTTCAACCCGGAGAAGGGACAGAAGATCCAGGGAGAGTTAGGTGCGGCCGTTTCCTTCGTCCCCACCGACGTCACCAATGAAGACCAAGTTCGCGCGGCCGTCAAAACGGCACAGGATAAGTTCGGCGGGCTTCATGGGCTCATCAACTGCGCGGGGATCGGCATCGCACAGCGCGTGCTGGGCAAACACGGCATTCACAGCCTCTCCGACTTCGAGATGGTGATCCGCATCAACCTGATCGGTACGTTTAACGCGATCAGACTCGCGGGCGAAGTGATGAGCAA
>JAIEPU010000188.1 GCA_019748235.1 bacterium
GGCTCCCTATCAGTCGTGGGATCTCGCGGTCATTTCTGGGGCCAGCAGCGCGAACAACATCTTTGCAGGCAACTGTCTTTTCGTTGGTTATGGCGACCGAAAGATTAACCTCAACTTAAAGAATGATGGTCTCCACCTTGTGGCGAATGCGTACTACGGCGTCAACAATCCGTCTTCCTATAACGGCGATCCGTTCGGTTTGAGTTTACTCACTGCTCCCAGTTATCCTCTCTCTTTGAATGTTGACAGTCCGATAGTCGGAGGGGCGAGATACTCGACGTTTGGGTATGCCGTTGACTATGATTTCTTCGGACACACTCGGAATCTATCCGCCCCAACTCAAGGAGCAGTCGAGTTCGATTGGAGCACGCTTCCTGTGACCGATGGGGGTAGTTATTATTTGCTTGCAGCGGGTCAATCGCTGACTTTAGAGTCGCGAAACATCCGCTCAGATGCGACCTATTCTTGGGATTTGAATGAGGACGGTGTTTACGGTGACGCCATCGGGGCGACTCCGACGTTGACTTGGAGCCAACTGCGATCGCTGGGGATAGGTAACGGTACCTACCACATTCGTTTGCAAACAATCCTCGGTTCGACGGTTCTTGTTTCCGAATCAGCAATCCTAAAAGTCCTTGATCAAACTCCCTATTCGAACGCGGGATCGAGTATTACGATCAACCAAGGGACGACTCTCTCACTGAATGCCTCCAAATCAATGTCATTCACTACCAGTGAGTCTCTCTCGTACTCGTGGGATGTCAACGGCGACGGAGTATTCGGTGACGCCGTCGGTCTAAGTCCTCAGCTCACGTATACGCAATTGGCTTCGTTGGGATTGCGTGGCGGACAGACCTATAGCATTAGAGTCCAGGTCGCACAATCTTTCGATTCGTCGAATTATTCCATTTCAGCTCCAATAACGCTGACGTACAAGTCTGTTCCCATCGTCGCGAAGTCTGGAGGACCTTACTCGATCATCGAAGGTCAATCGTTGACCTTGACCGCAACGGGATCGTCAGATCCGCTGGGTCAATCTCTTACTTACAGTTGGGACGTCAATGGGGACGGATCCTTTGGAGATGCCTTCGGTTTGAACCCAACGCTGTCGTGGGGACAGCTAAATGCTCTCGGAATCTCGGACGGGCTAACGTCTCGAAATCTGCGAGTGCAGGTCAGCGATTCGTGGGGGAGATCCACCGCGTCAGCGACAACGCTCCTCACCGTCAACAATGCCGCACCGACGGCGAACATCGCTGGCATTGGTCCAGTTGTTCGTCAAGAGACCGTGACTTACACGCTCACCGCGACCGATCCTTCTTCGGTGGATCAGGCGGCTGGATTCACCTTCAAGATCGATTGGAACAACGATGGCATCGATGATCAGACCGTCATCGGAGCATCGGGTACCACCATTACTCATGTCTGGAGCTCGCTTGGCTCGTCAACGATTCGTGTAACTGCGTCCGACAAGGATGGTGGTGTCAGCTCGGGATCGACTCTCGTTCAAAGCATCGTTGAGTACACGACCCGCGTGAATGGAGGTGCCACCGACCTGATCTGGGGAGGTGCGAATAATTTCAATTCGTATTCGTTTAGTCAGGATGCTCCTGGGACGATCCATATCTACACCTGGGATGTCAATCTGGATCCATGGATGGTCCAGACAGACATCGGAACGGCCACGGGTATCACCGGCGCTTTACGGTGTTATGGTGGAAATCAGACGGATGTGCTGGTGCTGTTCTACATCAATAACGCCTACGTCTACGGCAACGACGGTGACGACACGTTCGGATCGATTTTCCAGAAGGGTGGCGGCGCGACCAATTTCTACGGCGGGAATGGGGATGATCATTTCATCACGGCGGTCGGTGACGACACAACGATGAATTTCGTCGGTGGTGAAAATAATGATACCGTCATTTTCCTGAGTGCCACGAGCAGCGTCGTCGCCAACCTCGACATGGGGAACGGAAATGATGTCGTTCTAGGCCGTCCTGAGTCGAGCCTAACGATGAATGTTACGGGCGGTGCCGGAGATGACCTCATCATCGGTGGAACCGGCTCTGACACACTCGATGGCGGTTCCGGCAATGATCTAATCATCGGCGATTTCGATGCAATCAATCCAGGGAGTGCCGATCTACTCATCGGTGGCGACGGGAATGACCTTATTATCGGCTCGGGCGGCGGAGACACCCTCAACGGAGGATTGGGGCAGGATCTCCTCATAGCCGGCAGCATCCCTCTATCTCGCAACAACGGAGTCGCTTACTTTCCAGAGGATTTCTTTCCGGATGACTCATATCCAGAGACGCCTGGTTACCAAGAAATTTGGGATGTCTGGAGAGACGGTTCGTCTCTAGAAAATCGTCAAGCGGAATTGCAGGGAACTGTTTCAAGCCCCTTGGAATCGCAGTATTATCTTCAGCCCGGGACGACCATTTTGGACGACGGCGCGGTGGACAGCGTCTTAGGGGGCTCGGACGGCGATTGGCTCGTTTATGACCCCGGTCAAGACATCAGTGATTATGTGAACGAAACTGATCGACGGACTATTATTTGATACCTATTTTCGTCACCATAGCGGGATGCCTACGGACACGAAGAATTTCGAGCAGTGTCAAAGAACGAAATCTGAATGAACACGTAGGCATTAGCTCAAATTTGACCTCATTTTGCCTGATATATAATTGAAATCGATGATTTGGAATAACTAGTTGAGAGTTTCCCGCTGGGATTTGAGCCACAAGCGAAAGACTGGGTTTTGAGATAGCTCTCCCAATAATCGATCGAGCTCATGCAGCTCGGGCCGATACTTTTCCTCACAAGCGAGACACATAAAGGCTATTTGATTTCCAAACTTGAGGGGAGAAATCGTTCCCCCCATTTTCAGAACGGTTTGACAAGCAAAACAACGGTCTGGTTCCGACTTATCGCTCATTTCACTCCCCCGTTGTGTTGGTCCCGAATGATCGCGTTCCTTCCGATCATCAGACCCGATCGCTGGGGGCGATACAACTGGATTGCCTTCCCCGTTTCTATTTTGGCGACAAATGATTAGCGTCATTCAGGCCGTTTCTCGGCCTCGATGATGTCCACCTGCGCATTCGTGGGAACGATGCGTTTGATTCGAAAGCCCCCCTCTTCGAAAAGAAGCCGATATTCTTCTTCAGTCCGCTCCTTGCCGCCGGGGAGTGTGAGCATCGTCAAGTCGAGCAACTTCCCGAAATGGGGATCGTTGCCGGGAGGGATCACCCCCTCAATGACCAGTAGACGTGCATCAGGGCGAATGACTCGATGAATGTTCCGCAAGATGGTGAGTGCTTTTTCGTCGTCCCAATCATGGATGATGTGACGCATCAAATAAGCATCAGCTCCTTCGGGGACCGATTCGAAGAAGTTTCCACCGATGACGGAGCACCGACTCGATAACCCGGCTTTCTCTATGTTCGACTTGGCACGCTCGGTCACTCCCGGCAAGTCGTAGAGTATTCCTCTAATCGTCGGAAATCTGCTGAGGATGGTTGTGAGTAAGCTTCCGTTTCCGCCGCCGATGTCCGCGATGATCCCCGTGCCGGCAAAGTCATACGCTTCGACCATTGCGGCGGACTCACGGCCATGAACACCCACCATCGCCGCATCGAAGATTTTGGCCTGCTCAATATTCTTTGAAAGGTACTCGAAAATCGGCATTCCGAACATTTTATCGAATGCCATTTTCCCCGTTTTGACGCTGTAAAGAAGTTCTCCCCAGGCTTGATAGTGTTCCTCGCCACACATCAATGCCATTGCATGCTGGGAACCGCGAACATCACTTCTCAAAAGCTCCGCCATCGGCGTGAGCGAAAACGTTTGTGTTCCATCATCGGCGAATATTCCCATACTCGCTAATGCGCGAAGTAACCGATAAAGAGACGGGGGATCGGTGTTCGTTTGTTTTGCGAGATCATTCACCGATTGTGGGCCATCGGCCAAGAGGTCGGCAATTCGAAGCTTGGCCGCCACATAGATCGCTTGTGTCCCCCAATACCCGGTGATTAGTTGATTCAACCGCTGGTGAAGTGAAGCCGTTTCCATCGAATCATCCTTTCTTCGAATTCCGACTAAGAGTCCGAAACCAGACAAATAGGTATTGGATTGCCGTTTGTTAGCTGATTACCCTTGTTTCATGGGGCAGAGCCATTCGAACAAGAGGTCGTTCGGAGGGGCTCACTCCTTGCACCTCACCTCCATTCTCAGGAGAATCGCTCATGCGGTGGAATAGATTTTATCTGTCCATGCTTTTCGGCATTGGGATCAGTGTGATTGCTGTTGATTCGGCAGTAGCACAGGTCACCAACGTCGCGGGCTCAAATGCGGAAGCCTATTTTGGATCTCTCAACGACACTTACCAATCGAGTACCCCGACGGGCTTGACACCTTGGTCGCCGGCCGGCCCGAATCCTCCCGCATTTTATGGGACAATCAATCAGCTCCCAGGTGTTCC
>JAIEPU010000098.1 GCA_019748235.1 bacterium
AAATCGATCGCCGAGAGCGCGCTCAGCCCCCTCGTGTCCAGTGGCGTGTTTGATCGCGTGATTGTGACGCCGACGGCGAATGAATCCGATGTGAAAGTCGTCTTCAATCTCGATAAGGTCATTCACATCGCGTCGCTTGATCTTTCCTCTGATCTAGGGCTTGATGCACTTGGTTTGCAGTTCAAAACGACGGGCAAAGCACGACTTGATATCGCGTTTAGTCTGGACGTCGGATTTGGCTGGAACAAGCAATTTGGTTTTTATCTCGATACGGCTCAGACGGGGATACAAGCCGGTGCTCGTCTTTACCTGACGGGGAACGGCGCTACTGCCGATAATCCGTCGAATCTATTCACGGGACAGGGGAGTATTGGAGCCCTCCAACTCGACTTCAGTGATGATCCCGTTAATCCCACGGAACTCGCCCTTACGTTTCAGATCTCATTGAACGACCTGGATAACGTAAATACCGTTAAATTCTTTGACGTGAACGGCGACGGAATTCTGGCGGACAAACCCTACACGTTTAACGTTGGAGTAGATGCCAATAAGGATGGACGAATCGACAAGGATTCATCAAGCAATCCAGTGACTCAGCTTCGCACGATCGAAGAAGCCTGGACTAATATTACGTCTGATTCGACACAAGATCCTTTTCCGACCATTCCTTCGATCAAGAATGATCCCAACGTAGGCGATGCCGTCAAAGCGAATTGGAACACCGTCGGCTCAAAGACAAATACCTTCGATGAGGCAAGTACGATCAAGAAGGAAGGGATCTATCGCCTCAAAACCCAGGCAAACAAAACGATTGTGTACCTCGATCTCGACCGGGACGGACAGCTCGATGTCGGGCGAAAGGGTCTCGACCCGTTCAATTCCCCTTGGACCTCGATGAATGACGCGAACCGAATGGCAAGCGACATTTGGTTCACCCCGGCGGATCCGAAGAACTTTAAAGAACTCAAGATCATCACGAAGGGAACCGGCGCCGCCACGAAATATTACCTCGACATCAATCAGGACAACATTGGAGGTCCGTTCGAGTTAATCACAAAACAACTCGCTGACAAGATCGACAAAGACGGGAGCAAGACGCTCGAAGGAGACATCATCTCCGATGGTGAGGGAAAGTACATCAAAGGAACGAGCATCGATTTCTATGACGCGAACGGTAATGGGAAACTCGACTATAACGATCCCTTCATTTCACTGGGATTCGATGCCTTCCAACTCTCGACGGCGGTGTTTACCGAAGATGCGACCGGTCGGCGTTTCCTCGATTTCAACGGCGATGGGTCTTACAACGTCGCTCAGTTGACAACGGCAGGAGAGTTTCTGCTGAAAGTCGATGCGGTGACGAAGGACCAATACGTCGACATCAACGGCGACTCGATTCGAAATCCGAATGAACCTCAGTCCGGCAAGACGAAGTCGTCCTTGTTCATTCCGCAGTCGGCGGTTGATCAAAACTCGAGCACCATTAACTTCAACGGCACGACCTACAACGTCATCACCGTCAACGGGACAAGATTCATCGACCTCGATAACGACGGACAGTTGACCCGAGATCGAAAGGGACGCGCTCTTGAGCCCTTTGCGATTCAATCGACAACGTTGAATGATGCCGACCGAAATCGATTGGTCCTCGCAATTGATTCCGTCGATTCGAGCGTGTTTTCAAGCGTTGCCACGGAAGTGACCAAACTCCGGTTGAACCAGACCCTGAGCATCACGGAGAACCAGCGGGTCATCAATCGGGTCAATGAGCTGATCCGTTCAGGCAAGATCAATGTGCAACTCAATGACGGCGATCGATTGACGCTCACCGAGTTAAAAGCGTTTGTCAGCGCGAACAAGGCGGCGAACGCGACGAAAGCCGATCAAGTGAAGAGCATCTCCTCGCAACTCTTCACTTACAGCTTCAAGGGTAATGTCAACATCGGTCTGAAGACGCAGACCAGCATCAGCGGAAGTAAAGTGCTTCCGTCCGTGAAGTTCGATCTCGACGTGAACTACCCCCTGTTCAATATCAGCAACGCTAAGGATGCCGATTCGACGGGGCTAAGCGTCAACTTCAAGAACGTCGGAATCGATATGGGTTCATTTCTGGGTGACTATGTCGAGCCCATCTTGAAAACCATTGACGACGTTATCAAGCCGATCAAGCCGTTGATCAAGGCGCTGAACGCGGACACGAAGATCTTTGGAAAGATCGGGCTCGCGAGCTCGTTCGAAAGTGACGGCAAGCCAGGGATCTCGCTCCTGGAGATCGCGAAGAAGTTGAGCGTCGGGTCTCCGGAACAACAAGCGAAGATCGACAAGGCGATCAAGTTCGCGGATACATTGACCAAGTTGTCAGCCGCCATTGATAAGCTGACGGGAGCTTTGAACGATGAGAAGAATCTCTTGTCATTTGGCGACTTCTCACTCAATGAGTTCCGCGCCGCGAGCGACGATTTAGCGAACGCCGCTTCAAAGTCGAAGAATGCGCCTAGGCTCGACAATGCTCCGCGAACAACCGCGACTCTTCCCAATATAACGGCGAATTCGGTTGCTGCTCAGACGCAAAAGTCCAATGCTTTCAAGGATAAGTTCAACGCGCTCAAGGACCTTGATGGGTTCGAGATCTCCCTTTTCAATCCCTCCACGGTGCTCAGCCTGATTACGGGTGAGGACAATGTGGATCTCATCAAATACGACATGCCTGACATGGATTTCTCGTTCATGTTGGAGAAGTCGTTTCCGATTTGGGGACCGATCGCCGGTAAGTTGGAAGGCGGCTTCAACGTCAAGACGGATCTCGCGTTCGGCTTTGATACTCACGGTATCGAAGAATGGGCGGAAACGGGTTATGCCGCCGATAAGTCGTACCTCGTCTTCGACGGCATGTACCTCAATGATTGGACTCCGTCGGGTGCGGAAAAGGATGAATTATCGGTCCAGGCATACATTGCCGCCGGTTTGGGTTTGGATGTCGGTATCGCCAGTGGTTTTGTGAAGGGAGGTATCGAAGGGATCATCGGGTTCGATGTGGTCGATACGGGCGAGCGAGCCAATGCCAGCGACGGCAAGGTGCGCGGCAGTGACATCATTCACGCTCTATCCACGAACCCGGCGGATCTCTTCAACCTGCACGGCACGGTGAATGCGTTCCTCGGCGCGGAGATTAACGTCAATCTCCTCTTTTACTCCGCGACGGTTTACGAAGCCCGATTGGCCACCATTCAATTGGTGAAGTTCCAGCTCGACAGCTCTGGTTTGTCCGGATCGAGCATCGCCGGAAAGATTCAGACGGGGCCTCTCGCTCACGCCACCGTCTGGTTTGATGCGAATAACAACTTCATCTTTGACGATGGGGAACCGTTTGCCATCACCAATTATGAGGGAGAGTATGACCTCATCATTCCAGATTCGATCGATATGTCCGTCGGATCGATCCGGGCCCAAGGAGGTGTTGACGTCACGACAGGTAACCAGCAGACGGCAGACGTCTCCATCCCGGTCGGAAGTGTGGGAGATGGGACCGCGCTGACCGCCCTTGAGGATCGCCTTGTCACGATTCCGATCGACACGACATCTATCGATATCAACCAGGACCAATTCGTTGATGAGACTGATCGGGACGCCTATCTCGCACTATTCAGTTCTGACCCGACCAATCCGGTGCTCGACATCAATCGAAACGGAGTCATTGATGCGACCGATCTCGGAGCATTCGACGCACTTCTTGCGATCGCCCGAAACGGCGGGAAGCTGACGACCGAGGAAAGTGCCACGCGAATCAAGAATGCATTCGGAATCGATCCTTCGATCGACCTCGCGACCTTTCTGCACTACGACGAATCGATGGCGGGCAATCCACTCGCGATTCCGGTTATGTTGGGAGAGAACAGTCTCAACACATTCGTGGAGCAGGCTGAAGCATTTCTCGCCGGCTTGGCTCATGTAGGGATTTCCGAGCATCCCTACAGCGATCTGTTTAGCGAGGCGATTTTTGACGCGATCGCACGTCAGCTATTAAGCGGAAATCTCGACCTGACCAACGGGGAGCAAGTTCGATCGATTCTGAGTGATGCGGCTCTTCATGCCGATCAACTCATTACAAACTTTAATGCTCACATTGATTTCGAATTCATGTCGAGCATCATTGACGACGTTGCTCAGGTCCTGACCGCGTCGGTGTCATTACAGCATCTTGTGGCGAGCGAGGCTACAAGCCCAGCCGATGCCGCCAAACTGATCACCGAGGCAAAAGTCATCGAGAATGGGAAAGTCGTCGAGGACATTTACCAGGTCGCGCTGGGCAATCGTCCCAGCAATGAACTGGTGGATGAAGATGGACACGTCGATGATGCGGCGATTGATGCCATCAAGCACGTGGCACTCCCCCCAGTCATCAAGAATGTGAATGATGTGTTCCTCTTTGAGGACGAGTCGGCAACAGGGATTTTGATCAAGGCGGCGAGCCAGGTGGGAGGGACGGCGGGGCTGTCGGTCTCCGCGAGCGCCGATAATGCGGCCTTACTGCCGGATGGATCATTGGTGCTGACTTCCACGGGTGTGGACGGGCAGTATCTGTTGTCTATCACTCCAAAGATTGGG
>JAIEPU010000201.1 GCA_019748235.1 bacterium
CACATTCATGGATGCACAAGTCGGGAAGCTCCTCGATGCGATTGACAAGGCGGGAGTGGCGGATCGCACGATCATCGTTTTCCTGAGTGATCACGGCTATCACTTGGGTGATCATCGGATGTGGCAAAAGATGTCCCTCTTCGAGCGAAGTGCTCGGGTGCCGTTCATCGTCTCTGCTCCGAACGCGCCTTCCCACGGAGTCAAAACAAAGGCGATCGCGGAGTTGGTCGATCTCTATCCGACACTCGTGGATCTTTGCGGTCTGACACGTCCTGAAGGAATTGACGGTGAAAGTCTAAAACCTGTTTTGGAAAAACCGACTGATCGCGGAAAAGGTTTCGCGTTGACCCAAGTGACACGTTTTCGAGGCAAGCAAGGCCAACGCATGGGTTACAGCCTGCGGACCGATCGATGGCGTTACACGGAATGGGATGGTGGAGAACTAGGTATCGAATTGTATGACCACGAAAATGATCCAAAGGAATTGAATAACCTCGCGGAAGACCCGGCGTACTCCCAAACGGTCAAAGAGTTACAGAGCGAATTACATCGGCGCAAGGTGATCAAGAACTCGACTTCCCAGTAGCGTATCTACTCTACCGAACGACATAATGCAGTGGCTGCTCGTCTCGGTTCGGCTCCCGGATGGCGATCTCGTAATCGTTCGCCACCCGTCAAAAGACGGCAATGCACGTAAGGAAGCATGGGGATCGTGCAAAGGGGGCGTCACATCATGTTACGCAACAAATTGTTTCTCGCCGCCGCTCTCGCGGCTGCTCTTGGAGTTCCCTCGATAACGCTCGCTTCGCATGGCGGAGGGGGTGGTCACGGTGGCGGAGGTCACGGCGGTGGTGGCCACATGGGGGGCGGTCATATGGGAGGCGGCCACATGGGTGGCGGCGGCTTCCATGGCGGCGGACATATGGGCGGTGGAGGTTATCACGGCGGTGGCCATATGGGCGGGGCCTACCACGGTGGCGGTCACATGGGGGGCTTTAACGGGGGAGCCGTTCATCATGGCGGCAACTTCGGTGGAGGCGCCATCCATCACGGTGGTAACTTCGGCGGTGGAGCCGTTCATCATGGTGGAAACTTCAACGGTGGTGCGATTCATCACGGCGGAAACTTCGGCGGCGCAGCGGGCCATCACAATCCCGGCGGATCGTTCGGCGGACATCACGCGGTAGGTGGTGGGAGTTTTGGTAATCACGCCCGGCCGAATATCGGTGGCGTGCAAGGGAACCACTTCCATCAAGGAGGCGTCGTTCACCACGGGAATTTCGGCGGTGCCAATACGGGAATGGCGGGTCGTCCACACACCGGCGGCGTGCTGGGTAATGTCGGCCATCAGCATCTGAACAACGGGATTGGTTTCGCCAATCATCAGACGTTCTCACACAACGGCGGCCTTCCCGGCATGCACCGTGGGAATGTCGGAACGAACCATTTCAACGGCGGCTTCACCGGCCACCATCACAATCTAGCGAATAACCCAGGCCTTCGTTCCAATTTGCTCTATTCTCGTCTTTCATCTAATGCGGGCTATCACCACGCGGGATGGAACGGGCATGGGAATTGGAACAACAATAACTGGGGTCATCATCATCACGGATGGGGCGGCTACGGCGGATATGGTGGCTGGGGTCGCTATGGAAACTGGTATCGCGGCTCTTGGGGCGGAGGATACTACGGGAACAACTTCTGGAATCCCTGGTACGGAGGCTATGGCGGCTATTGGGGACGGGGTTGGGGGCTCGGCTTCTGGGGACTCAACTCCCTAGCGTACGGCTTCGGCTACTACGGCTTCAACAATCCTTACTACCTGGGTGGATACGGTGGCTACGGCGGTTACTCGTCACCCGTGTACTCCTACTGCAATTACAGCCAGCCTTTGATCTCTTATACGACCAATGCGAGTGCCCAATCCGCCACGGATGGAGCAGAAACACAAAGCATGGCGCTGTTCGATCAGGCGCGAAGCTCGTTCCAGCAAGGCAACTATCAAGACGCGTTGAACCAAATCGACAAGGCATTGGCGGGCATGCCCAAAGATGCCGAGATGAATGAGTTCCGAGGTCTCGCGCTGTTCGCCTTGGGACGCTATACCGAATCGGCGGAAGTCCTGTACTCTGTCCTCTCGGTCGGACCAGGCTGGGATTGGCCAACGATGATCGGACTCTATCCAAGTGTCGATGCCTACACCAAGCAGCTTCGAGCACTCGAAGCGTACTGCCGATCAAATCCTGATAACGCGGCCGCTCATTTCGTGCTGGGTTACCAGTACACCACGTGCGGCCACAAGGAAACGGCGATTCGCGAGTTCAACAAGGTCATGAAGATGATGCCTAATGACAAGGTATCAGCCGCGATGATCAAGATGCTTGGTGGGACGCCGGATGCTCAGGCCGCGCCAACGACTCCTCCTGCAGCGGGCCAACCAGGAGTCAACGCGACGCCGGCCGTTCCTGCGACTCCTCAAGCAGTGCCGGTCGCGCCTCCGGAAAAGAAGGAGATCCCTGCGGATCAACTGATTTCAAAAGACAACCTCGTCGGCACGTGGTCGGCAACGGGATCGGACGGCACCAAGTTCACTTTGAAAATGGCTGCCGATGGTTCCTTCGTTTGGACCTTCACGCGGGATGGTAACTCGCAGGAAGCGAAGGGGGTCTTCGCCATCGACAAAAATGTTCTGGCTCTCGAGCCGGACAATGACGCGGGATCGATGCTCGGTGAACTGACCAAGAAGAGTGACAAAGAATTTCACTTCTCTTTGGTTGGCGCGCCTGCCGGTGATCCAGGGCTCGACTTCAAAAAGTAAACGTCGAGTTTACTAATGGTCCATTCGCGGCAGCTCTTTTCTCCCGTCGGTTTTCGGGGAAAAGGGCTGCCTGCTTTTCTTGGTCATAGACCTGCGCGATGTTACACTCACCTCGTCGGTGTTGATCCTGCGGGGAATTGAAGCATGCCTTTGAATAGCGTGTCCGCCCTCATTCGTTCATTCACACTCGTTTTGACGTTATTCCTCTCGTTCGACATCGCGCGCGCGGCGGAAGCTCCAAGACCAAACATCCTGGTGATTCTCGCGGATGACTTGGGCTATTCCGACCTCGGTTGTTATGGGGGCGAGATTCAAACGCCCAACCTCGATCGGCTTGCCACGAACGGACTCAAGTTCACGCAGTTCTACAACACCGCCCGTTGTTGGCCGTCGCGTGGGGCACTTCTTTCGGGCTACTACCCGCAGCAGATCAACCGCGACCCCGCCAAGAATCGGCCCGCATGGGCAATCCTTTTGCCAGAACTTCTCGCGCCGGCCGGCTATCAGAGCTACCATTCCGGCAAATGGCATGTCGACGGACCGGTTCTCGCCACTGGTTTCAAGCGGTCCTACGAAGCGATCGATCATGACCGGAACTTCACGCCGAAGAATCAACGGCTCGACGATCAACCGATCGGCCCCCCCAAACCAGACGAAAAATACTATTCAACGACAGCGATCACGACTCACGCGCTCGATTGGCTGGCCGAGCACAAAAAGAATCATCCACGCGATCCTTTCTTTCTTTACCTCGCGTACACCGTCCCCCACTTTCCGCTGCAAGCGCCAGCGGAAGATATCGCTCGCTATCGAGGCAAGTTCCGCGCGGGATGGGACATCCTTCGCGAGGAACGGTGGAAGCGCCTTTCAAAAGCGGGAATCGTGCATACTCCCCTTTCCCCTCGTGCGAAAGAAATTCCAGCGTGGGACTCGCTTTCAGAATCAGAAAAAGAGGATTGGGAATGGCGGATGGCAATTCACGCCGCTATGGTCGATCGAATGGATCAAGAGATCGGCCGCGTTCTCGATCAACTGAAGAAGGATGGCAAGCTCGATGACACGCTGATCCTCTTCTGCAGCGACAACGGAGCAAGTGCCGAAAAACTCAATCGAGGGAATAAGAACGATCCGTCCGCGCCCCCTGGCTCCGCAAGGTCGTACCTCTGCCTCGAGCCGGCATGGGCCAGTCTTGCCAATAGCCCGTTTCGAAAGTCAAAGATCTTCACTCACGAGGGAGGAATCTCGACGCCGCTCATCGTTCATTGGCCGAAGGGGATCGAGGCAAAGGGAGAACTCCGCACCACTCCCGCTCACTTGATCGACTTTGTTCCGACGTTCCTCGAACTCGCGGGAGTCCGTCCGCCGAACGAAGCTCACGGCGAGAAACGTCCCCCCCTTGCCGGCAAAAGCCTCGTTCCTATCTTCGCGAAGGATGAAACCATCCCGCGTGACTTCCTTTATTTCCACCACGAGGGGAACAGAGGCCTGCGTATCGGCGATTGGAAGATCGTCGCCTCCGGCCCGAAGAGCGATTGGGAGCTGTATGACCTAAAAGTCGATCGAGCCGAGTCGAACAATCTCGCGGATCAATACCCTGAGCGCGTCAAAGAAATGGCCGCTATTTGGCAGCGACAAGACAAAGAATATCGCCGACAAGGCGGAGCGAAGGAGCATTAGATTTTGTTTCCTGTAGGCTGGGTCGTTTTGACCCAGCACGTGTGCCTGTTCGTCAATCAAAGAGCTGGGTCGGGGACGACCTGAGTCTTACCCACATTTCTGGTGTTTTATTGCGCGGCTCTGAGCATGAGAAGGAGTGATTCGATACCTCT
>JAIEPU010000119.1 GCA_019748235.1 bacterium
CATAATGATGTTGTCGGCTGGATAGATTTTCTCGACGCCACTGGAACAATAGTGAAGACCCGCATCATCAATGCGAATGTATTCGCAGCCCGCAATCGCCTCAACGTTGCGGCGCCGTAGTTTCGCTCGATGAATCCATCCTGTGGATTTTCCGAGACGGCTGCCGACGCGATCTTTACCGCGCTGAAACATCGTTACTTCGCGGGACATAACTTCGTCTTCGGGCGGAACCAGACCACCCGCCACAGTGCTCATCGGATCAACCCCCCAGGTGCGAAGAAACTCTTCTGTCGTTTCCCCTCTGTCATACGGTGCGGTTAGCAATTCGGCGACGTCGTGACCGATGCCCCCCGTCCCGATGATTGCAACCCGCTTGCCGACTTTCGCGCGGCGCGTGATGACATCGATATATGACAGGACCGACGGATGATTGATTCCGGGGATGTCCGGTATACTCGGGACAATACCCGAAGCTATGACGATGTGATCAAAACCTTTTCTCGTCAATTGATCGGCGCCAACACGCTGGCCGGTGATAACTGCAACATTCTGCACTTGCAGTTGGCGCTTGAAATAGCGCAGGAGTTCAAAGAATTCCTGCTTACCCGGAATCCGTGAGGCAAGATTGAGTTGCCCCCCGACCTCATCGCTGGATTCGTACATACTCACCTTGTGGCCGCGACGCGCCGCATTGATTGCAAAGGCAAGGCCCGCCGGCCCGGAGCCGACAACAGCGATGTTCTTCTCTCGTTCGATCGGCCTCTCGACAAATTCCAATTCCCTGCCGGCAATCGGATTCACCAAGCACGTTGAAACCCGCTCACTGAACGCATAGTCAAGACAAGCCTGATTGCAAGCAATACACACGTTCAGATCTTCGCGACGGCCTTCTTTGGATTTTACAGCGAATTCCGGATCCGCCAGAAACGGGCGCGCCATCGAAATGAGTTGGGCTTCGCCCTTGGCGACAATATCCTCGGCAAGCTCCGGCGTGTTTATCCGGTTCGAGGCGACGACCGGAATAGACACCACATTTTTCAATCTGATCCAAGCGTCACGAAAGGCGGCACGTGGAACAGGATACGCGATCGTCGGAATCAATGATTCATGCCATCCGATGCCGGTATTGAGGATATCGGCACCAGCCCCCTCGATTGCGTGCGCGATCTCGTCAATCTCCGCCGCAGTCGCTCCATCCTCCACAAGATCGAGCGCAGAGATTCGGTACATAATAATAAAATCGTCGCCGACGCGCGCACGAATGCGGCGAACGATCTCGGCCGGAAAACGCATACGGTTTTCAAGAGAGCCTCCCCATTTATCCGTGCGGTTATTGGTTCGGACGGCGAGAAACTGATTGAGGAGGTACCCCTCGGAGCCCATGACCTCAACGCCATCATAGCCGGCGTTCCTGGCGAGCTCCGCGCAGCTTGCGAAATCGTCGATCGTCCGCTCGACCTCTTCGGTGGAAAGCGGACGGGGCTTGAGTGGATTGATCCGCGAAGGCATCGCTGAAGCGCCGACAAGATCGGGATGCTTGCCGTAACGTCCCGTGTGCAAAATCTGCAGCAGGATCTTTGCGCCGCCGGCGTGGACGGCATCAACAATGGGGCGATGCTCAGTCTCGATATCCGAATTCGCATCGAGGATTGGTCCGCCGACTTCGATGAGTCCGGCCCTGTTCGGCGCGTACCCCCCCGTGACGATGAGCGCGACGCCACCATTCGCGCGAGCCCCGAAGAACGCAGCGAGCTTGGCGCCGCTATCCTTTTCATTTTCAAGGCGTGTATGCATCGCGCCCATAATCAATCGATTACGTAACTCAGTGCGCCCCACACGCAACGGCGTGAAGATGTGCGGATATGGCGTTGCCGCTGTCGAACTTTGCACTCGGGTCAACATTCCCTGTCCCTCAAGATTTCCAGTCATTATTATTCGAATAATATAAGCAACCAACCCGAGTCAAGCGACCATGTTGTTTCGACAACGGCCTTCGATCGAAAAATACTATTATTTTCAATGCTTAGGCTGGATACCATTGAGTGCGACGTCATTCGATTGAGACTTTCTCAATCGAATGAAAGCAACGCCACTCCTGCACGCGAGACCGTTAGATCGGATCCCAGGAAAAAATATCCGCCGAGCGATCCAGCCTATAGAAGGACGACGACAGCGCGGAGATGCCATGCTCCGCGATGCTCTGCGCGGTCCATCCTTCGGCGCGGTGAACGGAGCGCAATGGTCTCGACTGGCTCATCAGGAATATTTCATTCATTCGCGCGGCGAATATCTGCCCAGTAATCCCCGATGCAAGATCGCTGAGCAGACAGATCGCCAGCGGGGCAATTCGCTCCGGACCCATCGCCTGGATTTTTGCGACCCTCGCCTTCTGCTCTTCCGTGTCAGTGGGTATCGAGCCGACCATGCGGCTCCAGGCAAAGGGAGAGATACAGTTCGAGCGAACATTGAACCGCTGCATATCGAGCGCGATGGACTTCGAAAGGCCAACGATCCCAAGCTTAGCGGCCGAGTAGTTCGCTTGGCCAATATTTCCGATTAGCCCCGATGTCGACGTGAAGTGGACGAATGCACCGGAATTCTGTTCCTTGAAGTGCTGGGCTGCCGCATGTGCAACATAGAATGAGCCCAGCAGATGAACCTTGATCACGGATTCAAAATCAACAATGCTCATCTTGTGAAAGATGCGGTCACGCAGAATGCCGGCGTTATTTATCACCCCGTCAATCCGGCCGAATTGATTGACCGCGGAATCAACCATCCTGGCCGCGGCGAGCGGATCGGCCACGCTTTCGGTATTGGCGATTGCGCGGCCACCTGCGGCCAGAATTTCTTGGACGACGTCATCCGCAGGCCCCCGACTTGATCCTTCACCTTCCGTAGAACTGCCGAGGTCATTGACCACCACGCTTGCGCCTTCAGCCGCCGCAAGGAGAGCCATCTCGCGGCCGATGCCGCGCCCTGCACCGGTAACGAGAACGACCTTTCCGGCGAGCACCTGCGTTGATTTCATATTAAGAATCCTGCCGGTTTTCGTTTCAAATAGCGGGCTGTCCACATCTAGGACGGCAGCTTCAGAACCTGTTTTGCGATGATGTCGCGTTGAACTTCCGAGGTGCCGCCATAGATCGTGGTTCCAAGCGAGTGGATCCAGAGAGCCGACGGATTGATCGTAGCGCCCGGAGGCACGTCCGCGAGCCCGGCTTCGTCATCGACGATATCGACCATCGTTTGGGTAACGCGCTTGTAAAGCTCTGTCTGGAATATCTTGAGCATAGACACTTCCGGCCCGATCGCTTCTCCGCGTCGCATTCTTTCGATGAAGCTGCCGTAAAGTGTGGAGTGATCGGCAAGGTCCATCTGCAATTCGCTGTAGCGCTTCCGGAATGCCGGATTCGCCCAGACATCATAGCGATCCGCGAGTTGCTTCAATTGTTCGATTGCGAGCGAGGATTGAGCCGGGGAGCCGACAAAGATCCGCTCGAATCCGAGCAATGTCTTTGCCATCGTCCAGCCGTCGTTTATTTTTCCGACCAACGCATCCTTCGGGACGCGAACATTGTCAAAAAATACCTCGCAGAATTCTTTGGACATCGAGAGCGTATTGATCGGCCGAACCGTGATTCCGGGCGTGTCCATCGGTACGAGCAGGAAGCTGATGCCTTCCTGCTTTTTTGCTGCCTTGTCCGTGCGGACCAACAGATAGATCCAGTTCGCGTCATCGCCTAACGACGTCCAGATCTTCTGACCGTTGATTACCCAGGTATCGCCGTCAAGAATTGCGTCAGCACGAAGCCCTGCGAGGTCAGACCCCGCATTGGGTTCGCTATAGCCTTGAGCCCAGATATGCTTTCCGGAGATGATCGCCGGCAGGAAGAAGTCACGCTGCGCCTGCGTCCCGTATTTCATCAGGAGCGGACCGATCATCAGGACGCCCTGGTCGTTGAAGCGCGAGCAGCCGTAACGCTCGATCTCCTCAATGAAGATGATGCGTTTGGAGGCATCGAGACCCATGCCGCCATATTCCTTGGGCCAGTTCGGCGCGAGCCACCCCCTGGCCGATAGCAGATCGTACCAGAACTTCGTCTCGTGGTGATGAAGGCGATGAATCGGAAAGCGCAACTCTTCGGGATAATTCGCTTCAATCCAACTTCGGACTTCCTGACGAAAAACCTGATCCGCCATTGCGTTGTAATCACGACCGTTGGTCTGGAGTTCCTTCATCGGTGGCCTCTTAACTCGCACCCGCCGCTGCACACGCGGGCTCATTCAGTGAGAAATAGCGCGATCGGTGCCAAGCCGCCGTTCCGTACTGATTGTAAAGGGTCAGAATTTTTCTCGAGTACAACCCGACATCTGCCTCGTCGGTGATGCCCATCGCCCCATGGAACTGGGTCGATTCTTTCGCCACCAGCATCGCTGCATCAGAAGCGCGTGCTTTCGCGCGGGAAACCGCCGTTTGCCGCGTGGAGAGATCGGCACTGCCGTCGAACAGTCCGCTACATTCGTTCAGAACTGCGCGAGTCAGCTCAAGCTGGATCTTCAAATCCACTGCCCGATGTTGCAACGTCTGGAAGGAGCCTATTGGACGACCAAACTGCTTTCTGACCTTTATATAGTCGAGAGCTATTT
>JAIEPU010000059.1 GCA_019748235.1 bacterium
ATAATTCGCAGTGATGGTTAGCTCATGCGGCGCCGATGCCGATCTGTCAGTTCTCGTAGACGTTGGCTAATCTCGCTGGTCAAATGCTCGGGATGATACCGCCAACGCCAATTCGGCTCGTTAGGCCATTCCGTCCCCGGAAGATTCATTCGCGCGTCAGAATCGAGTCCGAACAAATCCTGCAGAGGAGCAACGGCGAGATCGGCGCTCGATCGCCAAGCCATGTCGATCATATCCCAAACGATCGTGTCCAGTTCACCCTTCACCAGTGACCGCACACGATGGAGACGATCGCCATGGGGAAGGATTTCCTTTTTGAACCAACCAAGGGTGGTGTCATTATCATGCGTGCCGGTGTAGACGGCTGTGTCCGCTTCGTACTGCTCGACGCGCCAGGCGGACTCGTTGGGGTCCATCAATTCGAATTGCAGTACGCGCATACCAGGAAGCCCGAACTCTTTGCGTAGTACAACGACAGGGGGCGTAATCGTCCCCAAATCCTCAGCGATAAGGGGAAGTGATTTGGCATCTCCCCCCAAACTTCGCGCAATGGCATGGAACAATTTTTCGCGTGGTCCTTCCTTCCATTCACCACGAATGGCAGTCTCTTCCCCCTTCGGCACCGACCAATACGCCTCAAACCCGCGGAAGTGATCGATTCGCGCGACGTCAACTTGCTCGAGCGTCCGATGAATTCGGCGAAGCCACCAGTCGTAGCCTCGCTCCTCAAGCACGCGCCAGTTGTAGATCGGATTTTTCCAGAGTTGACCGGTGGCGGCGAAGTAATCAGGGGGCACACCCGCCATCTCTTCCGCACGCCCGTCGGCATCGAGCAAAAAGATATGTTGGTTTCCCCACACGTCGGCACTATCGTCGGAGACATAAATCGGAATATCGCCGATGATCAGAATATTTCGCTCGCGTGCATAAGTTCTCAGTTCAGACCACTGAATGTCGAAAAGGAATTGTTCGAAGCGGTGAAACTCGATCCGCTCGGCCAGTCGAGAATGAGCTTCGTTGGTCGGCTGCTTCGTTCGGTGATCGACAAGCTCAGTCCATTCGATCCAATTTCGTCCGCCGTTCGCCTCGCGGAGCGCGAGGAACAACGAAAGGGGTTCCAGCCAATCCGATTCTTTGTGGCGAAATTCGTCGAATCGCCGCTTGAGATCACTCGAGGCCCCCGGACGGCGGCTGCGTTCGAAAGCGGTCATCAATAATTGATGCTTGAGTTTCATGACCGCGGGGAAATCGATGTGCGCAAACCGAGATCCCCCCTCATCGCGGAGGGTCGAAACCTCTGCCTCTTCCAGGAGACCTAGTCGAATCAATCGATCAGGGCTTACGAGGAGCGGATTCCCCGCTAGCGCGGCCGGCGACTTGTAAGGAGATCCATCGGCCCAAGTCGGGTTCAGTGGAAGAATCTGCCACCAACGCTGTCCCGCCTCTGCCAACCAATCCACAAAGCGGTATGCCTCGTCCCCTAAATCCCCGATCCCATAAGGACTCGGAAACGAGGTCGGATGAAGCAACACGCCGCTGGATCGAGGAGTGAACATGCGTGGGAATCTCTCGCGATAATGGGCTGTTCGTAGGGGCGGTATCCATTTTGTCGTATGAAACTGCCGCCCTTTTGATCACGGCGATTCCGGAACGACGTTCAGAGTATAGAACGCAACAGCCGGATAGGTCGATTCACTTTCCTGACGAAGTTTGCCAACGGCAATGTCATAAACGTATCCCGGCTGGAAGTCATCGATTGCTAAACGGACCGAGTGGAGGTTCTCTGACACTCGAACGGAAGCGATCGATACTGGAGCGCGATCTCGGTCGGGGGTGGCATAGCCGGCGGTGTGAATTCGGCGGTAGCGTGATAATGTGTATGCTGCCGCTTTCGAGGCGAATTGTTCGTCCACCTCGCCTGTGAAATCTATGTCGAACCCTCCACTCCATGCACGGACTTCGCGAATGCCGAATGGAATTTTACCCGTGAAGCGAACGCGCTCAATCGCTCCACGGTTGTTTCCCCCTCCCCATCCGCTGTCAATCATGCTCCCGACATAGAGATTTCCATCTTTCGCGAAGGCGAGTGAAATCGGCCCAAGAAAAGTTTCATCCTTTTCGATCGCGGCGCGACCTGCTTCGCCGAACGGATATGTACACCCCTGATAAGTTTCGCCCACCTTTTGCAGACTCATGCGAATGAGTCGTCGCGTGGTATATTCCGCCCCAATCAATTGGCCGCCAAATGGACCGAAAGAGCCATCCCTCGGCACGAAGGCAATGCCGTTCACGCTCCCCGTCCACGGATGAGGAATATCAATCGCGGGTGACTCTATCTGTTGGTTCGCTGACTTCTTCTCAAGGGCATTGAAAAAGCCGTAGTGCCGAGCGGGGCGGAGATGATTGAGCTCGTTGAAAGGGTTCGTTACCCCTTGATTGTCGGTTGCGAATAGATCACCCACATCATTGGCGGCCAATCCCATGGGGAAGCGAAGACCAGACGTTACGATTTCAAAACCTGCATCAGGAAGCGTTCGGATGAGTTTGCCACGCCCGAGGGCAGCGACAGGCGATCTCTTATCCTGCTGGCAGGAAAGAGCAAGGTAATACCCACCCTCTTTCGCGACGACCGGCCCGACCATCCAGTCATGATAATCCGACGTGACTCCCCACCCACTCGAAACGACATCGGCTCGGTCCGCGAACCCGTCCAGATTCGAATCCTTCAATCGGACGAGTTCTGGCTTGTGTGACACCAGGATGTCATCACCCTCGACGAGTATTCCAAACGGCGATGCCAAGTCATCCGCAAATTTGAGGTAAGTGTCGAATTCACCATCTTTATTCGAATCGACGAGGCGAAAGACTCCTCCCTTCAATGAGGTCAGAAACATCGAGCCGTCTTTGTGAAACGCCATTCCGGTCGGCATCGGACCGTCTGGAAGTGAAAGCCGGACGATTTCATAGCCCGGCAGTCCCCTTAGTTCTCTTCGTGGTGCGGGTTCGTTGGGAATCTGTTTGATGGCGGTGACCGGCTTCACCACAGAGTCGAGTTCCCAAGTCACGGTGAAGACGCGGTCCGTGATGGAGTGGACCGTCAAGCCCGCCGCTTCCGCCCCCTTGAGCAAATCCTCTGGAACGGAACCCGTGGCCGTCACATGCCCGTTTCCGAGGGGCGTTAGAATCTCACCTTTCCTCTTCGAAAGGGGAAGGACGTAAGTTGCCGATGACGCGGTTTTGCCGAGGCGAACAGTAAGGCGTATGCCTTTATCGATCGGCTCCAACGTTCCAATCAATTCGACGTATCGCTTGTCATTGAATAAGACGACCAAATCCAACAGGATTCTGTTTCCCTCGCGACTCCATCCACGCAATTCTGTGACCGCCTGGCCGGGGCCCTTCGGCAGAATGAGCTTTTCCCCATTGCTCATTGAAAGAAGGGGAGGTGCATTTTTGTCGTCGAGAAGTATGGTGCCAGCCGTCTCCCAATACCATGCCTTACCCCGTGTCTGTTCGTTCGCAAAATCGCCGAACCACCAGCGTCGAACGGCAAATCGGTCAAGATCGATCAGCAAGCTGTGTCCATTCGGGAATCCAACCGCGAACGAGCGAGTCGTCGAGTCACCTTTTTTGTGTTCGAAGACATCGCGAGAGATGATCGGCTGTTTTGCACCAATCGCGGTGAGCGATTGGACCGCCGCGACAGCGGGTAACTGGAAATCGTTCGAGTTGAGTCCGTCCCAAACGGCGGAGAGTTGGGATTCGATATCGCCGTGCAACAACCCGGGACTGGCTAGATTGATCGCCGGCATCTCTACGCCGCTCACGATCCGAGACGGATTTCTCGTCCAGCGCCGGTACCATTCAAATCGAATTCGATCACCCAACGACGCAAAATCCGGCCCCCGCGCACTTGGCTCTCCCACGACTGGAACGAACTTTCCGATCTGATGGCACGACATACATCCGAATCCGGCAGGTCCCACGAGGCGCTGTGCGGCAAGCAATCGCTCCTCACGACCGGCTTGCTTGACTATCGAATGCTCGAAAGCTGGAATTTGATCGTGACTTGTCAAATAGGCGACGAGAGCGTTCTTCTCTGAGTCCGAATGTTCGAACTTCGGCATGCGTGGGGATAACCACGAACGTCGAGCAGGTGCATCGCCCGAGACTGCCTTCTCCAGCCACTCCGGGCGCAGTTTATCTCCGACGCTGTTTAAGGAAGGCGCCACCCGCACCGCTTGCTCGCGTGGATCACTCGCCCCCAATTCCATGACAATGTCGCGCAGGCCATCCTCGTTGCCTCGTGGATGACAACCAAGACACTGCTTCCGCGCGAGAATCAGCGATCCCTTTTTCTGGTCAGATACCTGTGATTCTGATCTCGTCAACGCCGCCAAATATTCCCGCACCGCAACAGCCTCATCTTCCGAAAGGTGGTATCCCGGTCGATGTATTTCAAGCGACGGCGACGAAAAGCAACCCGCCCGATCACTCGTTGGGTGGAAGGAGAGACGGGATTGCGCTTGATGTTCCTTCAACCGGTGACACTGCGCACAGCGAGATCGCTCGACCAATTCGCGACCTAACTTCGCATCCACGCCGGAAATTGGAGAAGGTTTAGATTTCTCCTCTTCGGTCGTCAGAGATGCGAGGTAGGCTGCGAGGTCCCCGATCTCCTCCGTGGAGAGTTGAAAGATCGGCATTCGATGGTCGGCATTCATCGC
>JAIEPU010000285.1 GCA_019748235.1 bacterium
CTTACCAGTTTCCCTTTTGAAGGTGCTTGAGCATCTGGATGTCCAAGGCCTGATCGGCCACGATCGACTTCAGCCGAAGATTCTCTTCCTCAAGTTCCTTCAGACGCTTCGCTTCCTCGGACTTCATTCCACCGAATTGCTTTCGCCAACGATCAAGCGTTGCCTCGCTGATTTCCAACGCTTGAAGCACCGCTGCCAGATCCTTGCCCGCATTCAGCATGGCATCCGCATCGCGAAGCTTCCTAACCACTTGCTCAGGCGTATGACGTACGCGCCGCTTGTTCGACATCGAAGATCTCCTCGCCCATTTAGGGCAATAGATCTTCATAACACTTGGTTCAGTTTTTCAACGGCAGACCAAGATCCCGATAGTGGCATCCTACCGGGAACGCCTTTTGAACAGATTCCTGAGAATTGGTGTTGCCTCGTTTGCAGTGCGAAGGAGTCAGACTTCGTCCTCTGCAGTCGATGATATCGAGTGATCTATTTCAATGAGAGAGATGGTTTTCTCGTTACCAAAATCTGGCTTGGGACAGGATGTACCTATCTGATTCAGGTTTTGACCCCTTCGAAGGAAATATTCGAAGAGAAAGTCCACCGTAGGTCAGTTGACACTCTCGAGCTGAGGCACGGGAAGAATCAAATCAACCTACAAATGGTAATCATCGATCATCGACCCTGAATTTCTGAATGCGGTGATTAAAAGAATCGACGATGAATAAATCTCCCATCTTGTCGATAACCAATCCGTGTGGCGCATAGAATTTGCCCGGTTCCGTCCCTTCGCCACCGAAACCGGTCAAGTATTCTCCCGATGGCGTGAATCGTTGAATTCGTCCCCCAATGGCACTTGCCCAAAGTCGGTCGTGCCCATCGAAGCAGATACCCGTCGGGCCGCGCATGACTTGTCTCTCAAATGCCGTGAAGTAATCTCCAAACCCTCCTGGCTTCGCCTCACTGCTTCCCCAAGCGGCGAGAAATTTACCATCACTGTCGAATTTCTGTATGCGACACGCGATCGACTCCGTCGTGAATACATTTCCCGAGCTGTCGCAGGCAACGAAAGTTGGACCGGCGAAAAATGCCTTGGGATGAGCGTCGCCGCCGAATTCGCCGGGAAGAGAACCTTTCTTACCCCACTTCGTGATGAATACTCCTTCGGGGGTGAACACCTGGATGCGGCGGTTGCACTGATCGGCAACATAGACGCGGCCATCCCGACTTATTGCAATACCCCCCGGCATGTCAAACTCTCCATCACCCACCCCGAACTTTCCCCACTCGCGCAACAACTTGCCATCCGATGAATAGACGGCGATTTTGTCGCGCTCTCGTGGTTTGTCATAACGTGACGGCGGAATGCCCGCGTGTGCAATGAAGATGTTCCCATCACGATCGACGGCGATGCCCCCAGGAAATGCTGACACCGCGAATGCCGATAGGAACTGACCCTCTGACGAAAATGTCTGCACGCGAGCGTTGTAGAAATCCGTCACTAACACTTCGTCGGCGGCGTTAACAGCAATCCCAATCGGGAAATTGAACTCTCCGTGAGCCGTTCCTTTCTGGCCCCACTCGAGCAGGAAAGCAGATGTGTCCTTAGAAACATCACCCGCGGATGCGACACCCATGAATTTAGCGCAAACGAGCAATATCAGAAGTGCCGCGTGAAGTCGTGCAGAGCATTCGTTTTGCATTCGATAGTCCCTTGCCCGCGTCTGTCGATGAATCATCACGCCCATCGATCGTTCGACCAGTTTCCTATTTTACGATCCTAAACAAACGCAAGATCGAAGCCTGTCGGCCCTCCGTAAAATGGCTTACCCGCATTCAATCGGTCAATTGTTGACGGTCCCGTTATCTCGCAGCGACTTCAGCAATTGCTCCGCTTCAACCTTCGCCACCGTTTCGGGATAGTTGGCGATCATCTGTTCAAGAGCCCATATCGCCGATTTTCGATCAGACGAGTTTGAAGACCTTGAAGCAATGCCTTTCGCATGTCTCAATTCTTCTGCGAAAGGTCGAAGCGGTATGCTGCTCGCAAAGGTCCATCCGAACCAGCGATGACGAGCGATCGTGAAACGAAAACGAGGTTCGTTTCCCGCCATGATACAATAGGCTCGGTATCTGTCAGGACTCTGATGGCCGGATCTAGGTCTGGTATCTTCAACGAGGTTGACATCCTCGTTTATCTTTCTCATGAATCGGCGAGAAACAGATTGTGACGCCGTCTCGGGGGTCAGTCCTTCGATCCGGTGAAGTGATTCATATCCCACGACCGTTCCGAAGGTGAGCAACAGAGCTATCGCTCCCCACAAGTGATAAGAGAGATAACTTGCACTTATTCCGTGTTGCAAAATTCGCAGGTCGCGAAAGCCGAAAATCGAAATAGCGACTACGGCGGCAATCACCCATGCATAGTGAAAGAACCAATGGTCGTAGTCCCCAATCCATAAAGACCATGCCAATAGAGGCAGGATCACGGACAACCAAAGAAACGTCGCGGTACATTCAAGAATGAACCGAATGAGCAAGGGGAACCATTTGACCGTGATCACCTCACGAGTAATGAACGTCCAGGGAAAAAGAGCATGAGCCATGAGACCGAGACAAGCAATGAACGAGATGAGGCCGATTACCCCCGACACCGAGGTCATGGCGAGAATGTTCATAGCGGCGAGACTCCGTTCGGAGACTTATACTCTGCCAAGTATAAGAATGACGCCGACGCGGATCAGCGTCCGCTCCCTTTATGCGATGATCTCTCGTATCGGCTCTGCCCCCTCTACGCCGACTAGCTTTTGATCGAGGCCGTTATAGAAGTAGGACAAGCGATTCGGATCGAGGCCGAGTTGATAAAGGATGGTGGCATGAAGATGCTTCACCTGCAGACGATTCTCTACCGCGGCACTCCCTAATTCATCGGTTTTTCCATAACTGACGCCCCCCTTAATGCCTCCCCCGGCCATCCACATGGTAAAGCCATAGGCGTTGTGATCTCGGCCGGTCCCCTTCTCATATTCCGCCGTCGGTTGTCGTCCGAACTCTCCTCCCCAAACGATCAGCGTCTCGTCCAGCATGCCGCGCTGCTTGAGATCTTTCAGCAATCCCGCGATCGGTTTATCGGTCTCACCGGCATGAAGATCATGATTCATCTTCAAATCGCCATGTGCGTCCCAGTTGGCATCGTTGTGATTGCCGCCGGAATACAACTGCACGAATCGCACGCCACGTTCGACCAGACGGCGCGCTAAAAGACATTGACGACCAAACACAGCCGTCTTCTTTTCGTCAATGCCATACAGCGACAGCGTTCGCTCATCCTCCTGACCAAGATCCACCGCGTCTGGCGCAGCCGCCTGCATCTTGTATGCTAACTCGTAGCTCGCAATGCGTGACGCTAGATTCAAGTTGTCGGCACGTGACTGATGATGTTCTTCATTGAATCCACGAATCGTATCGAGCATCTCTCGCTGCATCTCTCGGCTGACACCAGCCGGAGTGCTGAGGTCCAAGATCGGCGCTCCTTGCGATCTCATGACGGTCGCCTGATACGTGGCGGGCATGTAGCCACTACTCCAGTTCTTCGCACCGCTAATCGGTCCGCCTCGTGGATCGAGCATGACGACGAAGCCGGGTAAGTTATCGTTCAGCGTCCCTAATCCGTAGTTGGCCCACGAACCGAGACAGGGACTGCCGCTCAAGATCTTGCCGGAGTTCATCATCAACATGGCGGAGCCATGGATCGGAGAATCGGCGGTCATCGAATGGATGAATGCGATATCGTCAACACATGTCGCAAGGTGGGGAAAAAGTGTCGAAACCCACTGTCCGCATTCACCATGTTGGGCGAACTCCCACGGAGTCTCGACGATGCGGCCTTGATTCTTATGCCCTCCGCGGCCAAAGGTCTTTACGTCGATCGTTTTGTTGTTCATCCCCTTCATGGCCGGCTTGTAGTCGAATGTATCGATGTGGCTAGGGCCACCATACATGTAAAGAAAGATGACACTCTTTGCTTTGGCCGAGAAATGAGGGGGGCGAGCCGCCAGCGGATTGTTCCACGCAGTCACTCCATCGGCAGCAACGGCTTGCTGTGCAAGAAAACCATCGTCCCCCAGAAGCGCCGCGAGCGCGGTACCGGTGAATCCCGCACCCGCTTGCCAAAGGAATTCACGACGCGTTCGACCGCAGAAGTTTCGTCCGAGCTGTTCGTTGTTCATCGTTCCATTCTTCCGCTCAGTCCAAGTACACGAATTCGTTCAGGTTGTACATCGCAACACAAAACTGCTTGAGAGCCGTTGCATCAGACTGACCATGTTTATCTTTGAGGGCGGCAAGCAACTGCAACCCTCGATCAATCTCCGCTCGACTCGGCTCGCGCTGAAACACGCGTGATAGAGCCAACTTCACTCGACACTCCGGGTCATCACCTCCTTGCTTGCGAAGATAGAGGGCAAACTGATCCGCCTGTTCATTGATAAACGTGCTGTTCAACATGCCGAGTGCTTGTGTCGGTTGAGTACTCACGAATCGCACGGGACAGCTGAAATCACTGTCCGGACCATCAAAGCTTGCAATCATCGGCACGGCCAACGAACGTTTCGCATGAATGTAAATGCTTCGTCGCGAACGTTCCGCGAGGCTCGATTTTCCCCAACCCGCACCGGGCATTGATTGGCCCGCCAGTACTTCTTTCGGAATCTTGACGTAGACGCTCGGGCCGTACATGGCGTTAAGATTC
>JAIEPU010000259.1 GCA_019748235.1 bacterium
TCGTGTTCAACGCGCTGCTCGGTCAACATCTGGCGGCGCTTCACGGATGTATCGCTCAAGCGTTTTTCGCACTAACGGTCATCATGGCTACGATCACATCGAAATGGTGGTTCGACACCAAGCCGTTGGCTCACGAAGAGGGCTCGACGGTGCGATCGATCTCGATGGTGCTGGCTCTAGCGTTCTATGCTCAAATGGTCTTGGGCGCGATTGTCAGGCATTACCAAGGGTCGCTCTGGATCGTGCATCTGCTCGTTGGGGGACTGCTCTTCTTCGCCTCACTTTGGCTGGTCATGCTGGTCGTGTTGCATCGCCCCCTTCGCGAGCGAATGGGAAGCGCAGTCCTCGTGCTCGGAGGAGGACTGGTCGCTCAGATTACGCTTGGAGTGGTCGCCCTTTTCCTAACGGGGATTCTCGATACTGAGGTCCACGGCGTCATCACCTCGCAGGAAGCGTTGACGGTCACCACGCACCTTGCCCTCGGCTCCATCCTCTTTGGAGTTTCCGTTTATCTGGCAGCTGCATCGAGGCGGCTCTTCCTCAAAGAAAGCCCGGCGGAGGCCCCAAAGCCGAAATCGGTTCTGGAGCCCGTCGCATGAGTGTGGAGTCCGCCACGTTGACTGCTGATGAACCCGGAACCTGGGACCGCATCGGTGACTACTTAGAGCTCACCAAGCCGCGCATCGCGCTCCTTGTGCTCTTCACCGTCGTCTCAGGCGGGATCATCGCACAGGGCGCGCATGCCGATCCCTGGCTTCTAGCGCACGCTGTTATTGGAACTGCCCTGGTCGCCAGCGGAGCCACCATCCTGAACCAGGTTCGCGAAGTTCATATCGACGGACTCATGAACCGGACGGTCAATCGGCCTCTTCCTACCGGCCGAGTCGCGGTTTGGGAGGCGATGCTTCTCGGCTATGGCAGCGCCATTATCGGGACCGCCTATCTTATTTGGCTTGTCAATTGGACGGCCGCCATCATCGCGCTTGCCAGTTTCATCCTTTACGTGTTCGTCTACACGCCCCTCAAGCAAGTGACGAGCCTGAACACGGTCGTCGGCGCCGTGCCGGGTGCGCTTCCCCCACTCGTCGGTTGGGCGGCCGTCACGGGAGATTTGTCGATCAATGCCCTATGGCTTTTTCTCTTACTTTTCTTTTGGCAGTTCCCTCACTTCTTCGCGATCGCATGGCTTCACCGAGACGATTACGCGCGGGCCGGCCTTCGCATGCTTCCGACAACACCGCTCGGAAAGCGAATGACCGGCTGGCAAATGGTCAGCTTCTGCCTCGTTCTACTCCCCGTCACGATCGCGCCGGTGATGACAGGTTCGGGGGGTCGAGTCTTTGTTGCCGGGGCTCTCATCCTGGGGCTACAGTTTCTCGGATTCTCCATTGCATTCCTGATGGATCAAACACGTTCAAGGGCAAGGCTTGTACTCTTCAGTTCGCTTTTTTACCTGCCGATGATTCTCGGACTCTGGATGATCGATTCAGCGCGGGGAGGAATGTAGATCTCGATGGCTCACGCAAGCTCCGCCACTGTTACTCCTCGCGTCAACAAGCTTCCCGTCTCGAACGGCAAGCTTGCGATCTGGCTCTTCCTCGGCACGGAAGTGATGTTCTTTACGGGCCTCATCGGCGCGTACATCGTGCTGCGCATCGCCAATGCGGACGTCTGGCCGTCGCATCACGAAGTCTTGAATGAGCCGATCGGCGCCTTCAACACGTTCGTCTTGATCTGCAGCAGTGTCACGGTGGTGATGGCTCATGTGGCGGCCCTTCAACACCGGTACTCGCGAGCACTCTTTCTCATCACGATCACGTTCTTCCTTGGTTTCGTCTTTCTGGGTGTCAAGGCCTTCGAGTACTACGAAAAGATCCATCACGGGCTGTTGCCTTGGGAGATCAGCGCGGAACATCCTGGCTGGAGGCTCTGGTCGGGAACCTATTTCATGATGACCGGTTTCCACGCGCTCCACGTGCTCGTTGGGCTGATCGCTTGGGGCTGGTTGATTTTGGTCGGCTTAGCGGTTGGCCTTAGAAGCCATCATGCTCACTTCATCGAGAATGCTGGCATCTATTGGCACTTTGTTGACCTCGTTTGGATCTTCCTTTTCCCGATGCTCTACCTGATGTGAGGAGATGCGGATGAATAGCAATTTCCCCTCAGGGCGGGGAATCGAGGCGGCTGTTGAAGATCACACCGATTCCCCGTTTCGAGTCGGTCGAGTTTTCTTCTTTTTGGTTCTGCTCACGTTTGCCACGTTCGCTTCTCTCTTCATTCGGCAAAACTTTTCGAATGTCTGGTCGCATACGACAAACATTCTCTTTGTCCTCCTCGTCGCAGTGGCGAAGGCGTCGCTCGTCATCTTGTTCTTCATGCATTGGAAGTATGAGAAACGTTGGAAATTCGTTCTCTGCATACCCACGATACTGCTCGCCATTATTGCAGTCATCGCATTACTTCCCGACGTTGCATTCGAATCGTACGAACGATCGAGCTGGCATGGCCCCTAATCGCAAGATTGCCGATGTCCATTCGGCATGCCGCGATATTCAGTAAGGGATATTCTCCGTGAGTTCGGTTGAGGCGGTCACGGTCCGCGACGTTCGTTATCGATACGGCGATCGCATCGCGCTCGACGGTGTCACGCTCGATGTCACATCCCAATCCATCTTTGGACTGCTCGGTCCGAACGGTGGAGGTAAGACCACCCTCTTTCGCCTCCTCTCCACCCTAAGCCCGCTTCAAGAGGGAAGCGTTCAAGTTCTAGGACGCAATATCAAGGACGATCTATTCGAAGTTCGGCGCCGGATCGGCGTCGTGTTTCAGAGTCCCAGTCTCGATCCCAAGCTCACCGTGCGGGAAAACTTGACTCATCATGCGCGTCTGTATGGTCTGACTCGGAGCGACTATCAGAAGAGAATTAACGAATCGCTCGCGATCGTCGGCCTTTCGGACAGATCGAACGAGCGGGTGGAAAAACTGTCGGGAGGATTGGCTCGACGTGCGGAACTCGCCAAAGGTCTTCTTCATCGGCCCGAACTTTTGATTCTCGATGAGCCGAGCACCGGCCTTGACCCTGCCGCTCGATACGACCTTTGGCAGTACCTTTCCACGTTGCCTCAGCAAGGTGTCACCGTATTGACGACGACGCACTTGATGGAGGAGGCGGAACATTGCCAAGCGATAGCGATCATCAACAAAGGAAAACTGGTGGCTGTCGGTAAGCCGCGAGACCTCCGGGCCGAGATCGGCGGCGAAGTCGTCACGATCGAATCGAAGAATGCCGTCGAACTGACTCGCCGGCTCCGTGAGAACCTCGGAATCGAGGCGGAAACTCGCGGCAATACCGTTCGATTCGAACAGTCAACCGGCTATCGATCACTTCCATCGCTGATCGAATGGGCGGAACCGATGATGGAATCGATCTCAATCGCACGCCCGACGCTCGAAGACGTGTTTCTAAAGCGGACGGGACATCGTTTCTGGGGAGAAGGAAACGATGAGTAATTCACGGGCTCTATCGGATGTCGCTGTTTCAGTCGCTCCCGGAAGCACATTCGGCGCTGCTCTCACGCTTGCCGAGCGAGAGGTCGTTCGCTTTCTTCGTCAACCCCACCGGGTAATCGGCGCCTTGCTGCAGCCGATTATCTTTTGGCTTTTCCTCGGCATGGGCCTTCGGGGATCATTTCGTCCGGAGACGCCCACCGGTTCTCTCCCGTACGACGAATACTTCTTTCCCGGCGTCCTCGCAATGATCGTTCTCTTCACGGCGATCTTCGCCACGATATCGGTGATCGAAGATCGCAAACAAGGTTTTCTTCAGGGAGTCCTGGTCGCGCCCGTCAGCCGCGTTTGGATCGTGCTCGGGAAAGTTTTGGGGGGCACGATTCTGGCATTGATGCAATCGCTTCTCTTCCTCGCCCTCGCTCCCTTTGCGGGGATCAAGCTGACAGTCGCATCGGTAGTAGGCGCGACTCTCCTTCTCATCATCCTCGGAATCGCGCTCACCAGTCTGGGATTCGTCCTCGCATGGAGAATGGACTCCGTCCAAGGATTTCATGCCATCATGAGTGTTGTTCTTTTTCCGATGTGGTTCCTCTCAGGTTCGGTCTTCCCCACCGACGGAGCGCCCGCTTGGCTCGCGTGGATCGTGAAACTGAATCCGCTGACTTACGGCGTGGCTGCGTTAAGACGTATTCTTTATGTGGGGCAGGAAACCGCGCCGCTACCCGCGAGCGTTCCCAGCCTGACCCTGTCGATTGCTATTACGATAGGATTCACCATCGTGATGATCGCTTGGGCGACGAAGACCGCAAGCCGACGTTAAAGGACAAACCGAGACGAATGACTGTCCGTGGGGAGTCATCAACAGATGAATGACGTGAATCAGGAAGAAACCAACGCTGGCGAGAGCACTCCCTCTCTCGTTGGCCCCATGATTTTCACGTTACTACTCGTCATCGTGGGGAGCGGGATTATGTCGTGGTTTCTCTTCGCTCGGCGAGCCCCTGCCCCTCTTGCCACGGGAGATACGACTTTTCAGCCCGCGTCGCTTGACAGGCCCGTCCCGGAGTTCAAACTCATCAACCAAGAGGGGAAAGAGATCACGCTCGATGATCTGAAAGGAAAGATTTGGGTCGCCAGCTTCATCTTTACCCGTTGCCATAGTTCGTGCCCAACCGTTTCTGCAACGATGGCGAAACTGCGAGAGGATCTTCCCAAGGACATTCAGCTCGTCAGTTTTTCGGTC
>JAIEPU010000296.1 GCA_019748235.1 bacterium
GAATGCGGCGAGATCTTTCCGAGCCATCATGCATCGAGCCCATCGTGCCCCATGTGTGCGGCTCGAATCGGAAGGATTGGGTCCGCCCGGATGGTTCTCGTCCTTGTCGGTGGATTTATCGTGGCGTCTTTGTTCACCGTGGCCGCAGTCGCCGCTCCCATTTTCAAGTGAACGGAGCGGGTCGAGTTGAGGTGACTTGACGATCGTCACCTCACAAGACTTGCCAACACCCGACTGACCGGGCGATCACCAAAGGTCGGAACCGCCCCAGACATTCGTTGCCATGAACGGGGATCCATAACCGTAGCCATTCCAGGTTCGACTCCATCCCAAATAGGGATTGTTGAACGACCAATACCCTCCCACGGCCGCCTGCCGTATCGGACGGGTCGCCGCGAATCGAGTATCGATCTTATTTCGCTCGACGAGTTGTCCGATCGGATTCAATGCGGCCCAAGCTTTGAAAGCCGGATCGTTTTCAATCGAGCTCACACTCCGAAAAGCATAGTTACCTTGACGTTGAAGTGCTGCCGGCATCGACCGAATCACCGATTGTGTCGCTTCGTACCGTTTCCAATCGTCTTCAGTGAATTTCGTGAGATCGTCCGCGCGAACCGAGTTGGTCGTGATGAGGGTGAACAAGACATACATCGCGGGAATGATGAGAGACCGCATGGTGAAGCTCCTGTGATTGCCAATCTCTCCTCACTTTGAAGACGCTCGAACGCGCGAGCAAGTGGAATCGAAAGATGTCTCAGATCGGTAGGAAAGGCGATACCATTCTTCGTTTACAGAGTTCCGAATCCTCATGGCATTCCTCCGACCAGGCGTCGGCGGCTCCGCCCTATCAACCGGCCATTCAAACCTTTTTCCAATCCAGTCGATGGCATCTGAAGCGGCTCTTTCGTTACAATTTGGAGTCGACAACTTCTCGATACTGACTGAATGCCGCTGCTGCCTTGGGCTTGAAGGCTTCAAGATCTTGTGGATGTCGCACTCATGTCTGACGATCTGTTTGTCGCATCCGTCAAGCGGTTCAACGAGTAACGAGACTTTTCAACGAAGGCGTTCGAATCGATTTGTCACGCCCCCTTTGTTTCCCTGTATTTCGATCAGTTCGGCGACGCAAGGGTTTGAATCGTCTAAACGAAACGATTTCACTCGCAGAGAAACAGGACTCAGCAACTTGGGGTGCAACTCTTGACCCGGACAGAACATCGGAGAGCATGAATCCTGACCAAGCAAGAGCACTCTTGACTGATTGGGCGGAGTCACCTGCACTGGGATTCGCCAAGTGCAATGAGTTTTACCAGATCATCGATTGCGACTGGAGCACGATTCCTCGATTGAGGCTTACAAAAGACGATATTCTAGGACGATTGATTTCAGATCTACCATCGATTCTCGAATCTCGACATGGCAAGCAGATAGAACACTTAAAGAGTGTACAAGTCACGGACCACTTGGATGACGTCATGTGATTTATTAATGAAAATGGAAGTCAACTCATTGTTCGCGCGATTTCAATCCCTCTCTATGATCAGGCGGGCCACCGATCGGGACTGATTATGTCGATCGCTTGCCGAGATATTTCGCTCCCAGAGTTGGTATCGATCGATTTGCAAAACGGTTTATAGTTTCCATCTATACTTAGATCAGTACACTTTCAATCGTCCCGATCACATAGACTTCCACCGCGTCTCCGTCTGGCTTCATCGTGACGAGAATTGCACCCACTTCTGGATTACGCCGACAATAGTCCATTGCCCATTCTACACCGAGTACGAAAAACGCCGTGGACAGGGCCTCTGCGCGGGCGGCCGTCGTGGCGACCACCACGACCTGGATCATCCCTTCGACGGGCCAACCGTTTCTCGGGTCAAGAATGTGGCCAAACCGACGCCCTTCCTCTTCGAAGTATTGTTCGGTGCTCGCACTCGTGGAGAGCCCTTGATTGTGAAGGAACACCTTTGCCAGCATGCGCGAAGGATCGGCTGGATGCTGAATATCGACCGGCCAGCCACGTTCCAATGGTCGTGACCCGTGGGCCAAGACACTGCTTTGACCCGCACCAAGCAGGAAATCATTCGCCCCCTGCTCTGTGAGCCAATCCGCAACACGATCGAGAGCGTACCCCTTGCCGATGCCTCCGAAATTTACTTCCATTCCGTGCTGACGAAGTTCAGCCGTTCTCTTCGATCGATCGAGCTTTACATGCCCCATTCCCACACTCTTCATCGACTCCGCCAATTCGGCTGGACTTGGCACCCGCCCTTCCCTTCGTTTAAAGCCCCATACCTTAATGAGTGGCCCGGCGGTGATGTCGAAGGCCCCTCCTGTCTCAGCCCAAAGGCGATGGCAATCCTCTAGCAAGTTGAAGAGGCGATCCTCTAACACGATCGAATTTTCAAATCCCTCGGCGTTCAGCCGGCTGATCTCGCTGTCACTCCGATAGACGGTCAGTTGCCGTTCGATGGCATCGATCCAGTCGAACGCACGGATGGCTGTTTTCCGATCGAGAGAGCCTTCAGCGAACTGAATTTCAAACAAACAAGCCATCGCCTCACGCGAGAGGCAGACGATCGGGCAGGGTTTCTCGTTTTCGTGGGGCGATTCAATTTCGTCATGGCGGCGAAGAAAGAGTCCTCGGCGCGGGATTTGTTCGGACAAGGGATGATCTCACAGAAATGTTGGATTCGTCAGTCGGTTGATTAGCCGTCCCGATTTTGAGCCATCTCGAGCAAACGCTCGACGGCGCTTCGATCGACATCGTCTGGATTGTTTTCGAGAAGCCAACGGGCATCTTCCGCCGCTCCTTCTCGGTCACCGGTTTCGAGTCTCAGCACTCCACGCTGCCACCGGTCAACACTGGATTTTGGGTCAATGGCGATCGATGCATTCAAATAACGGAGCATTCCGGCAATGTCCCGCTCACCGCGCGCAATCCCGATCAAGTTATTCAGCATGCGAGTCATGACATGTCTTTTGTCGAGGACGAAGGAGGAGGGGGAGAGCGAATCTTCAATAGCATCGACGATTCGCTGGCGAGCCTCTTCTTCGGTCAGCCTCCTCGCTTTGTTGTGTACGTCGATATATTCTCCCGGTTTCCCATCCTGTTCGTAGCGAACGACGAAGTGGCCGGGCAATCCGACTCCCACCACTTTAGGTCCTAATCGGCGAGCGAGTTCCATGTAAAGGACTGAAAGCGTGATGGGTAGCCCCTCGCGATCATCGATTACTTCGTTCATGTAACTATTGGCGCGACTGTAGTAGTCCCCTCGACTGCCGTGATACCCATGCTCTACGAAGAGATACTTGTCGATCGCCGCTAACTTATCGTCATTGGTGGCATCGGCGGGTAGCTGTTTGCGAATCTCCTCGGCCATCCGGTCGACGTCCGACAAGTAGGCATCAACATCCACCTCGTCGTTGTCCAATCGCGCGAGTAGAAGAGCCCCTTTGAGTAAATCGACCTCGGCCTCCGGCCTCTGAAAGAGCTTCTCCAGTTCTGCGACAATTCCCTGCTCGTGAACTTTATTCGCGAGCATTCTCATGCGCTGCGCTTCAAGTTCCAGCTCCCGTGCTCGGAAGCGGAGCCGATTTGTACTCTCAAACGGTGTTTTAAGAAATGTCTCCACCACGGAAGGATCGCGTGAGGCAGCGGGATGATCGGTCAAATGCTTGATGGCCTCGTCCAGTCGCCCGGTCACTTCGGTCGAAAGAGTGTGACGTTCCAGATGATCGCCCATCTCGAACCCTCGAAATGTGGCGTTCGTATCGCGGAACTTGGCCAATCCGACTCGGCCTTTTCGAAAGGCGACGTCCTTGCTCTCAATGACGAGTTGATCGTTGACGAAGCAACGGATGGAGTCTTCCTCGACGCGGACTTTCAAATAATTCCAATCGCCCGAGACATAATGCGGCGTCGCAACCTGCGCAAGGATCGTCCACGAGAAAATGTCGGGACCGTCGAAGCGAGTCAGGCGAACCTGTCCGCCGCTCGGGTAGAAGCCGTAGTGTCGGTCTTCGCCGTCCGCGGCAAATACTAACCCCGCCGCCCCTGATTCCTCGCTGAGCCTCACCATCGTCGACAGTTCGAACGGCAATTTCGGTGGTTCTGATTTGCTCAAGCAAAGGGTTCGACCGCCGAATCCCTTTCCAGGCTCAGCGGCGACGATTCGGCCAGCACGCTGCTTCCAATCAGAACCGAGCAGCACTTCCCATTTGGCGGGATCCATCGCACCGATCGTCCGCCAGCGTAACATGGGGATAGGATTGGGGTGATCGAGAAGAGGCTTGATGGCGTCGCTTTCGATCGCGAATCCCAGATTCGCCGTCACGACGGATTTCATCGTGACGACTCCGATCACCCGTCCCAGATGATCGATGAGCGGACCGCCGCTGTTGCCTGGCTCGATCGGCATGGCCAACTGAATCATCGGCATGCCGTCGATTTCACGTTTTGCAGACACGACACCGGAAACGACGCTATGCGCCAGCCCGTGAGGATTTCCAATCGCAATCACCGGTTCACCGGTTTGCACGTCAGCGGAAGATCCGAGCGGAAGGGGCTTCAGTCCTTTCGCATCCGCTCGAAGAATCGCGAGGTCATGTTTATTCGATGTCGCATGAACGGCCTCGACCGGAACGATCTTGCCATTCGAAAGTTGAATGGAAATGTCGCGCCCTTCGCCGATGACATGACGGTTGGTGACGATCAACCCATCGTCCGAGATGACGAAGCCCGTTCCAACACCTTTGTCCTCGCCCGATCGACCAGCAACGGTAATGACGAC
>JAIEPU010000216.1 GCA_019748235.1 bacterium
GAGAATTTGTCGACAGCTTCACTTATTTTGAAAACGTTGGCTCCCGCAAAGAGCCCAAGTATTCAGCGGGCCGAAAGTTGAAAGCTCCCGACGGTTCAACGCTCGCCATGGAATTGCAAATGATCGTCCCGATCGCTTTCGATTGGGACAAGGACGGCGATCTCGACCTGGTCGTCGGTGATGAAGATGGCCGTGTGGCACTCGTCGAAAACATAGGCAAGCTAAGTTCCGATCGATTGCCGCAATTTCTCCCACCGCATTACTTCCAGCAAGAAGCAGATGAACTCAAGTCGGGTGCGCTCGCGAATCCGGTAGGCATCGACTGGGATGCCGACGGCGATTTCGATCTCCTCTCGGGGAATACAGCGGGCTTCATCGAATTCTTCGAGAACCTGAGCGGACCGAAAGTCGCTTCGCCGAAATGGGCCGCGCCCAAGCGACTGGAGGCAGGAGAGAAGACATTTCGCGTGATGGCGGGACCCAATGGAGGTATCCAAGGTCCATGTGAGCGCAAATGGGGCTATACGACGCTATCGGCCATTGATTGGAATCTTGATGGATTGCCCGACATCGTCTTCAACTCGATTCGTGGTGAGGTCAGTTGGCTGCGCAACATCGGCAGCAAGGGATCGCCGAAGCTCGCCGCGCCCGAACCGATTGAAGTCGAGTGGGAAGGAACGACCCCGAAGCCCGAATGGGTTTGGTGGACCCCGAAAGGGAAGGAACTCATTACGCAGTGGCGCACCACACCGGTGGCGTTCGACTTCAATCGTGACGGGTTGCCTGATCTCGGCATGCTCGACCAAGAGGGATACCTCGCCTTCTTCGAGCGGGTCAAGATGGGGGACACACTCGTGTTGCTCCCGCCCAAACGCATCTTCTTAGGCGAGAAAGGCTCTCCGCTTCGTTTGAATGACAAACGAGGAGGGGGGAGCGGCCGGCGAAAACTGTGCGCCACCGATTGGGACGGCGACGGAAAGTTCGATTTACTCCTGAATTCTGTCAACGCCGATGTCCTCCATCAGATTGATTCGACGAACAAAGGCTGGACTTTTCGGAACGCCGGTTCTCTCGCGAAGCAGAACATCGAGGGTCACGACGTCGCTCCGACGACCGTCGATTTTGACGGCAACGGCATCCCGGATTTCATCGGCGGTGCTGAGGATGGACGCTTCTATTTGTTCATCAATCCTCGGGCAAAGAAATAGACCCCAGGGACGAACTTTGGACGGACTTGGACTGTCACCCTAAGATAGGTCTCATCATCGCGCGAAAACCCTTTTCCATACGCTCCCGATCGGCGGGTGCAGGCCGGCGGTGGGCGACAGTCTCGACGGAGAATTAGACGTGAGCATTAACCTGGCGGTCATGGGCGCCACCGGGCTGGTGGGCGAAGTCATGAGGCAAGTGCTCCTGGAACGGGAGTTCCCGTACAAGAGCATCAAATTCCTCGCTTCCAAGCGAAGCGCGGGGAAAACGCTCGCGTTTGGCGGAAAGAATTTCATCGTCGAGGAAGCGACTCCCGACGCATTCAAGGGGGTGCAGGTCGTTCTTTCAAGCACGCCCGGTTCGGTGAGCAAAGAGATTAGTCCGATCGCCGCGAAGGCGGGCGCGGTCGTCGTTGATAATTCGAGCGCCTGGCGAATGGATCCCAATACCCCGCTTGTCGTTCCCGAAGTCAATGCGCACATGATCGCCAAGAATCAGGGAATCATCGCCAATCCCAACTGCTCGACCATTCAGATGGTGGTCGCGCTCAAGCCGCTTCATGACGTCGCAAAGATCAAGCGAATCATCGTCAGCACCTATCAGGCGTCCAGCGGTAAGGGGAATGAAGCCCTCACCGAGTTCGACAATCAGATTGCCGCAATTGGACGGGGCGAAGTTGTCCCCGCCGCGACTAAACATAAACACCAGCTCGCGGGGAATTGCCTCCCTGATGACTGGACCCTCGGCGAAGATGGTTACACCGAGGAAGAGATCAAGATGATGAAGGAAACGAAGAAGATCATGGGGGATGACTCGATCGAAGTCTCCGCCACGTGTGTTCGCGTTCCTGTCCGGACCGGCCACAGCGAATCGGTGAACGTTCAATTCCACGATCACATCTCGGCCGCGAAGGCTCGTGAAGTTTTGTCGCGTGCTCCTGGAGTCGTCGTGCTTGATGACGTGAAGGGGGGAAATGTTCCGCTCGCTGCCAATTCCGTCGGCCGTGACGAAACCTTCGTTGGGCGAATCCGCGAGGACAAGTCCGCTCCGAATTGCCTGAATCTCTGGATCGTGGCTGATAACCTTCGCAAGGGCGCCGCGACGAATGCGATTCAGATCGCGGAGATCTTGGCGAAGCAAGCTAAGTAATTTATCTGATTTTCAATTTTCGGAAGCGGAGCAACGAACCTGCTCCGCTTTCATATTTCTTGCTCAAGCACGGCCCCACTCGGCGAGTGAAATTCCTGCACGCATCGCGAGAAGTCCTATCCCCACGCTGAGCGAGATGTAGAGAATAGCCATCAGACCCTGTCCCCCTTTGAAAAGCACGTCCGACTCATACTCGAAGGTCGAAAACGTCGTGAAGGCGCCGGTGAATCCGACAGCAACGAGTAGCCGTAGGTCTTCGGGGTGAAGGGGCACATGATCCCAATTCATGTACCGTTGGGTGAGAAACGTCATGAACCAGCCAAGGATGAATGATCCGACGATGTTGATGATAAATGTACCGTAAGGAAATGCCGTCCCGAGATAGCGAGAAACGAGAACGGATGCGCCCCATCGGCTCAATCCGCCGAGCGATGAACCGAGACAGACGAGAACTATTTGAAGGAGGACTCTCACGCTCGTTCTCCTTGAAGCGAGTCTCTTCGAGTCTTCTAGTTGGCGAATGACGGATTGTAAAACTCGACATACTGCAAATGTCGGTAGAGCTCGCTCGTTTCCAGTAACTCACGATGTGTTCCGACCGAGGCGAGCTTCCCTTCATTGAAGAGGAAGATCTGATCGCATGCGCGAAGCGTGGAAAGCCGGCTGGGAAGAATGATCACGGTTCGACCGTGGCAGAACCGCTCCATGGTATCGTCGATCAGTGCCTTGGTATCGGGATCAAGTCGTTCGTGCGGCTCCTCGATACAGACGATAGGGGGATCGCGCAGAATCGCGCGCGCCATGGCGATGCGATATTCCTCGCCCCGCTTGAGCGGAAATCCCTCATCGCCGATCACGCACTCATATCCGTGAGGCAGTCGCTGAATGAAGTTGTGAGCGTGCGACATCTTGGCCGCCTCGGTGATTTGCGGAAGCGCGAAGCCGAGATCACCGCAACCGATATTCCCTCCGACCGTATCCGGGAACAGGAGCTCGTCTTGTAAGACGACGAGTACCTGTTGGCGGAGCGACTCGAGCGTCCCCTTCTTGAGATCGACGCCGTCGATCTTGATTCGACCGGATGTCGGATCGATGAAACGGGCGAGGAGATAGATGAACGCTCTCCGTTCTTGTTCGGTTTTCGCCATCACGCCAATTCGCTGGCCCCGGTGAATGCGAATGCTGACGTCCGACAAAATGAGGTTCCCCTCGGCATCCTGAAAGGTGACTTTCTCGAAGTCGATCGTCTCGTGAAGAGGGGCGAGGAACGTCGTTCCTTGTTTTGGCTTGCCGGCAGTGGGCGTGTCTAGGAACTCGAAGAGTCGGTGCGCCGCTTCGCCTCCTTTGGCAATCGTTTGTCGCGTGGCGGCAAGGTTGTTGACCGGGAGGGCGATGCTGAGCAGCGATGCGAAAAGCCCCGCAGCCGCGGAGAGCTCAAACTTGCCCGTCAGAACGTTCTGCGCCGCAAGGGCGAAGATGATGATGAAAATGACCAGTCCCGCGAATTGCCAAAGAGGAACGAGACGCGCGCGGTAGATGAGTCTCTCTCGACTTGCTTTGGTCGCTTGTTGCACGTACTGATCGAACCAACCGCTGTAGTATTGATCGGCGGAGTATCCTGAGATCAGGCGATGTTTCCCCGCGAGTCCGACTAAACGAGTCGTCGCTGCGTCAGAAGTCGCAATCAATCTTTGTCCACGATTTAAGAAGTTGGTGACGACACCACGTCCGACAACCCAGGCGATGGCGGACATGATCATGAAGCTCAGGCTCAGCGGCAGGTTGATCATCAGCGCGAAGCCAAGGAGGCCGAGAATCTTCGCAGGCTCTCGGAAGATCCGCTCCATGTAAGTCTGGACCCCTTCGAGAAGCGCGGGGAGATCCTCTGTGAGGAGTGGGGCGACCTGCTCACGAGTTGCAGGGTCAACGCCGGTTCCTCCGAGTTCGAACTGCTTCTTGAAGATGTCACGCTGCAGTCGAGATTGTGCATCGAGCGTGGCGGCAATGAGAAGCCGGCTCTGCACGACAAGCAGCCACAGCCGCAATATTCCGATCGTCAATGCGATCGCAAAGATGACGGTGAGCAGTCCCATGTCTCGATGCGTGAGTTGAATGTTTTGGTAAATCCATTCGAGTCCAGGTCCATACCACTTGTGACGCAAACGAACGAGCGTCGACAAGAGCCCGGTGTCAGCCCGGCGGTAAGGATCAACAACGGTACCTGCGGGCTCGTTGGGGATTGGAGCGATCTGTGACGCGTACTTCGCGTCGTCTCCGGTGAAGAGTGCCATCCCTTTGTGATCGAGCAGATCGATGACGAAAACGAGCAGCACCATCCAGCCGACGTACAATCCACCGGTGAGCAGACTGCAAACGTGACTAGTGATGACGTGTAGTCGGCTTTTGTTGACGTAGCGGCGGGCGCGTTGGAAGTCCGGCGTCGGCATGCGATCTATCGTCTCCGC
>JAIEPU010000049.1 GCA_019748235.1 bacterium
AAACATGGAATACCTGGGTCCCGTCCGCGTCAGCGAAGTCGAGAAGGCTCAGCAAGAGATTGTCGACGTTGTCAGACGACTGGCCGACACCGGAACGATCACGCTACAAGAACGTGGCGCGGCCGAACAACTCATCAACTAATTTGCCGACGAATCGCTCATCGATCGGACGATTCATCTGCTCGCCGGGACGCTTTTCTTTCGCGGTTCGACCGCCGTTTCCGTTATGGGCTCTCCATCAGCAAAAAGCCTAACCTATTCCCATTGAATCATTACGCTCAGTCCATTCACACGATCCGCGGCTACGCGGGTGGAGTGCAGAACCTGCGAATGTCCATATCGCGTCCAGATTTTGTCGAACCGAACAAGGGGGTCGGGACGTAGAGAAGTGCATCACCATAAAAAAGGCGGGGCCGCGTATCGGGCGTGGAGAGGAGGTTTCCACGCGGTGTGCGATACGCGACCCCGCTGATCGTCCCACGTGATAGCTTACCGCACATCGCATTTTGAGAAAGGCGAAAATGCGAAAAAGCTATGATTTAAAAAAATGCTGTCCAGTCATGATGAGAAAATCCGCTAAAACTTCACTACTACCTTAACTCTCTGTCAAATCTTGATTTAGTGCAGCTTCCCGCGTCCCTTGAAGAAGTTCTCGCTACTTTTCCTCCTTGCATGGCAGTCAGAGGGAATGAGCTACTGGAGTGGCATGATGGGATGGCGAGAATTCCAGACTTTCCCTCGGGGGACTTATCCTCTCGATCGATCCCGATTGGTAAAAGATACTTTTCAACATTTTGGACGTACATGACAGAAGAAGAGGGCAGGCATGCCGGCAATTGACCGCATCAATGAGTTTTACGGCAGTGGCGAGCACGTTTCAGAATGGCTCAAGGTCGAGCAGGAAACGATTAACCAATTCGCTGAATGCACGCGAGATCAAAATTGGATTCACGTCGATCCGGAGCGAGCGATTCGGGAGAGCCCGTTCGGTGGGCCGATCGCACACGGACTTTGGACGCTGTCACAACTTCCATTCCTCATCGAATCATCGCTCGGTGGATTGCGTCCCCCTGGCATTCAAATGGGGGTCAATTACGGCTTCGACCGTGTTCGAATGATGACCCCCGTGCCGGTCGGTTCGAGTATTCGCAACCGCTGCAAACTCCTTGGCGTGGAACCGAAGGGGGGGAATCGTTACATCGTGAAGACGGAGAACACCATCGAGATCGATGGGATGCCAAAGCCTGCACTCGTCGCCGAATGGCTCTTCATGTTATTCGTCGATGACGAGGCGTGAGGGGCGTCAGCCGGCGAGAGCGGAGGGACGCTCATTGGTCGACGTAGTATCCCCCTTTGCGATCCATTGAGATCCAATGCGGGGGTTGCCGAGTTCTCGAAGCATGACTTTGGTCGCGGACCAGTAGTTCGGGAACAAGCTTTCCTGCGTCAGAATCCCTTGATCTTTCAGAAGCTCGAGTGCCTCGGGAAGATGGCTTTGCGGAATCTTCGCGTGCACGTGGTGCGGGCCGTGAATGTCGCCATGAAGCATGGTGAATGAGAGAAAACGACCGAGCAAGCTACGGTCGTCAATCGTTCGGGTCGCTGTATCGGGCGTGTTGCCATACAGACCCATGTGCTCGATGAATCGTCGAGCAGTTTGCATCGATCCGGTCATGAGAGACGGGACGATGTATCCCACCAGCAACCAACCCCAGACATTGAAGTAAGCCGTTACACCGAGAATGGTCGTCCAGAGAAGAACACACAGCGAGTATTCAGCGATGATCCGAAGTCGCTGATTCTTCGACATTTTTTTGCCGATGATGCAGCCGCGCAAGAAGACCAGCGGCGTCCAGATGTATCCGAAAATGAACTCCACGGTGGCGGCGAAAATACGGAAGCCACGAGACGTTTTCGGATCAGTGTAGGGCCAGAGCTCAATGTCACCCGGTTGTGCCAGATAAACGTGGTGGCAGCCGTGAACGTAGCGATAGGAGGATAGGGGGACGAGGCTGAAAGTTCCCACCAGAATTCCTTGAGCTTCATTGAGCAGTCGTTTGGGATGAAGCAAATAGTGTGATGCTTCATGCAGAACGAACAGATTGATGTGCCCAAGGTGAGCCATCACCAGCCATAAGAAAACGGTGACCGGCCAGTATCCGTTTTCCCACGCGATAACGGCAATCGGGGCGGAGATGAAGAACATCGCGGCATACAGGCCGGCACGATGAAAGGCGATCGTATCCTTCTCGTGAAGAGCCTTAAGCTGCGGATCCATTTCGATCACTCCCTTTCGATGCACGAGAAATCATGAAGGAGAGATAGATCCTCGCGTGGCGAGGGTTCTACCGCTGTATCCAATCATCGCTATGGAGTTACGTCAGCGTCCGTGCCAGGCGTGTACTCGCCATTCTCAACTCAAGCGGACGCACCCTTGGTGGGGCGCGCGGATACTCGCTGGAGAGCATCCGCTTCTATCATTGCCTGAAAGCCGCGACCGAGCGCGCGTCTTCCTTGCCCTTGAGACGATCCGTGCCTAAATGCGGGCCCGTTGATCGGCATTGCCGTCACATCTTCCACCGTAGGGGAAGTGCGAACGTGCTTCAACCGCGTGAAGACGGTTTAATTGTCATGACCGCGACAGTTGCCGATCGCCCCCGTTTTATCGAAGAGCGGCTCCATGGGCAGGGGTATGTCACTACTCAGTGGCTAGCTTTGCTCCGTCCGCAACGGAAGGCGTGTTCGCGACTGGACTTTCGTTCCGATCGAAGAAGACGTCGAGCTGCTGTCCGACGAAGATCGGCAGCTTGGTGGCATCCATTTCGTAGATGACTTGCAAGACTCGCGTGTCGACATGTTCACCTGCCGCGCGGGTCAATGATTTCTTCGGAACGACAAAAGGCTCGACTCGAACAAAGCGAAGTGGAATTGCTTTGTCCGACTCGCCGCGAACGTAGGCGCGTCCTGTCATACCCGGTCGGTAGTCCGGAATATCCGACTCGTCGATATCGACCCGGACTCTTAAATTTTGCATATTCCCGAGCACGATCAGGGGCTGATTGGGAGGAGTTCCGACGTACTCGCCCGGTCGAACATTGACTTGCAACACCTCTCCGGCGATCGGGGAACGAACCTCAAGTCGGGAGAGTTCCGTTTTCGCCTGATCAACGAAATTCTGCGCCTGCATCACGTCGGCCTGGGCAACCTGAATATCAGACTCCCACGCCCCCTTTTTTAGAAGAGCATCCTCGGCTTGGGCCTGTTTCAGACCCTCTTGCGCGGCAGCGGCGGCTTGACGCCGCTTGATCAGTTCTTCCTCACCCATGGACCGGGACGTAAAGAGTCTTTCCCCCCGCTCCAAAACGTCTCGAGCCGCCTGAAACTCTGCCTGCATCCGTTTTACTTTGGCTTCGCTGGGCGGAATCTCCTCGGGACGAGGCATTGACCTGAGACGCTTCAGCTTTGCCTCGGCCGCCGCAAGCTGCGCCTCCTTCACACGAAGATCCGCGAGAACACTCCGGTCGTCAATTTTGAAGAGTATGTCTCCCGCATCCACCTTTTGACCTACTTCGACATACTTCTCCATTACGATTCCGGGAACGTGCGTTCCGACGGCGATGTTCTCTGTTTTCGCCTCGACGATTCCGGCGCCAGCCACTGTTTGGCCGAACGGCGATTGAGCCGGTTTCACCGGCGGCGGCTTCATCGGTTGTTCGACATTGCTAATGGCGAGGTGGTAACCGGTGAACAGGATCGCAACGAGGGCAATTGCTGGGAGGAGCCACTTGTTTCGCATGGGAAACTTCCTTCGCCTTCGCTTAATGGCCGGAAACGAGACTTCCGGGCTGCTTATTTTTGACGTCTTCGATCTGTTCAATTCGACCGTCACTCATGTGAGCGATCTTGTCGCCGAACGAAAAGATGCGGTTGTCATGCGTGACGATGATGACCGCGCGGCCGGGTTGCACCGCCACGCGATGAATCAACTCCATGACGACGTGTCCGGTCGTCGCATCGAGAGCGGCGGTCGGTTCATCGCATACGAGGAGTCTCGGCTCATGGACCAGTGCTCGCGCGATGGCGACCCGCTGCTGTTGTCCGCCCGAAAGCTGTGACGGTCTTGAACTAGCTCGGTGGCCCAGTTCGACGGCGTCGAGGAATTCACGAGCCTTTTCGATTGCTTGACGCCTGGGCCAATTTGCGATGAGAAGCGGGATCGCAACATTTTCAGCCGCAGTGAGCGACGGCAGCAAATTGTACTGTTGAAAGATGAATCCGATGTTATCCGCTCGGAACTGCACTTTGGCCCGACTGCTCAAGGACGATTGGGGAGTGCCGAATAGATCGATATCTCCCCCGGTCGGATCGAGCACACCTGCGATGATCGAAATCAACGTCGTCTTGCCGCACCCGCTGGGCCCCACGAGGAGCGTCATTTCCCCCTCATAGAGATCGAGGTCGATCCCGTGCAGTACACGAAGACGCGTATCACCGTCACCGAAGTCTTTGGTGACTTGACGGCACGACACGGCAACTTTCGGAAAACTTGCGATCACTCGTTCTCTCCTAGGTGCGGAAAACGATGGCCGGTTCCAGCACCAGCACGCGCCGAATGCTCAGAAGGCTTGCGAAGAAGATGATCACCGAGACCGAGAGTGCGGTGCCGACACTCACCTGCCAGGGCATGTGCATGCCGCGCAGGTGAGGGATGTTCTTCGTCGCTTCGAAGAAAAGGGATGTCATTCCCATTCCGATCCCGTAGCCAATCAACCCGACGATTGCTGCTTGAAGCAGAATCATGAGGACGAGTCGGCCGTTGGTAAGCCCCATGGCTTTCAATGCGCCGAACTGACGAAGATTTTCAACG
>JAIEPU010000020.1 GCA_019748235.1 bacterium
CGACTGGCTCATTTGGACTGCGATGGAAAGTGCTCGATGACGTACGATGAATCCTTAGCCTTCCTGAATTCGCGACTCAACTACGAGTCGCGCGGCATGCCCGCCCAAGCAGAGCTTCGCGTCGATCGGACCGCTATTCTCCTTGAGAAGATTGGGCGACCGCACGACCATTATCAGGTCGTCCATATTGCTGGCACCAAAGGAAAGGGTTCCACCGCGATGATGATCGCGGCTCTCTTGGAAGAATCCGGCTTCAAGGTGGGACTTCATACATCGCCTCATCTCTTCCGTGTGGAGGAGCGATTTCGAATCAACAATTGCCCTATTTCGAGCACGATGTTCGCGGCATTGATCACGGAAATGCGTCCCGCCGTTGATGAAGTCGATGCCGTTCTTCGCGCTTCGCAGTCGGAGCTGACATTTTTCGAAATTACCACAGCGCTTACTCTTCTCTACTTCGCCCGTGAAAAGGTCGATTTCGCAGTGGTCGAAGTAGGGATGGGAGGGCGTCTCGATAGCACGAACGTGGTCGATCCGGCCGTCAGCGTGATCACCTCGATCAGCCTCGACCATACAAAGCAATTAGGGGAAACGATCCCTGAGATTGCGAGAGAGAAAGCCGGGATCATCAAGTCGGGCAGGCCCGTTGTATCGAGCGTCCTAGATCCCGCGGCCAGAAAGGTGATTGAGGAGCGAGCGCGGGATGTTGAAGCTGCACTCTTCCAGTTAGGAGATCAGTTTCGCTACGTTGATCGACCGCTGGGTTTGGAAGGAGCGGAAATCGAGCTGACGACCTGGCGACGGCGATGGCCTTCGCTTCGTGTCGGACCCATCGGCGATCATCAATCCGCCAATGCAGCCACAGCGCTCGCCGTGATGGATTTACTCGAATCCCAAGGGACGCTATTCCCCTCGCTTCCGGGAAAATCGCTGGCAACGATTCGACTTCCCGGGCGGGTTGAGCTCTACCATCGAAACCCGTTCGTTCTTTTGGACGTCGCTCACAACCCGGCATCGTTCGAGGCGTTGACGAAGACGCTCCGTCAGGTAATCCCCGCCGGCCACCGGGGCAAACGGATCTTTATCTTTGGCACGTCGCGTGATAAAGACTGGGTGAAAATGCTTCAAACAATCGATGGGATCTTCACACATATCATCTTGACCCAATATCACGGCAATCAGAGAGGATTGCCTGCGGAAGAGGTCAGACCACATCTTCAGGATCTCCGTGCGGAGGTGTCGGTGATCGTCAATCCCCATGAAGCTTGGCAGCACGCCTCAGCGTTGGTCGGTCGAGACTCTCTTACGATCGACGCATCGATGAACAATGACGGCCAAAGTCCTATTCGCGAGACGGAGGACATTATCTGTGTCGCCGGCTCTTTCTATTTGTTCTCCGAACTCCTCAGCTCTCCCTCGCTCGTCCCTGAAGTCGACTCTCTTTGATCCCGCTTTTCAATTCTCATTCGCCAAACTCGGATATCTCTGCGATTCTCCATGAGCGTCTATCTTCGCTGAGAAGATGAGGATGCCGAATCGCAATCGCATGTTTTTGGGTCGGTTAACAACCACCGTTCCGTCCCCCTTCCCTGTGAGTGATTTCTCCCCGAACGGATTGGCGGTCAGCATGCCATAATCGCGGGCATGCCAATAAGCGCGTGGATTGTTCTCCGGGTGCGGCACGATGAGCAGTCCTGTCGGTATGCCGTCGATTTCCTTGCTATACTCACACCATGCCCCCTGCGTGCCGCGAACCTCCCTTTCATTCTTCTTCCCCTCACTCGAAGTAATCGTCCCTCCTTCTGTTACCGTCAGCGGCGTCGCGACACGGGTCCCGAGTCCCATCTCTTCCTGATCCGAGAAGATGAGCGGTTCATCACTCGATAGTACCGAGTCCCAGAGAATCCACCGTCCCTCGGGTGCGTTGATGAGGGCAAGATGCAAATCCTCGTGTGCGATCGTCTTTCCGTTCGATTCGTATCGGAACCGCGCGGTCAGTGTCGCATGATCGCCATCCGCTTTGGGCGCATCGAGAAACTTCTCGAACTTGACTGGTGCCTTGTTACGCCAGAAGTCCGCCCCCGACAGCTCACTGAATGACATCCAAATCCCTGGGTGCAGCGTTTCATGATCGAGTGGATCGAGCCCCTTTTTCGGAGGATGATTTCGCGTGACCTGAAATCCGCTCGGGGCTTTCACATGAGCCAGATAGGGCCGCGTCGTTGCCGGATCCTCGTACACGAAATCTGCAAATGCTTTTCCATCGATGAGGAAGGTGACTCTTCCCTTCCCCCTCTCGGTGGCGATCGAAGGGCCCTCTCCCTTTGCCTCCCAACAAGAGACGCCGAAGAACAGAATGAACGTCAAGGCAACTCGATCGAAGGGTGATTGCATGCATGGTTCCTATTCGTAAGGCCATTAAGCGGACGATAGGGCAAAGAACCGACAATTTCGCAGAGAAATGGGAGAATTGCACGGTGAAAACGAGGGCTGATTTCCTTGGGGGTCGATACTTGATAGGATGAATGCAGCAGGGAGAGAGGAACCTGTCGCCGGGGACGCAGGCAGCGTCAACGGAGTGGTTTTCTTTCCGAACACCCCGGTCATTCCCTTGGTGGATTCGGGCGGGCGAGGACCCGCATGACGTGGTCGCAGTGAACCTGGTCAGGGCCTGACGGCAGCAGCCATAAGCTTCCGATTGCGAGCATGTCGGATCTCCTCGCCCACCCGTCTCCACCTTGCCATTCCTGGTGAAGGGCATCGGCCGTGATGCGGAAGGACCAGCAATGGCACTTGGCGAAGAACAAGCCGGCACGAACTACACCGTCCTGGCTCGGCGTTACCGTCCTTCCCGTTTTGAGGATTGTGTCGGCCAGCAGCATGTCGCCCAAGCCCTCCGCAATGCCATCCAAACGGGTCGTGTCGCCCATGCTTATCTCTTCTGTGGATCGCGTGGTGTCGGCAAAACGTCGATGGCCCGCATCTTCGCCAAGGCACTCAACTGCATTGATGGCCCGACAACGAATCCGTGCGGAGTATGCGAATCCTGCCTAGCCATTGCGGCTGGTTCCGATTTAGACGTGATCGAGATCGACGGTGCTTCGAACCGAGGCATTGAGGAAATTCGCGAGCTTCGACAGGGAGTCGCCTACCGTCCTAGTCGGTCGCGATACAAGATCTACATCATCGATGAAGTTCACATGCTCACCAAGGAGGCGTTCAACGCGCTCCTCAAGACGCTGGAAGAGCCCCCCGCGCACGTCAAGTTCATCTTCGCGACGACCGAAGCGCAAAAGATTCCAATCACCATTCTCTCCCGTTGCCAACGCTATGACTTCGCCGGAATTGGTCTGGATCAGATCGCGCAGCGACTTGCTGAAATCGTGCAGGCCGAGGGAATGACTGCCGAGCCGGAAGCGGTCGAACTCATCGCCCGGCGAGCTCGTGGATCGATGCGAGACAGTCAATCGCTGCTCGATCAGGTTCTTGCCTTCGCCGGCGGAGAATTGACGGCACAAAAGGTTCACCAACTTCTGGGGACCGCGGGAGAAGAGAGAGTCCTTGCATTAGCCGAGGCCATTCTCACCCAAGATGCTCCTCATTGCCTTCGGCTTGTGGACAGCGCGGTCGCAGAGGGAGTCCAACTTGGAGAATGGGTTGAGCAAACGCTGGACTATTTTCGTGATTTGATGGTGCTGAATGTTGATCCGCAAGCTGGCATTTTGAGTATGCCTAGCCGCCTGCGTGATCAGCTCGTTCGCCAAGCGACACATCTCACCGCGGAACGTATTCTTGAGATGATGGATATTCTGGCGTCGTGCCGCTCTCGTCTTCGAGCGACGTCGTTCGGACGTACGTTGCTGGAAATGACGTTGGTCCGGCTCTGCCGGCTAGATCAATTCCTGAGTTTGGCGGACGCGATCTCCTCTCCACCTGAAGGAATGGTGGATCAAACACCCTCCCTGCCTTCACCTCAATGGACGGCGCAGCAGACACCAGCAAGCTTTTCCGTGAGCGACGCGCTCGCGCAGCAGGCAAAAAAAAACGGCAGTGATTACGTGACGCCTCCTTCACCCGCCGCGGAACCGAGGCCTAGTTCGTTCAACAAATCGACTCTTGCGACCAACGGCGCATCATCCACACCCGCAATTTCGATTCCTGACACATTGTCGCCGCCGCCTTCCTCGCCATCGGCCGATGTGATCCCATTCACGCAAGAGACGTGTAAAAAAGTCTGGGCGAAAGCACTAGCGAGCTTGGAAGACCCGATCCTCGAAGCGACCTTTTCGCAGGGAGAGCCTGCATTCGAAAGGCCGTTGACCCTGGTGCTCAAGTTCTCCGCCTCTGCCGGACCGTCGAAGAAACGATGCGAGGACAAAATCGACGTCGTTCGAACGCTACTTCAATCAATCACCGGGCAGCCGGTGAGTGTCCGCTGCGATCAATTGGACGCATCGGCCGAGGCAGCAAAGCCGACGACGCGTTCTCAGCTTCAGCTTCGTGATGAAGCGGGAAAAGACCCCATCGTGCTCAAAGCGGAAGAACTGCTTGGTGCGAAGATCTTTGGTGAAATCACCTTGATTCAGTCGGCTCCGGCGGTCGTATCAACGATCGTCGAACCGATTGAGGACGACACGGACAAATCGTGACCCATGGTACGGAACAGGAATTCAGAATGAACATCATGAAACTTCTCGGCAACCTCGGGAACATCTCGAAGATGCAGGGAGAGATTCAGGCGATCGGTGCCGAACTGGCCGAATACCGCTTCGAAGGGACGGCGGGAGGAGGATTGGTGACGGCCACGGTGAACGGGGCGTCACAAGTAATCGCGCTTTCCATCGATCCCAAGCTTGTGGCCGATAATGAAAAGGAGATGATCGAGGAGCTCGTGATCGCCGCTATCAATGACGCCGCGCTGAAAGCGAAG
>JAIEPU010000047.1 GCA_019748235.1 bacterium
GGCGTGCTGGCAGGCAATCGTTCGACCGATCCATCGGCGAAAAGGATGTAAGGCCCATCGGCGTTGGGGCTGCCAATTCCGAGTTTGTTGTCCGCCACGGTCCCTTGTGTCAGGTCGTCAATCGAAATGTCGCGTGGTTGGACCCAAGGGATATCCTCCGAGAGATATTCCACCATGATCGCCTTCTTTCCGCCTGGTTTAACGTTCGCAGGTTGACTCCCGGGCCATGCAGTTCCCGGGCCGGTGATCGCGACAAAATGGGTGTGCTCGAACGGCTTTTTTAACCTCGACTTCGACGGACAATGGTACGCGATCGGCATGAAGTCCTTTTGCAACCGCTTGTTGAATCTTCCATCCCACGGCTCATCGAAGCGGTAGAAGTCGTAAAGATCTTGCGTGTTGTTTTCTTTCAGGAAGGGGAGCAGGAGAACCCGCCAACTGTGCATCGGTTTCCCCGCGGAATCAGCAACGACGGCCGGAGGAAAACTGCCGTATTTCTCTTGATAGGCGAAGAGAGCGACACTCAGATTGTGCATTTTTTCGTGACAGAAATCTTCGTAATCGAACGCATGTTTGTGTTGCAGGAAAACGTAGATCGAAAGTGCGGTGATGGTGAGGGCCCCCACCACGATGAACATGACGACCCAGGAGCCGGGAAGCTTGCGTTGATGGTGCGGACTGACCGCTTCACTGTTGTCTGTCACTCGAGCCAAACTCCCGAAACTTGCGATCGTCGCGGCCGACACATCCTTGACGAACGATTAGACCACGCGATCGGCGTTTCAGACATTTCAACGCGTCACGGATAGTTCAACGCCGACCCATGCAAGCTATGGAACCACTTGAGAATTTGCCAGCAGGGAGAATCAGTGTCTCAAAAGAGACGAGAGCGCGGGGGCTCACCAGGGTTCAGGCTTGCATATTGCTCGATATATCCCTCCACGTCATATTTACGAGCGGTGTTATCTGAACTCATGTAGCGAATCTTGCCGAAGATCGGACGTTCGGGACCCCACGCGCGGTCATATCGGCCTAGAACCCAGAAGATGCCCGTGTAGGAGTTGGGATTTCGGCCGTCGAGCCCATACTTGTTGTTCAGTTCGATCATGACCGATAGCGCGTCGCGGGGAGACTTTGACCATTCGAGGATTTTCTTTCCCCAGAGCATGCGCAGATAGTTATGCATTCGACCCTCGCGGCGAATCTGATTCTGGGCCGCGTTCCATAACGGGTCGTGCGTCCTCGCATGCTCGAACTCGTCAAGCGTGTAGATGTGGTCTCGTTTGTCCTTCGCATGCTCGGCGAGAGTTTCCTGAGCCCAATCAGGTAGGGATTCGTAGGTGTCATAATCGGCGCACTTGGAGCACATGTTGTAGCCGAGTTCTCGCCAGGTGATCGCTTCATCGATGAATGACTCGGCCGTGGGGCTCATGTTCCACCAACCTTCGCGCTGGCCTGAACCGCGCTTGGTCACATGTTCTGGCTTCCATTCCTCGCGGCGGACCAGTTCGTGAAAGACTTCATGAATGGAAAGATGGCCGAAGTGAAGATAGGGTGAAAAGCCGCTCGTCGCATCCGCCTCCGGTTCGTTGCGCTTGTCGCCATAATCGTCAAATCTCTTGCGCATGAAATCGATCAGCCGTTGATGAGCGGCATCGTGGCCTCCCGTAATCGGAGCGATGCCGACCGCATGATCGATGGGCAATTTTCCCAGGAATGAGGTCTCCGCGCGAAGAGCCTCTGGGGTTGCCTTCGGCCAGCGCGCGAGAGTTTGCTTCGGAATGGAAGGGGGAGTTGGAAGATCGATCCCTTTGAATGGATGAGCTTTGGGTGCATGAGACAGGTGAGGGAGGAGTTGCTGCTGCAGAAATCGACGAAAATCGAAAGCACGATGGAAGACTCGGTCCGTCGCTCGAAGGGGAAGAAGCCCGTTCGAGTCGACTTCTTCCATCAGAACGGGGAGTCTCTTGGCTGTTGCTTTCACCATCCGTGGAAGAAAGAAGCAGGGGAAGTCATCGGTGACAACGACACAAGCCTTTTCCGCCAGATGTTCGAGCAGTCCCGATCCGGTTCCCTCTTCAATCTCGACGTAAGGGTAGTACGTCACCGGTTGATCCGCGAATGCCTGTTGATTCGCCCCCATTCCCTGAAGAATGAAAGCGTGCAGGCGATCACTCGCCCAACGATACCCCGATCGAACGGCTTCCAGGATTAGGAGGGGCTTTCGCAGCGCCACTGAATGCTCGACAGCGCGATCGAGACCGAAGTTCCATTGAGGCCGTCGATGCGCGATCATCCAATAGAGGACGTAGTCTCCCTTTGGATTGAGCAATTCCTGATTGGCGGCGCGAATACGAATTGTCGGAACACCCGGCACGAGCAAATCCTCCCAATGAATCCGGAGTACTGTAGGAGTCCGCTCATTTTTGGCAGCGATGGTCGCGGGAATTCAGAGGAGATCGACCGGGTCCACATCCACCACATATTCCGATGTGCTGGGCATGGAGAAGTTGCCGAGCGCCGATTCCAAGAGTGACTGTCTTGATGCGCTGTCGGGAGTATGGATTTGAATGTGATAGCGGAAAAAATCACGCAGCTTCGTCACTGGCGCGGGGGCCGGTCCGAGAATCTGGATTTGAAGCGATCCTTGCGCTGCCGCATTTAAGCTATCCGCAATGAGTTTCGCCGCCTCGCGTGACCCCTGTTCGGTCTTCGATCGGACGATGATACGCGTCAGCTTGCCGAACGGCGGATAGTGAAAATCGCGGCGGATGGGAAGTTCACCGGCCACGAATCGATGATAGTCGGTACGAATGGCGTTTTGCAGGGCAGGATCTTCTGGGTTATACGTTTGAACCAGCACCAATCCGGGATCGCGCCCCCGTCCCGCGCGCCCCGCCACTTGCACGATGAGTTGAAACGTCTTCTCCGAAGCACGAAAGTCCGGGATGTTCCGCGCCGTGTCGGCCGAAATAACACCGACGAGCTGGACGTTCGGAAAATCGAGTCCCTTCGCAATCATTTGAGTGCCGAGCAGGATATCGACTTCACCAGATCGAAAGGCAGAGAGGACCCGCTCATAATGTCCCGCCGTCCGCATGGTATCGCTATCCATCCGTTCGACTTTCGCATCGGGGAAGCGGGCCTTCACTTCATCCTGCAGGCGCTGTGTACCAAAGCCGGTGAGCTTGAGTTCGCCGTGTCCGCAGTGGGAGCATCTCTGAGGTGCAGGGAGAGTGGCATCGCACGAATGACAGATCGCTTGTTGGCGATGTTTGTGAAACGTCAGAGCAATGTCACAGTGTTGACACTTGGCGGCTTGGCCGCATTGCGGACAGATGATCGCAGGAGCAAAGCCTCGACGATTGAGCAAGAGAATGATCTGCCCCTTACGAGCAAGGCATTCCATCATTGCTTTTGCAAGCGATGGACTGATCGCGGCAAGCCCTTTCTGCCGTCGATACTCCTCACGCAAATCGATGCAGCGGACGCGCGGCATGGTTAGATCACCGACTCGTTCCGGCAACGAAAGGAGCTCGCACTCGCCCCGATGAGCGGCCGTCCAAGACTCGAGCGACGGGGTGGCTGATCCCAAAACGACTGGGACGCTTTCAAGCCGCGATCGCTCGAATGCGACATCCCTTGCATGATAGCGCGGCGTGGTTTCCTGCTTGAACGTTGTTTCGTGCTCTTCGTCGATGATGATGAGCCCGAGATTGCGACAGGGGGCGAATACCGCGCTTCGGGCTCCGACGACCACTTGAACCTCGCCCCGGTGGATTCGTTGCCAATAGCCGTGACGCTCAGAATCGGAGAGATGGCTATGCAGTACCGCAATGTCGTTAAAGCGACCCCGGAATCGTTCGATGGTTTGCGGCGTCAGGCTGATTTCCGGGACGAGAACGATAGCCTCGCGTCCCCGTTTGACGACCTCCGCGATCGATTGGAGATAGATTTCGGTCTTGCCGCTCCCTGTCACGCCGTGCAACAGAAACTTCGTCGATGCTCCCGATTCGATGGCGCGGACAATGCGATCACAGGCCTGTTGTTGATGAGGATTCAACGTCAACGATTTCGTGCGAGGAACGTCGTGTGGCTTCTCGCTCCATTGTTGGACTCGTTCTTTTTTCGCGAGCAGCCAACCTTTTTGGATGAGCCCTTTTAATACACCTGTTCCAACCCGGCAGAGCCTTGTTGCCTCTTCAATCGGGAGCGGCTTGCTCGCTTCGAGGAGTAGTTCATACGTCTGCCGCTGTTTCGGAGTGAGGGTATAAGGGTCAGCGTCGGTACGAGTTTTCGCGCTGACGAGCACTATCCAGCGTGTGCCGCTCTTTTCTTTGACGGCGCGCGGCAGGACCGCCTCGAGCACCTGCCCCCAGCCGCAGAAGTAATAGTCTGCGAGCCATCGTGTGAGGCGAAGCATCGAGTGAGAGAGGAGTGGTTGATCATCAAGGACATCATCAATGGACTTGAGCGACGTGGTTTCCGGGGGCTTGTCCGTCAGTCCGACGCAGTAGCCAGTCTCTTGTTTGTTTCCCTTGCCGAACGGTGCGAGCACCCGCTTGCCCGCGAGGATTCGGTCCACGAGTGTTGCCGGGACGCCGTAGGTATAAATTGCCCGAATCGGGCGGTTGAAGACAACCTCGGCAAAGAGGAAGGCCGGTGCCGTCGGCCATGAAGGCGCATTGTCGAAGAGGCTCGGTTCACGGCCCGGCATGGTCATGGTTGCCGATCCGAAGGGGATGCCGCAGGTTCACTTTCAACTTCGTCCGGCGAATTGATCATGATTCGAAATACTTTCGGTTCGTCGGCGAATTGATTTCGCCATGCTTGGAACTCGCGGTACTTGCTGTTCCAAGGCATGTAGTAAGACGCCCCGCCGGCTAATAAACTGGTAAGCGCGATGGCGGGGACGAAGACTTTCCGCATAGGCTGCAGATAAGCCCAACCTAAAAGCCATCCCACCACTGCGCCGACCCCATGAGCCCAATTGGCAACCGGCATCGTTCCTGACGAGGTGAGTAAAATACAGAGGAAGAACCAAAACACC
>JAIEPU010000005.1 GCA_019748235.1 bacterium
AGCAATCGTTGGGTGGGTCCCTTTTACACGCCGATCTTCACTCCAAGGTGGGTCCCGTTTTCATGCCGATCTCCAACAGGGTTAATGCAAGAACAAAGGGCGATCTTTCGGACCTCTTCAAGAGGGCCGGGCTCGCGCACATCGTCGATGAATTTGCGCACCAGAATGCGCACGCAAAATAAATCCTGAAGATTTCTGACCTCTTCATCATCGGTCAAAACCAACGAACCATCTTCTTCCTTGCGCACGGATCCTTGTGCGCAGAGGGAAATTGTTTACATGCTAAAAATTGGCCGTACCGTTTGATCGTTGCGATCAGCAAAGCGACGGACAACGGAGGCATAAATGCGTGCACGAACGCCAAAACATTTTGAGACCGCCGGAAGTATTGCTGCGACCTTCGGGCTCCCAATCAGCCACATTCAGCGGATGCTGGATCGAGGCGAGATTCGAACCACTGCTAGAGCGGCGCATATCAGGCTCATCGATCCGAACGACATACCGCTGATTCGGCAACTGCTCATCGATAAGGGACGCCTGTCCCCAAATGGTCTCCCTATCGCGGAGGGAGAGCGATGATCCGCACGAGAATTGATGAACGCGAAGTTTTTGACGGTGAGGCTGTTTGTGAAGCACTTGGCTTAACGAAGCGCACGCTCTCACGGGAGGTTTCTCTCGGCCGACTTCGTGCTTACCGGCGGTCTCGCGGGACGTACTACCTCGGACGGGATCTGCTCACTTGGCTTGAGCAGGGCGAGTATCGTCCAAATCAACTCGATGAAGACCCGGACATCGAGCTTTAAAGCGGGACACTTTAATCGGTCAATATGCCCGTCAGCTTATCGAAATCAACTCATGTCCCCCCGAGGGGGAAGATCGTCAGTGCTAAGCAAAAACGGCGATGCCAGGCTGCACCCCTGCGCATCGCCTCAGAACCGAAGGACTCGAAAATGGTATCGCGAAGGTATTCTCGCAGCAAGATGCCGCGCAATGATTGGAAACAACAAGATTGGCGCGGCGAACTATTCAAGGGATCTCGAAGCTATCTTGCTACACACCGGATTTCTCTCCGGTGCGAGGAGACACCGCGCGAGCATCTCGTAGTTTGGGTGGCCGAGAGCAAAGGATCGCGCCACTCCCTTGGAAAATACTTGAGTTGGTGCGGTCAGATTATTGATCGCGATGGACATCGAACCCCTCATCCTTGCACCATCCAACAATTTCTGGATTCGGTAATTGCGACAGCGAAAGAGGTGTCGTAGCGATGGCGAAACGCACATCGACTTCCATGCGTTGTGAGCCCAACTTCTCGGAGATTCCTCAAGATTTGTTGAGTCTCGACCAGTGGGTTTTGTGGCGAATGATGCGCCGAGACGGACAGATGGCGAAGTTGCCGATTTGTGCTGCCAATCCATTATCTGCCGCTGACGTGTCCGACTCATCAACATGGAGCTCGTCGGAGAGAGCGATTAGTCAATACAAGGCTCTTCTCTCGTCTACAAATCCGATGACCGGCATTGGCTTTGTCTTCTCGGCCGACGACGGCTTTGCCGGCATCGACATTGACGACTGCCGAAATGCTAAGACAGGGATCATCTCGCTTTGGGCCCGGCGAATCATCGATAAGTTCGGTAGCTACACCGAGGTTTCTCCGAGTGGAACAGGCGTTAAGATCTTCGTCCGTGCAGAACTTCCCGGAGCGGGCTTTCGATCCCAAGTAACGGCCGACGGCGAGCGCTGGACAAAGCAGTGCAGCGATCCCAAGGCCAGCGAGATCGAGATTTACGATCAGAACCGTTACTTCACGGTCACTGGCTGCAAGCTCAAGAACTCAACATCTGAGATCCGATTCTGCCAGGACGAACTCAATGAGCTTGTGAGCAAGTATCGTCGACGTCCGACGAAATCGTGCCGAGTCAATGGCATCCAAAAGGGATTGAACCATTCTCCGTCGGACGATGAGCTTATCGAAAAGGCACGATCAGCAGCTAACGGCGACAAGTTCGCGAGGCTCTTGGCTGGCGACATCACGGGATATCCCTCGCAATCTGAGGCCGATCAGGCGCTCTGCAATATGCTCGCCTATTGGAGCAAAGGGGATGAAGGACAGATCGATCGGGTGTTTCGTAGTTCAGGTCTAATGCGAACCAAATGGGAAGGAGAGGATTACAGGCTTCGAACGATTGAAAGGGCAATTGAACAGTATACGTACGATAATCTTGGGCACTGCCCAGCAGACTTCAAAGATGCTAGCGGCAACACCGAATGTAATTTCCCTGGAGGAGATACTCGTCCCCAAGCACTTCGTTGCACCGATACTGCGAATGCCGACCGCCTCAACCGATTGTGTTTTGACAACGTCAAGTATGTCTCCGAATGGAAACGATTCATTGAGTGGGACGGAAAGCGATGGCAGATCGTTGATGAGATTGTCATCCAAGATCGCGCTAAAAAGGTATCGGTATTGATCTTCGAGGATGCACTGAGGCTTTCGGGTGACGAGCAGCAGAAACTGATGTCGTGGGCCAGGCAGTCTGCGAACGCTCCTCGCATCGAAGCAATGGTGAAGCTCCTGCGTCCCATGGTTTCGATCAATGCTACGTCATTGGATCAGGACCCTTGGCTGCTTAATTGTCCGAATGGAACTCTGGATCTTCGGGACGGTCGGCTGCGACCTCACCGACGAGAAGACTTCATCACAAAGATGTCTCCAACGGAGTTTCATCCGAACGCGAGCTCTCCAACGTTCGAAGCAGCAATTTCGAGGATTTTTAAGGGAGACGATCAACCTGAATTGGTCGAGTTTTTTCAACGCATATGTGGCTACATGCTCACGGGCGATGTCAGCGAGCAAGTCATGTTTATCTTCTGGGGAAATGGGTCTAACGGAAAATCGATGATCACAGAACTGATTCTGTCGATCATGGGACAGGACTACTCGCGAAAAGCACCGCACAACTTCTTAACGACGAGTAAGACCGAGCGCCACCCTACCGAGCTTGCAGATCTTTTCGGTAAGAGATTTGTTGTGGCCACGGAAACCGATGACGGCCGAAAACTTGCGGAGGCCTGCGTCAAGGAGCTCACGGGGGCGGATACGATCACTGCGCGTCGAATGCATCAGGATAACTGGAGTTTTCGTCCGACACATAAGCTTGTACTCGTCACAAACTATCCTCCCACGGTACACGGAACAGAGGATGGCATCTGGCGCCGATTAGTAATCATTCCATTCACCGAACGCTTCTGGGATTCCGAAAAGGGGGAGTCAGGACCGAGTAATCGAAAGATGGATAAACGTCTCCTTCGAAATCTCGAACAAGATTCATCAGCAATCCTGGCATGGATGGTCCGCGGCTGCCAGCAATGGCAACAATTTCGAGGTCTCCGAATCCCGCCATGCGTTCTAAGTGCGATGCAGGAATACCGTGATGCCGAAGATCTGATTCGCTCCTTCATCGAAGATCGTTGCGTCATCAACAAAGACGCTCGAATAAAGACGGGCGATCTTTATGCAGCATATCGCGACTGGTCAAAGACCAATGGGGAAGATTCGCTTCGGCAAGTCGCTTTTGGTGAGCGCCTTACGAAAATGGGTTTTACTTCTCATCGCGGCGCCCAAGGAGTTCGTTACCGACTCGGCATCGAACTAGCTGCAGTATCCACAGGGGGGGGTGATTGAGGTGACACAAGTGACTTGTTTTTAGGTTTTTTCCCCATGTGACAGGAACATAGGAGAAATATGGAAAAATACCTCACCAACGTCACTCCTGTCACCCTTGATTGTGCCCAAACAAAGGATTGGAAAGCAAATTCGAAGGAGATCGCGATGTCAACAATGAATTCTGATGCCGTTGTTCGCTGGACTTCCGAGTTTCAAATGCTCGTGGGGAAGGGGCTGTCAGCAACGAATGCGGTATGCGAGATCGCGGACTCAAATCCCGATCTGCACGAGGCATTCGCCGAGGCTTTGCAGTTGATCCACGCTGGCGATGGAGAAGAGATCGACGCCGTCCAGGAAGCGAATCGGCGAATCGCAAAACGGATGCGACGCGGGATGAGCCGGCCAAAAGCGATTGCGGCCGTCATGCGCGAGGATCCCGATCTTCATGCGAAATACCTGCACGAACTTGGGAGAGTTGGCGAAGTCGATCGCTGACAGGAAACGTGATTCGGATCATGTTCCCCGATGAATTGCGTATGCCCTCGGCTCGGAGAGTAGTTCAGAAGGAGGTCCAATGGGAATTGAAGAATAAGCGAGCTTCATGTTCGCAACTCCCATTACCAAGATCGAGGCTGATCATCGTCGCCTCGATCCCGAAGTTTCAAATCCTATGAGTTCTCGAAGTCGGCATACGCCAATGACATCCGGGGTGGATGATCAGCGGAGCGCTGCGCTTTGTCGTTCTCAGTGGGCGAGTCAAAATTCGCGTGTGAAACGCTCAGTCGTTTCCGAGTGGATGATCGCTAGCGAATGGAATGAGAGGCAGCAGATGAAAAATCTAGTGCAATCCAACCTAGATTTTATTTGCAAAGTCGCGGGGTCCGATATACGGATAGTTGAAAGCGGTCCGGCGAAGAGATGACAGCTCTCCGCCGAACCTGACCGCGCAACCGAACCGAGTGAGGGTCCGGCCCCGTGGCTGCACACCTTTTTACCAGTCTGCGCGCTGGCTATCCATCCCAAGATGCCGACTTCCCTTCAGCGGTTTCGCATGCGCGGTCTTTTCCAGTATTTCGAGCCGGTTTCGCAATCTCTTCCAGAAATCGTTCACTTCGATTTTTGCACGTGAGACGTGATCCGGGCTCGTTCCTTGATGGTCCAGTTTCGGAACGATCTAAGCTCCAGCGAATCGAAAGGAAAGAGCTATGACCACTGCGATGCGAAAGCAGTCACAGCAGAATGCAATGACGCTGTTTGAATTTATTGACCAATATTGCCGCGGCACGCGGTTACTAGGTAAATCGCCGAGCACGTACGCGCAACTTCTGAAGACCTTGGCCCGTATTGAGGAGCTGCTCGGTCGCACCGCGACGGTGCGTGACCTCGGCAACGAGCTGGTATACCGTTACAAGCACTTTCTCGAGGCAAGGGGCAACGCAGCGAGCACCGTTCGCCGCGCAGTGTTTGAACTGAAACGGATTTGGAGTTGGGCATTTATTCAGGGATTCACCCTGGCCGATCCAAAAGATGATGACGTTCCTTGTGAGA
>JAIEPU010000248.1 GCA_019748235.1 bacterium
CCCCGCGTTCTCGCTGTCGATTCCGCATTCCATGCAAGCGATGAAGCTCAAATGATTTGAGCTTCTCGGATTCACATTTGCGTTCCAAAGTGGATCGAGTCGAGTTAAGTCTTTCCAACTCCCCTCCAAAATGAGCGACCGAAGGGATGTCTGGCAAGCGAGAAGGCGGATACTCGAATCACTGGCCGACGGTAACAAAATCGCCCCTTCAATCGGGCGAGATAAGTGGACGCCCACACTCTCAAGGGCGGTCATTAACTGGTTCGGCGGCGCTTCGATCAGTGTCAATCCATTATCTGATTTGATTATCGATGGAGAGAAGACGGAGACGAGGCTGGCGGAAGCAACAATGAATGCGATCACCACGATGAAGATTAGCAACCAGTATCGCTGATAGAGTAGCCGCACCAATTGTCGGAGTCTCCGAACTCATTCTGAATAACGACCGAGCGCTGATTCAATCTGCACATGATGCGCCAAATACCATGTCCACGCTCGCGTGGACATGTGCGTTTGTAGGTTATTGCTTGTATTGCTAGTGGATTGTCTCCATGCCCACGGCAAGCGTGGAGTATGGCATCCGGCATCCGGCCCGCTAGTAACGTCGTTGATATTTGTTGCACTCGGCCAATGTTCTTCACGCCGGAGGCGTGGCGGAACGTAGCCAGGGATGAGTCCCTGGTTGATGGAACCGACCCCCCACGCTCGCACGCCGGAGGCATGCTGGAATTCGTGATGCTGGCGGGAATATGTCGCCGGACGCCACTTTCAACGTGTTCACGAAATCGTTGACCGCCACCCCTCCGGGGTGCGTGGTTTGTTGTTCGCGCTCGTTCCAGGGGTGTTACCCCTGGCTACGTTCCGCCACGCCTCCGGCGTGAAAACCGAGGCACCGCGAATGTTCACGTTTCCTCAGAGTCGTGGATCTCATGGCAGGCGTTCTCGTTGCCAGCAGGATAGCCACATGCCCACGGCAAGCGTGGAGTATGGCACCCGTCTACCTTCCGATAATAGGACTTCCGATTATCGAGGATAACATATTCGCAAGGTTAATCGCATCTTCTATCCTACTATATTTGAAAATAGAAATACGATCTCCAGTTCGGCTTACGATTACATTCACTTCCCAATTATTGAAACCGTTCTCCCGACGAGCACTCAATATTTGTATGGCATAACAGTCTCTAAATGTATAGACCTTGGCAACCTTCTGAAGATCATAGCCCCAATGCCATAAAATTAACTGTTCATGAGCCTTATCGATGAAAAAATTAGGATTGCCGGCTCTACAAAGCAAAAGGCTAAGTCCTGCCCACGACAAAGAAACAAATATCGGTAGTGCTATTATCCATGCGACCATGTGCTCTAGCGTTAATATATGTACATCTAAAATATCCGAAACCACACCAGCGACAATTGTCAGCGACGGAGCAAGAAAGAACATTAAGCCAAAACAGCACATTTCGAGCGAATTGACGACTGAAAGCGAGCCATCTGGTAGACTCTTTAATGTTTTCGGCGCAAAAGAAGAAGTTGAGGTGTTTTGAAATGAGTTTTCGGTCAGCACTAGTGTACCGTTAGGTAGAAGGGTTTCTTTTCCATGAAAGCCACGGTATTCAATACGTACGATTTGTTCGCATTCCTTCCATCGATCGACGATGTTTGTTGGCTCAAACTGGCACTCCAGCAAATATCGTTCTTTACCGTTGCCAGCGTGGACACTCACGAATGATCGCTCATCAATTGGAGCATTCTCGTCAACCACTCGCTCGATGATCAAGTAGCCATCAACGATTTCAACCACGCGGTCGTGAGTCGATCGGCGAAAGCCGAAATCTAAGGTTATCCGGTCGGCCGAACAGACTACCTTCGGCGTTTTCATGAAAGGAAGAAAGGGAAGAGGTAGGAAGACGAATAGCCCAATACAGACTGAGGAAATACCCACAAACGCAATAATCAATATTTTGGCGATCTGGAAATTTTTCGGAAGTAAGTAGTACGGAACACTGCTTATACAAGCCGTAGGTATCGTGATCATGACGGCTGCAAAGATCGAGTATGATACGACGCACCATCTGAGATAGGACATCACGACTTTATCGTGCATGCGTTCGATAACAAACGGCTGAAGGATTACATGTCCCGGAAAGACGGCTCTACGCCATTCGGTTGCATTCATGACTGGATGCCTAGCTTCGGGAATTGAGTGCCGGGAACTATGTTTTGCCCCCGTTTGGACATGCTGACTTTCGGATCATTGATTAAGTTTTCAATACATCATTGTTAACCCCACGGCAAGCGTGGGCATGCCATCCGGCATCCGGCCCGCTAGTAACGTCGTTGATATTTGTTGCACTCGGCCAATGTTCTTCACGCCGGAGGTGTGGCGGAACGTAGCCAGGGATGAAATCCCTGGTGGATTGAACCGACCCCCACGCTCGCACGCCGGAGGCGTGCTGGAATTCGTGATGCTGTCGGGAGTATGTCGCCGGATATCGCTTTCAACGTGTTCACGAATTGCTTGTCCGCCACCCCTCCGGGGTGCGTGGTTTGTTGTTCGCGCTCGTTCCAGGGGTGTTACCACTGGCTAGGTTCCGCCACGCCTCGAGCGTGAAAACCGAGGCACCGCGAATGTTCATGTTTCCTCAGAGTCGTGGATCTCATGGCAGGCGTTCTCGTTGTCAGCAGGATAGCCACATGCCCACGGCAAGCGTGGGCATGGCACCCGTCTTGCGACCTCTCGCTTCGTATCCGAATTTCGAAGAGCTGGGTCGGAAACGACCCAGCCTACACGAAGATGAAGCAATCGATTGATTGCGATTTTAGAGATCGACGGTTTCGATTGATGGATGTGGATGCTGTTAGCACCTACAGCGACTTCTCTTCTGTCGCGATCTTACCAAGCACTGAACCGGGGGTGACAGGTTCGTCGACGTCGGCGGAGACGCTGACGAGGCGACCGCTGGCTGGGCTGGAGACGTCGAAAGTGATCTCGCCGATGAGAAGCTCGACGAGGCGGTCGCCTTCGACAACTTGATCGCCGGGACTGACGAGCCAGCAACTGACGTGAATCGGTTCATCGGCGGGAAGGCCGAGAGGGGGAACGACGAGCGGAATCATTCACTCGCCCCCGCATGCTTCGATTGGGCGAGAAGCCATGCTTCGTCGGCATGATAGCTCGAGCGAACAAACGGCGCACTGGCGACGTGATCGAATCCCATCATCTCGGCCAAGCGACCGATCTCGATGAATTCATCGGGATGAACGAATCGTTCGACCGGCAGATGTTTCGGCGACGGCTGCAAGTATTGGCCGACGGTGAGCAGATTCACCCCCGCCGCTCGAAGATCGCCGAACGTCTGCATCACTTCTTCGGTCGTTTCGCCTAATCCAAGCATGATGCCACTCTTTGTCACCGAGTGAGGCATCTGATCCTTTACGTACCGAAGGACCTTCATGCTTGTTTCGTACGCCGACTTCCGCCGAACTTTTCGTTGCAGGCGGGCGACGGTCTCGATGTTGTGATTGAAGACGTCGGGCTCGGCAGAGAGAACGACATCGACCGCAGCCAAGTCGCCGTCGAAGTCGGGCGTGAGGACTTCCACCTTCGCGCCGGTTCGTTCGCGAACGGCCAGGATGCAACGGCGGAAGTGATCAGCACCTCCGTCCGGCAAATCGTCGCGCGTGACTGACGTGATGACGACATGTTTCAAGCCGAGCCGTTCGGACGCTTCGGCGACTCGTTCAGGCTCATCCAACGCGAGCGGTTCGGGCTTGCCGCGCTCGACGGCGCAGAAGCCGCAGGGGCGGGTGCAGACCCGTCCTAGAATCATGAATGTAGCGGTTTTGCGGGACCAGCATTCCGAGCGGTTGGGGCACTTTGCTTCGGTGCAGACCGTCTCTAGGCCCAGGTCATCGATCAATCGATCGGTGAGTGAGAAATACCCGTCGGCGGGGACGCGTCGTTTGAGCCAGGAGGGAAGCCGCCTCTTGAGCGTGGCATCACCATTCACCGGATTTTCCGCGGTGGGGAGCTCAATAATAGGAAGGTTCGGCATCTGCATGCAGTGTTCTCTTCTTCGGAAGCGTTCCTGCCGGGGGGCTACTCAAATAATAGTTGGCAAATCCGAAGACTCGCACGAAATGTTGCAAGAAGGCTTCCCGAACGGCTTCCACCCGTAGGGGAGTGCGGAGTTCGCGGAACATGCAGGTCCAGGGATGGCGACTATTTGGACCCGCCAGAACGAGCGGCCGCTGATCGAGCGGCACGCACACGTTCATAATACACCCATGGTAGGAGACCCACTGCTTGACGGCGATGCCGACCGAGGCAATCTGGGCGTTGCCCACCTGGATGCCTGCCATCTCGCGGTTGGCTTGGGCGGGCAGTTTGAACTCCTCGAAGAGGCCGAGCAATGTCTGGTACAGGGCCGACCTGTACTCCGCCAAGCCGAATGTATCGGGATCGAGCGGAACGATTGGGTATGCCGCCAGTTGGCCCGGTTGTTGATGCCAGCAACCCCCTCCCCGATTGGTCCATTTGACGGGGACAGTGCCGGTCGAGATCTCGTTGGCGTCCATGCGAACGTGATCGTAACTTCCCTGCCGGCCGACGGTGATGATCGGCGCATGTTCGCAAAGAATGAGAGCAGCTTTACGGCGGGGCTCCTCACTTATGTCGAAGACGAGACGCTGTTGAAGCAGAAGAACGTCTTCCCAAGCAAGCCTGGGCAGGAGATAGACGAGGAGGTTCTTGTCACGAAACGGATGCTGCCTGTCCGCGTGTTTCGAATTCATCGTCCCTCTCCTTTCTAGGTCGTCCGAGCGATGACCGGCGGTCTTTCGTCACCCCCAGTCCGCTCGTTAGCCGCGTGCTTATTTTACCGAGTTCGGACGAGAGGTCGTGTCATCCCCACGTTTCTTATCAAAGAAAAATCGGTACTTCTTTCCCTCTTGTACGTCAGACTCCACAAAGTCGGCGATTCGGGTAAGGACTTTCTCCCTTCGGCGCATCGTTCGTCGACAAATAAACGACGCGGTGTCAGGCGCTCTTCATTGAAGTAGCACTCGATCGTATCTAGTTCCATGCCAAAAAAGAGGTGGAGCCTCCATTCTTTGTGAGTGATTGCTTTGTTGTTCCTCGCGAATTTCAGCGTTAGAATCGAAGTATTCGAAAAGGAAACAGCAAGTGACACGAACGCTTCACATCGACTGTTTCAGTGGCATCAGCGGCGACATGATGCTGGGGGC
>JAIEPU010000288.1 GCA_019748235.1 bacterium
ATCACGTGGCGAGCGATAGGTCACATAGAGTAGCAAGACGATAAGCATGAGAGCGATCGGAACAACGATCGCGAGTCTCTGCTGAGCACGCTGCATGTTCTCGAACTGCCCGCCCCATTTGAGCCGATATCCCACAGGAGGAAGTTTGAATTCCTTCTCGATTCGTTGCTGGGCCTCTGCCACGAAGCTGCCGATATCTCGTCCTCGTACATTGCAATTAATTGAGATACGCCGCTTGCCCCATTCGCTTGAGATCAACTTCGGCCCCCGAACCTCGACAATATTCGCCAATCGGGAAAGCGGAATTCGATCTCCCATCGGCGCGGTGACCTCGACACGTGACAGATCTTCGACGGTCCGCCGGAATGGCTCCGCTAGACGAATCGCCAGTGGAAAGCGAAGCTGATCTTCGACGACGTCTCCGACTTGCTTTCCGGAAACCGCCTCGACAATGTCCATCACCGTCTCGGCGGAGACTCCGTAACGGGTCAGTTGTTGTTGATCGACGCGGACCTGAAGGATCGGTTGACCGGAAACTTGTTCCACTGCCAAGTCGGCACAGCCCGGAATCGACTTCAAGATGTTTTCTAGTTCCTTACTCTTCGCGATCAGCGTATCGAGATCTTGACCGAACAACTTCAGCGCGAGATCCGAACGTGACCCGGTGAGCATTTCATTGAGGCGCATTTCAATCGGTTGGGTGAACCAAATCGTTTGTCCCTTGAAACGCTTTAGGTCTTTGGACAGTAAATCGACGAGTTCACGCTGTTCTTTCGCTTTCGTCCATCGACTTCGTGGTTGCAACGTCACGAAGATGTCGGTCACTTCCGAGCTACCCGCATCCATCGACACTTCGGGTTCGCCGACACGGCTCCACACGTTCTTCACTTCGTCGGGATAATTGGTGAGGATGTAGTTCTCCATCATCGTGTTCATCTTGACGGCCTGTTCGAGGCTCGTACCGGGAGTTCGAAGCGCACCAATGACGATCGCTCCTTCGGAAAGCTGCGGCACGAATTCAGCCCCGAAACTCATGACGAGCCAAAAAGCGACCGCGAGCGCCATTCCGCCGAGGGTAACAGTGAATACCCTGGCCTTAAGAACCCATGCCAGCATGGGGGCATAGGCCATCTTCGCCAGTCGAACGAGCGATACATCCTTCTCCTCGATCTTCTTCGGAAGGAAGTAGTAGGCAAGCGTGGGAGTGAGGGTGAGTGCGAGGAAGAGTGAGCCCGCCAAGACAAGCATCACCGTGAGCGCCATCGGCCGGAACATTTTTCCTTCGACCCCTTCGAGGGCAAGGATCGGCAGATAGACGATCATGATGATGATCTGCCCGAAAACGGTGGGGGTTCGGACTTCGATGGCCGCTTCCCGAATGATTTCTTCGCGTGACCTTTTATCTCCGTGTTCTTGAGCGTGGGCGAGTCTCTGCATGATATTTTCGAGCATGACGACGGAACTATCGACGACGATGCCGAAATCGATCGCCCCCAGAGAGAGGAGCGTTCCCGCAATTCCGGCTGGCCACATTCCCATGAAAGCAAATAGCATCGCTAGCGGAATCGTCGCCGCAGCAATCAAACCGGCTCGAAGATTCCCTAGGAAAATAAACAGAATCGCGATGACAAAGAGAGCCCCTTCGCAAAGGTTCCCTTTCACGGTCTGTATGACGTTGTCGACCAACTCCGTTCGATTGTAGACCGGGACAACTTTCATTCCCTCGGGAAGCCCCTTTGCCGTATCGTCGAGTTGTTTCGCCATACGCTGAGTGACGTCATAGCTACTCTCGCCGATGCGCATGAAACCAAGGCCGAGAACAGCTTCTCCCTTCCCGTTGGCGGTCACCATTCCTCGCCGCAGTTCGTGACTGACGACGACTTCAGCGACGTCGCGTAAGTAAACGGGAGTTCCCTCGCGCGCATCGATCACGATTGATTCGATCTTCGGAATCGTGTCCGTTCGACCAATTCCATGAATGAGAAGCATGTCTCCTTGTCGATCGATGTAGCCCCCGCCCACGTTAAGGTTGTTCGTGCGAACCGCATTGAGTATCTGCTGAAACGTCAGGTCGTAGCTGAATAGCTTCGTGGGATCGATCCGTATCTGGTACTGCTTCTCGTATCCACCCCATGAGTTCACATCCGCGGTGCCGGGAACAGCTCGAAGTTCGGGTCGGACGATCCAGTTTTGCGCGGTCCGAAGATCCATGAGGTCTCCGGGAGGCCCCTTGCTCCCATCGGGAACAATCAAATAGTGCAGGACTTCCCCGAGTCCGGTAGCCACCGGTCCAGGCACAGGGCGAGGAACGCCGTCTGGTAGCTTCAGACTCGCGAGCCGCTCGTCCACGATCGCTCGGGCCGCCCAAATGTTTGTTCCATCCTCGAACGTCAACGTGACGATCGAGGTTCCAAACTGGGAGACCGAACGAACGTTCGTGAGGCCGGGCATCCCTCCCATGAGCATTTCGATCGGGAAGGTGATGAGACGCTCAATCTCCGTCGCCACCAGCGCGGGGGCCACGGTATTGATCTGAATTTGCACGGGAGTCGTGTCAGGAAATGCATCGATGGCCAGATTTCGCAGACCAATGACACCGCCGACTGCAATGAGCACGCAAGCCAGCAGCACCATCATTCGGTGGCGCACTGCCCAACTGATAAACTTGATGAGCATCGAGATGGAGCCTCAATGAAAGAACCAGGTGCACGCTCAATGTGGAATCCGCACGAATCAGAGCAGAAGCCCGATTTATGCGAACATTTCCGAATTCGAAACAGCGAGAATTTCGTTTGAGAGTGCCGAGTGGCGACCGGCTAGCTCTTCGATAGTAAGCTCTTCATTAACTCAGACTTTAGAGTGAACGCACCTTTCGTGACGACACGTTCTTCAGGGTCCAAACCACTGAGTACCTGGACGAAACCGTCATCAGTGAGTCCGAGCTTGACGCGACGAGCTTGAAAATGGGTTTCATCGTCATTGGCGACAAACACGATCGTCGAGCCGTCCCATAAACGCTGAACGGCGCTTTCAGGAACGACGACAGCGTTCTTCACTCGATTCACCCGTATCGAGGCGACGCCGAATTGATGAACGGAAAGCAACCGGCGAGCGAAGCTCGGAATCTCTGGGTCGGCTGCACCCTCCACACTCGTTTCCGTCGCGCTGGCATTCTTCGTCGCAGGCTCGTCATCCATTGCGGGATTCACAAGTTCTGCCTGAGCTTGGACAGTACGAGTCTTCGGATCAATTTCTGGACTAATCCAGGTGATCTTCCCATCCACTGCCTCGGAGAGTCCGTCCGCTTGGAATGTGACCGATTGCCCGAGCGCGACGCGCTCAGCATCTTCCTTGCGCAGCGAAAGCTTCAACCACATCCGATTCAGATCCGCAATCGTCACTGAGCAGGTTTCAGGGCGAACCATCTCCCCTCTGACCGTCTCTTGCTTCACGATCACGCCGTCAAACGGAGCGACAATTGGGATGAGATTCGCGGTTTGAGGCTTGGGATCCATTTTCTCAACGATCGACTCTGGGATCCCGAGGAACTGAATGCGCTGCGCCATTTCTTCCGTCGTCAATTTGTCACTTTTGGGAAGATCAATGACGTAACCGAGATTGACAAGGTGCTGCTGCGCGTTGAACCGCATGAGATCTGCCTCTTGCAGAGCGGCTTCCGCTTCACGAATCGTTCGCTCGGGTACCACACCCACACCGATCTTCTTAATGCGATCAAGTTGCTGAGCACGGAATTGCGACATGACCGAGTGCTGGAGAAATTCTCCCTTCACCCGACCCACTTCGTCCGAATCGATGAGAACGATCACGTCCCCTTTTCGAACATAGTCTCCGAGATGCTTGAGGACCGAATAGACGTGACCGGGGACACGCGGAGCCAGTTCGGCAAGTCGAGTTTGATCGTAATCAACCACCGCCGAGGCCTTGAATTCATCGTCCACATCCCGAATTCCCACGGAAAGTGATCCAAGACCGGCCGTCTCGACATCCGCGTGCGAGGGAAAATTAATGGAAGGAAACTCTTCCCCTTTGACTCGCTCGAGTGCCGCCAACTCATCGGCGGCCTCGGGCGACACAGGATTGGTTTCTGGTTCGTCCCCATGGGCGTGAGCCACGAATGACCAGTGGGTGTGATGTCCCCACGCCCCGATCGCGACAATCGCCGCGAGAACGACAAAGTAAGAAACTTGCGACCACAATTGCTGTATACGAACCATCTGAAGCTACTCCCTGCTAGCTTAAATGGAACCAAACGCAACAACTATGCCGGTCACCTGGGCAAGACTGTCACACTGGGTGAAAACATTGCAGTTTCGACAGTTAAGCGGGCTTGGTCGCTCCGACTCAAATCGGAAAGAGGCAGAGGAGCCATGTTTTGTGCTTACAAGTGAAGCGGACCTGTCATTTATTGCGGCAATGTCAGGTCGATCCTTCTGCGTTATCAACGCGAGACCATCCTCTTACCGGACATTTCTTACGCTGCGGGCTACCCGAAAGATGAAGGATAACGCCGTAAAACCTTTCTAATTTTTAATGATAGTGTCGAAAAGGGATGGTGGCATCCATTCTCAAAAAATTCTACGGAGCGATTTCGCAAGGCGGCCGAGCAAGCTTCGGCATCCTTGTCGGCCCACTCGATGCATCGGGGATCAGCAATGCATGATCATTTTCAAATTGGCCACGTGGAGCGGTATCCTCAAACCGGTAAGCCTCGTGGAGGAACGCCGGCCTTTCGGTAGATGGAGTCGATCACACGCATGTTGGGAATGAAATGAGAGGGACCCGTACGGAGCGATGTGCCCTTCTGAATCGCACTCGCGAATGCACGAAGTTGACCTTCGTAGGTATCGGGACGCTTTGCAACTGACTCACTCTTCTTTGTGCCCGAAACATCGAGATCCAGCCGATTGAAGAGCTGTGGGCCATAAGGGTTAAGGATCTTAAGTTTTCCCGCTGCCCCTTCCACGAATGCTTCACCTTTGAGCAACGGAAAGCCCCAAAGAGAAGTGAGGACTCGCCCAGTCGCTCCGCTGGGAAAACGAAAGTGGGCGTCCACCCATCGATCGACATTGGGCTTCGCGAATTTCATGTCGACGCTCGTGACCTCGACCGGTTCCTCGCCGACGAGAGAGCGAAGGACCGCGATCGCATAGACTCCTAGGTCCATCAGCGCACCGCCACCCAGCTCATATTGCCAGCGAATGTCTTTGCCGTTCGGAATAAGAAAACAGGCGAATGCCTCGGCGTGGGT
>JAIEPU010000092.1 GCA_019748235.1 bacterium
CGGTTCGATCTCCCGTTAAAGGTGGAGGGAGACAGAGCCTCTCGAGTACTTCTCAAAGCTCGCGCGGACCATCCCATCCAACTAAGACTTGTCGTGGCGGAGAACCACGAGCCATGGAATGCGATAAGTAAGGCAGTCGATTTCGAAGTCACCACCGAATGGAGAGAGTTAGAACTCCCTTTCGAGTCCAAAACGGACGACGCGAACGCGCGTCTAGTGCTCTCATGGAGTGGTACTAAAACATCCGTGGAGGTATCGGATATCCGGTTGCTCACTGGAGACGGAAGCTCTGGAAAACAAGGGTCGAATCAATGAAAGACGATCCCATTTCAGAGAAGTGTTCGACAGCGCCCCAAGTGTCTTTCGTGAACGCGATCGATCCTCCCTCCTTTTGGCGAAGGTCCATTCCGCTTTTCGTCTTCGTTCTCGCTTTCTTCGTGCGACTTGGTTATTGGGAAGATTGCACGCGGGACACCACCCATGGTTTCAACGACTTTCATTGGCTCGCCGGATCTCCGATCTCGGACGCCAATACATGGGTTGAATTTGGAGACGTCATTAAACGGGGTTGCGTGAGCACTCATGATTGGGTGGCGCGCCGCCCGCTGTATGGTTATTTCCTCGCTTCGATTTACACATGGACTGATGCCCGTCTCACGGCCGCTCAATGGGCCAACGTGGTGATGAGCTCTCTATCGGTCTTGTTTCTCTATTCCATCACGTGTCGATTATTCGGGATCGCGGCTGGTTTGGGCACCGCAATGTGGTTTTGTTTTGAGCCGCACTCCGTACATCTCTCCATCGTCCCCTTGACCGAGACAATCGGTTGTTTCTTCACCATTTGGCATCTTTGGTGGCTCATCCGGGCGACGGATGGGAAACAAGTCGGTTATATCGGTGCGGGTTTGGCATTCGCATCGGCCAACCTCACGAGAACGTTATCCCTATTCGCGTTACCAATGGAGGTGTTGCTCATTTGGTTGATTTCCGCTCGCCGGCGTCAATCGATCCTTAAAGGCTTCATGAGCGCGTTTCTCTTCGGCGCCAGCGTGACGTTACTTTTGGTCGCCGCGATGTTACGAAACTACTGGCTGGTTGGAATTTTCACGATTTCAGACAATACATCATCAATTCTCTATTCCGTCACATCTCTTGATTACGGATCTTGGTCGTCGGAAGTTGAACTTGAAACCCGCGCGCTCGGTCTCACGACGACTAAGGACCGCTACGATTACTACATGGGTAAAGCGAAAGAGAACCTCAAGCAACATCCCTGGGTTTACGCTGGACGAGTCGAAAAGCTGTTTTGGGATATTATCGAGGTAAGTCTCGATAGCCCTTGGTTTTATTGGTACCAGTCGCTCTTTGCCGGGACATTGATACTCTCTGCGATCGGTATCATCAAAGATGAAAGCTTTTCGAGAGTCACAACGGGACGATGGCTTTTGTTTTATCTGTGCATCGCTTTCATGATCGGGGGATTGTTCTGGGGAGGTGACATTCGCGGGCGATTTATCATATGGTCCATGGCCGCACTTGCGCTCGGCCGTTCGATTCTGCGTTTGGATCAAGGTCTATTTGTGGCAAATCTTTGGTTTTGGTCCGTCATGGGAGTCGCCGCATTCGGGGTTTACAGTGACCGATTCGTGCTAATGTTTGATTGGTTGCTCGCAATCGGAGTATTCGGTGGGCTGTCGATCTTCGCATCGCTTTTGGCAAGAAGCGTGCTTGCGCAATATCCGAAGCAAGTGATCATCCCTATTGACCTGGGATTCTCACGAATTGCTCACGCCGTATTGATCGCGATATCTGCGATATTGGTTGTTAGCGGTTACTTCGGTATTTCATCAGAATGCAAAGAGCCGGCGGCAATTGCCAATCTTGAGGAAACAAATGGGGTGCTTGCAGTCGAGACGACGTTATCCCATCTTCAGGACGCGACAGACTTGATTAAGAACTCGCTGGCGAGTGTTCTCAGTGAGCAAAAACCTGGTGAACCCACGACGAATAAAACGCAGGGATGGTCACCGAACTTCATCCAAGGCGAGCAACGGCAAAAGGGACATTTACTGGTAGCAAATGCGCGCCGAATCGGTGGTCCATACCGGATTCCATCAAATGCCTCGTTCGATTGTTTCTTTGATGTGGCGAAGAGTCGCCCTTACAACCGAACGATCATCGAAATGGAGGGTCGCAATGCATCTCAAGGAGCCTGCCGGGGATGGGTGACGCTCGATGCTGATATCCCCGACGAACTCATTCAGCAGGACTTCCTCCTTGTCGCTATTTATGACCACTACGATGCCGGTGGTTTCTCGGACATTTACGAAGCGTTGGCGGTCATACCGCTTCGAGGCGACGGTACTCCTGAACTTGGCCGTGGGCTATTTGCCCGATCTCCCGTTCATCTAGAGAGAGTGCGAGAACTCATCAGCGCCTCGCAAAAAGCCGTCGACTCAAAGAATTCCAAATGAGGCTTCGGCCTTCGATCTCTGCTTGTAAAAAGGGTCATTCTCGCATCAGATTCGTTTGTCTTCGTAGCCTCACCATCATTTTCTGAAAACTTCGAAGAACGAATCCGGAATCCTCATTCAGTCTTGGTAAGCATTGAGAAGGTAAAAGTCTTAAGATTGTTACCTGACCGTTCGGAGTTCAATCCTCTTCGCATGAGGTCGTTCGAAGAAATGAAAAGCAGTGCTTCTGAGGTACGCCGTCGGATCCTGGATGCCTGTCGAACCTTGGCCGATGAAGGGTTTTTGCCAGGCACCGGTGGTAATATTGCCATGCGGATCGATGAATCGGCATTTGCCGTCACTCCGTCGGCAGCAGACTATTACACCATGTCCCCCGAAGACATTTGCGTGCTCGACCTGAAGACGCTCAAACGAATTGATGCGAGGAAAAAGCCCTCCGTGGAAAGCGGATTACATGCACGGCTTCTGCGATTTCGTCCGGATTTCAGCGCTTCCATTCATACGCATCAACCAATCGCGAGCGGCGTCGCGCTAATTAATCAATCGATTCCGATCCTGCCCCAGTCGGAGGCTTCTCGGTTGGGACCTGTTGTACCGGTTGTCCCTTATGCTCCTTCCGGAACATGGTTTCTCGCACGAGCGTTCGAGAAGACGCTGACGCGGTCGTCAAACGGCTATTTGCTCAGGAATCACGGGATCGTTTGCGGCGGCAAAGACATGGAGGATGCGATGGACAATGTTCGACTGTTGGAGAAAGTGGCAGCTCAGTTTCTCAAGGAGCGGATGAAATCACACGATGCGAATGGCAATCTCGGTGATCTTGTCCGACGCATCCTCTCGGAAGCTACTTTTCGGTAGCATCGGGCCGGGGCGAGTTAAGCGATGACAACATGTCTGCAAAAATCGCGCGGTCACTCTGAAGTGACAGAGAAGTCTCGATCGAAGGCGTGCAAATATAATCTTGGGTGCAATCAATAATATGAGGGCGTTCTCCAACGAGCCGTGAAGTGATTTCAATCGAGGAAGCATCAACCATGTCCGGAGTGGCTGACTCTCATTCGCCCATGTTGCATTCATCATTCGTTGAATCCGTCGACCGATTGCGGAAGAAGGGCCTATTCGGAAATGAGGCGGATTCGATCTCCGCTCGATTCGCGGAACGTCCCTCCCTACTTTTGGGATCTGGAACGAATAATCTGTCGATGGCCGAATGGCCGCTTTCAGGATCGAGCGATGATGCGGTACTGCGGTTGCACCGTGAAATCTATTCCGCGCGGAGTGATGTGGGGGTGATTGTCGTGGCTCATTCCCTGTGGGGATCTAGGCTCGCTCAGCTCGATATTCCTATGCCGGCCATTTTCGATGAACAAATTAGACAACTCGGCACGGCTGTTCCTCGGTGGGGCACGGCCGCGGCATACCAGCAATTGCGTGAAGGTGGAAACGCCTTTGTTCATGTAAACAGTGTCATTTGTTTGGGAACCAGTCCCGATCGCGCCGTATTCAACCTCGAACTGCTGGAGAAATGCGCCAAGTCATTCGTGCTCGCTTATCTATCGGGAGAAAAAGTCGGTCGTATTCCTCGCTGGGTGCAGTGGATTGCGAGTGGTCGGCTGCGGAAAGATGAGCGAAGGGCGGCCAACTCCTTTGCCGAACGAATGTATCCCGATCTCACCACTGGTTATTGAACGACATATCTTCCAGTTGACTTCATTTCGCACCGAGTGGTCGCGAATCAGGGTTTCGGTTCCTCCGATTTTTTGGAGCGAGAACCGAACATGCAGGCATATGCGTGTGTGAATTCCGCGCCAAAGAATAGGATTTGAGCTGAGTAGTAAGTCCAAAGCAAAATGATGACGATCGAACCAGCCGCTCCGTAGGGTGAAACGATAGACACACGCCCAAGATACAATCCGATCAGGTGTTTCCCCAAGGTGTAGAGACCGGCGGTGAAGGCAGAGCCCAGCCACACATCGCTCCAAGCGACCGATGTGCTTGGAAGAACCTTGAAGATCAGCGCGAAAAGAAGCGTCACCAAAAACCATGAAATAAACGTGTTACTGGTTTGGCTCAGCCAAGCGCTATGCTCCGTCCACTCATTCGTCGCCGATAAGACACCTGAGAGAATCGCATTGATGACCAAAGAAACCAACAGCAGAAACCCAATGCATAGCACCATCAGAAACGATCGGAACCTGGCGATGACAGTCCGGAGTATACCCCCATGCTTCGAGGGATCGACCTTCCATATCAAGTCGAGGGAGTTTTGAAGTTCAAAGAAGACGCCCGATGCTCCGAACAACAGGATAGACACACTGATAACGGCTGCCCAGGTTCCAGTCTTCGGTGCACTGGCACTTTCAAGAATCGTTTGAACGGCTGCCGCACCTGGGTCCCCCAGCAGCTTATGGAGTTGTACCTGCATCTCTTGGGTGGCCGCCTCTCGTCCAAAAACAAACGCAGTGATCGCCAGCGCGATGACGAGAAGCGGAGCGAGTGAAAAGACGGTGTAATACGCGAGAGCAGCACCCAGTCGTGGAACATTGTCGGTCTGCCAACTTTCGATCGTCACCCACAAAAGCCGTCCAATTGACCGCTTGGACGATGAGTTCAAAGTCGGTTGATCTGAACTCAATGGAAGCTCCTACTTGCTGTGAAATGACTGATATCGTTCCTCCCCGCGAACTCGCTTCCGCTCCATCGGGAGTCGATCAAGATGATTGAAAACTCCTAAGTTTAGCCGATTTCGTTAATCGTCGTTTGGAGATCGGCGCTTAAACGGGGACCGGATCGGCAGATAATTGGGTCCCACTGGGTGTAAAGTGCTCGAAGAG
>JAIEPU010000207.1 GCA_019748235.1 bacterium
CTTAACATCGATCTTGGCCAGGAGCGCGCCCCCCGATTTCGGTTCGAGGATCAACGTATCCTTATCGACGACGTACGCCCCTTCGAGCGTCTTGGTCTGATCGTTACCATTGAACGTCCACTGGAATTCACCATCCTCTTTGAGTTCAACGGTGTAGCTCTTGGAATCCTTTCCTTCTGCCTTCCAGGTTCCGATCAAACGCTTGTGATCGACGTTTGCGGTCGGGGTTACCGATTTCTCGGCAGAACGGATCGCTTCTTCGAGCTGTGGGTTCTTCTCGTTCTCATCTCCCTGCGAGCTGACGAGTTGATAAAGATTCTTCCCTACTGAATCGTCCTTGACGAGCGTGTTGTATCGCTCGAATTCCCGCGAGGCGGCATCTCGATGACCGGTGGTCATGTAATGATAACCGAGCAAGAAGCGTGCTTCCGGGGCGTCGGGGTTGTTATTCCGATACTTCTCCAAGGCTCGAAGGTGGTCCGTGTAGGTGTTGACATTCCCATACAGTCCCGCCATCGTCGCCCAATCCCACCCTGGACCGAGTGCCAGGACTGGGTGTAGTGCCTCCGCGGATTGACGGTAATCTCCTTGGGCGAAGAGTACGAGCGAGCGGAACTCGTTAAGAATTGGATCTCTCGGCGATGTTTCCAGTGCCTTATTCACGCGTTGTAAAGCACCGTTGTAATCACCGTTCCTGAAGTCTGAGCGGGCCTCGCCGAACGCCACCATCGAAGGGTTGTCCGACGTCGCGCCGGTATCGTCCGATGCGGCATAAGAAGAGGAATAACTCGTCGTGTCAGCGACGAAGGGCTGGTTATAGTTGACGTAACCGAGCCCCCCCCCGGAGGTATAGAACGGGTTGTTGTAGTTCCCGAGTCCGAAGGAATACATTCCGCCGTTGAGCGCCCACGAACTCAGGCCTAAAGCCGTCGCTAAGGGGTAGGCGTTGAATCGGCGATTCCAATAGCCGTTCCAGTTATTCCCAAAGAGTGGGCCACCCCATCGGCCTTGGTACCAATTCCCATAATAGTTCTGCGCACCAAGGTACGGACTTCCTAGGCCGTAATATCCGAAGGGATTGTTGCGACCACCGAAGTATCCGAAGGATCCAAAGGGGGAGCCCCCGAATCCCCAGTTATTCCCCCAAGAGTTTCGATTGCCGTAGAACTGATTACGATAGCCTGGATTATTGAAATTGTTGCGCCACTGGTTCCTCTGCTGCATCCAGTTTTGATGCACTTGGGCAGGATTGTTTCGCAAATTGCTCATGTTGTTCTGCCAATAGTTTCGACGATCCTGCATCCAAGTCTGACGGTTAGCCCCCGGCCCACCGGGATTGTTAGGAGGATAAAATCTTCGCTGCTCGTCTCCTCGATTGAAGCGTTCATTCGGCGTCCCCGCGGGTCGACCACCTTGCCACTCCCGGCCAGGATTCCCGCCCGGTCGACGATCCTGCCAATTTCCGCCGGGATTCCCGCCAGGTTGACGGTCTTGCCCACCGGGATTTCCACCTGGCCGACCCCCTTGCCAATTGCCGCGCGGTCCCCCTTGCCCGCCGTTACCCCGTGGGCCACCCCTTCCTTCGCCGCGCTGCGCTTGCGCTACATTGACAGCCCCTAATGTTGCCATCACTAACGCTGCTACGATGAGAGTTCGATTCCGCTGCATGATGCTTGCTCCTTCGTGTATCGATTTCTGCGCTGCTCTCTCCACGAGCGACCCAGTAGGGCGTTCGCGTAGAGACGCAGTGATCCGAGTCGGCCAACAGTCGAAAGCTACTCAGCGCCCATCCGCATTCGGGAACGGAGTGACATCGGTCGCTGTAATACGGCCGGCTGTGGATTGCTTCCGCCCTTGATGTCAGAAGCAAGTGGCGTGCACGAATCGAAGAAACAAATCCGAAAGCATGGTTCGCCTTTTGCAGATGATCGTGCGACGACTGCGATGGATCCCACGCGAATGACATTGTTGATGCGAGTGATTTTGCAGGGAAAACACGCAAGAAGGGCGGAGGTGTAAAAAAGAAATTGGGGTCGCATCACTGTGTGCGATTGGTGGAATCAGACCTCTAAATGAAAATCCTCTTCACCGATGAAGTGAAGAGGACGTGGTGTTGGCTGAACCAATACGGCCGCGCGACGAACATCACGCGGTATCAATTCTGTTTAACGGTGTGAACACTACTCGATAAACCAGACAAGCTGGTGAATCTGCCGATTATTGATCTTCATTGAGATCCGAGGGAGGAGCTCCCTGATAGAGTGCTTCGAACTGCTCCTTATATTTCTTCATCACATGACGGCGGCGTACCTTCAGACTCACGGTCAATTCATCATTGTCGATGGTGAAGGGGTTCTTTCGAATCAGGATTTTCTTCACTCGCTCGGGCTTGCTGAATGCGGACATGGCCGCGTTGACTCGCTCCGTCAGAAAAGCAATGAGCTTCGGATCTGTCAGGAATTCACCTTCAGCATTGAGCGTGGCGCCAATCTCTTGCAGTTTCGGCTGAATGTGCTGATAGTTCGGAATCAACATCGCGGTGATGAAGTTCTTTCCGTCGCCGTAGACGACCGCTTGCTCGATGTAGACGTCTTCGGTGAGCGCGCGTTCGAGTTCGGCAGGAGAAATGTTCTTTCCACCCGAGGTGACGAAGATGTCCTTCTTTCGATCGGTGATCTTGAGATAGCCGTCTTCATCAAATTCGCCGACGTCACCCGTGTGAAGCCAACCATCAACGATCGTCTCCGCGGTCGCCTCGGGATTCTTCCAATACCCCTTCATCACGTGCGGACCACGAGTGATCACTTCTCCATCGGAAGCGATCTTCAGTTCGATCCCAGGAAGAGGGAGACCGACGGTTCCAGGTTTGTTTGATCCGGGGCGATTGGACGTGAGCGCACAACCCGATTCGGTCATGCCGTAACCCTCGAAAATCGTCAGGCCGGCTTTGAGGAATCCCTCGGCAATGTGCTTGGGAAGCGGAGCCCCACCCGCACTCAGGCGATCGATTCGCATGCCGAAGATCTGCCGAAGCTTCTGATTCCGAATATCCTCGGGCAAGACTTCGAGCATGGCCCAAACCTTCTCATAGAAGCGGGGGACCGCGCTCATGGCGGTGGGCTGCGTCTCCACGAGATTGCGCGGAAGCGTATCGATCGATTCAGCGAGGTACATGATCGCGCCGGCCATGATGCCAAGGAAATGATCGATCACACGAGCGTAGATGTGGCTAAAGGGAAGCCAGCTCAAAAAATGATCGAATCCCTGGATCGCTGAAACCTTGTAAACGCACTCGGTGTTGTAGAGCAAATTGCCGTGCGAAAGCATGACACCCTTCGGCAAGCCGGTAGTGCCGCTCGTGTAAATAATCGTGGCGAGGTCGTCCGCCTTGGTCGTTCTCTCTCGCTCCAGCACTTGCTGCAGCCCTTCGCACTTCGTTTCGAAACCGCGCTGGCAAAGAGCGGCAAACGGAATGTTCTTGATCTTCCCTTTCGTGTCGACGGGATCGAACGAAATCATGAACTCGAGATTCGGAACATTCTCGACGACCTCCAGAACCTTGTTCGCCTGAGCCTGTGTGCTGACGAAAACCGCGCGGCTGTCGGAATGGTGGAGTTCATACTCGACTTGCTTGGGAGAAAGGGGTGAGTGCATCGGCACGGTGACGACACCCGCAGCAAGCATGCCGATGTCACTGAAAAGCCATTCAGGACGGTTCTCTGAGAGAATACCAATGCGATCACCGGCAAGGATGCCCAGTGAAATCAAACCAGCCGCGACATCGTCGGCTCGCTTTCGATAGTCCGACCAAGTAATAAGCCGATACATTCCCGCGTTCTTGAACGCCATCGCCGAGCGCGGGCCGAGTCGATCGGCCACTTGACGATGCATCGCTGATAGATTGGTCGTCGACATCGAATATCCCCCCTGACGAAACGATTGGCCTCGTTCGGCATCCCCTTCCCAGAGAGCGAGCAAACGTCTCTTGGATCGCCGAACCGGAACGACTCTTCATGTACTTGTCACGGCGTCATCAAGGACTCGCGACATTGAAATGCACATCTCGCACGCGCGATTCTTGGTCGCCAAGACTAGAGCCGATGTGAACGTCATCTTGGACGAGTCGCGAACGACTTACACGGTACTTGCGAAATCCGAAATGGGCGGATCCCAGGTTCTGTACGCAATGACCGATGGGAATCGCTCTAGTGTCGATTGATTGTCAATCGAATGCAACAAGCCCGTCCCTGGAATTATCCGGAACGGGCCGTTGTTATCTCAATGCGGTCCTGCCGTCTGGACCGCTCCTTTCTCCATTTCATCACCGACCGAAATCTCGCCCGATGATGAACTTCAGACCGCGAGAAATTAGTTCTCGCACGCCTCGAAGATGGTGCAGGTACCTTGGCCACCGCCGATACACATCGACGCCAGGCCGTACTTTGCACCCTCGGCCTTCATTCGATGGAGCAGGGTGCAGACGATACGGGCACCACTTCCGCCAAGCGGATGGCCAATCGCAATGGCGCCACCGCGGAGGTTGACCTTGTTCTTATCAGGGTCGATCCCGAGAACCTTTGCGACGGCTAGCGTTTGGACGGCAAAGGCTTCGTTAAGCTCCATGATGTTGATGTCATCGAGCTTGAGACCGGCTCGCTTGAGAGCCTTCTGGATCGCGGGAACAGGGCCAATCCCCATTTCTTCCGGGTTGACGCCCGCAGACGCCATCGCCTTGACCTTTGCGATCGGCTTGAGGCCGAACTGCTGAGCCTTCTCCTCACTCATGATCAGGAGAGCAGCCGCGCCGACGTTCATCGGAGAGCTGTTCCCTGCCGTCACCGAACCGGTGGCCGGATTGAACGCGGGAGGAAGCTTCGACAACGATTCAACGGACGTATCACGTCGGATGCACTGATCCTCAGTGATGATCGCCTTCGTTCCGTCTTCGAGCCGACCCCAGAGAGGAATGACCTCTCCCTTGAACTGACCGCTGTCCGTCGCGGCAGCGGCAAGTTTGTGGCTGCGAGCAGCGAACTCATCTTGTTGCTGACGGGAGATGCCGTACTTCATGGTGAGGTACTCAGCCGTCAAACCCATCTGCATGATCGCTTCGCAGTGATGATGGAACAGACGAGGCGAAGGATTGTAATCCTTGCTCATCGGGATGTGATCCATGTGTTCCACACCGCCGGCAATCTGAACATCTTCGACATTGGCCGCGATGTTCATGGCCGCATTGTTCACCGCCTGAAGACTCGAAGCACAAAGGCGGTTGACCGTCACACCGGCCGTTTCAATCGGAAGGCCAGCAATGAGAAGAGCGTTGCGGGCGATGTTGAACCCCTGCTCTCCCTGTTGTTGAACACAACCCCATTGAACGTCATCGACCTGGGTGGGATCGATCCCGGTCCGAGCGACCAGTGCCTTGATGACCTCCGCCGACAGGTCGTCGGCGCGGAAAT
>JAIEPU010000310.1 GCA_019748235.1 bacterium
CACGACCGACTTTGGGCAAGTGCCATTGGGGGACGAATTCAACGATTCACGCCATCGGGAGAATACTTGACCGGTTTTGGTGGCGAAGGGACGGAACCGGGCAAATTCTACGCGCCACACGGATTAGTTATCGACAAGAAGGGAGATTTATTCATCGTCGATTCTTTTAATCACCGCATTCAGAAATTCAGGGTCGACGATCGATGATTACCATTTGTAGGTTGATTTGATTCTTTCCGTGCCTCCGCTCGAGAGTGTCAACTGACCTTCGCTGGACTCTACGGTGGACTCGCTCTTCAAATATTTCCTTCGAGAGGGATCAAAACCCGAATCAGATCAGTGCATCCTGTCCCAAGCCTGACTTTGGTAACGAGAACACCATCTCTCATTGAAATAGGTCACTCGATATCATCGACTGAAGAGGACGAAGTCTGACTTCTTCGCACCGCAAACGGGGCAACACCAGTTCTCAGGAATCTGTTCAAAATGCGTTCCCGGTTGGATGCCACTATCGGGATCTCCTTCGAGCGGATCGTAGATCCAGCCGCATGCTTCGCAAATCCAAGATTGGTCGGTCTGCTGAGCCATTCCTTATTCCTTCCACAAAGTAGACACTATGTCTAGCGTTAGAGTATAGTGCGTGCGGACAGCGTGAAACAGGTGATTCTGGAAGGAGTCTCGCCGTGAGCATCGCCGACACACTAGATGTTCAGGATATTGACCTGGGGGATCTCGAACTGTGGGAAGATGGTCCGCCCTACGCGATCTTCGCGCGGCTTCGTCGTGAAGCACCCGTTCATTGGAGTCCGTTCGCATCGCGGCCCGATGAGACTGGATTTTGGTCAATCACGCGCGCTGCCGACGTTCGCCAGATCAGTATGGATTGGCAGACGTTTTCGTCGGAACGTGGCGGTGTCGCTGTGCTCGACGACATTGGCATTCCCGTCGAAATGCAACGGCAGCAGATGATTTCGATGGATCCTCCTCGGCACGACCGTGTAAAGGCTCTTTTTCAGAAAGCCTTCACTCCGAAGAGGATCGCCGAGCACGAAGCGATGATAAGACAGATTACACGTCACGCAATCGATACATTGGCAGCCCGCGGAAGTGGGGATCTTGTGAGCGATGTCGGTGCCGTCGTGACGGCTCGGGTCATCGGCTCTCTCTTGGGAACCCCAGAGAACTTGGATTCAAAGCTCATTGAATGGGCAAATATCGGCCTGGCATGGGATGACACGGACCTTCGTAAGGAATGGGGGCAGATGGGAGAGATGCTTGCGGAAGCGGCTCCTATTCTTCATGAGCTGATTTCGGAGCGTCGCTCCCGTCCGTCGGCGGATCTACTGAGTGCTCTTGCCCAAGCCGAAGTTGACGGCGATAAGTTCGATGATGTGGAACTCTTGATGATGTTCGGCTTGCTGCTGTCGGCTGGCACCGATAGCACTAAGAGTGTTTATACCAGTGGAATGCACGCCCTGATTGAACGGCCGGAACAGATGGAGTGGATGGCCGTAGCCCCCGAACGAATTCCGTCGGCGGTGGAGGAAATTCTTCGATGCTTCCCCGCTTTCGCCCATTTCCGGCGCACTGCTAATCGTGATGTTGAGATGCACGGCGAGACAATTCGGGCGGGAGACAAAGTCCTTCTCTGGTTCGTTTCGAGTAATCGTGACGAGACGATATACGAAGATCCAGAGCGATTTGATGTCCGCCGCCCCGTGGTCGAGCATCAAGCATTCGGTGCGGGGGGACGACACTTCTGTTTGGGGGCTCCATTGGCCCGACTTGAGCTGAAAGTACTTTTCGAAGAGACGATATCGCGGCTTCATGAATTCGAATTGGTGGATAAACCCAAACGCACGCGGGGGATGTTCCTCAATCAATTCAAATCGCTACCCGTTCGCTTTAAGTCTAAATAATACGAGGGACTCGATATGAATGCAGCACGAAGTGTGACTGTTAGCAGGTCTGCGGAGATTGATCGGCGGGCTCACACACGTCAGCAGATTCTCGACGCCACACGGCGTCTGCTGGCTCTCGGTGAGGCGTTCGCAAGACTCAGTATCCACCGGATTGTGAATGAGGCGGGAATCTCTCGTGCGACGTTCTATCTACACTTTCGTTCGAAGCGAGACTTGATTGCTGCTTTAGGAAGAACCGAAACAGGAGAGTGGGTAACGATTGCCGCCCCATTTCTTTCGAATCCCAAAGCGAATCGCAAGGTGCTCAAACATGCGATCGAACAACTCATCGCCACTTGGCGGCTTCATAGCGCGGTACTGATGGGCATCATTGAACATGCCGAATATGACGAAGAAACTCGATTCGGATGGCGGGACACGATCCACGAAATCGCCCGTGCGGTTGGAGAGTCAATTCGACAGCGCCGACCTCGCCTCTCTGCGGAACAAGCTGAGCAGCTTGGACGACTCCTCGTATGGGCCGGCGAGCGTTACTTGCACCAGCAGACGCGCGAATCTTCGTCTAAAGCCGATGATCTAATAGCCGAGAGTTTGACTGATATGATTTGGAGAGTGATGCAGAGATGAGGGGTTGAGGCCAGACAACTTCAAGCGAGATCTCCCTAATCACGGACCGACATGCCTCCGGACGACAAAAGAATCCGATCCCTCATGCAAAAGGAGTTCGATTTTAATTCAGACGAGACCGTCGTTAGTTGCCAGGTTCGTTTGCTTGGGCACTCTTAAAATCAAATCCCGAAAGATGTCCTTGAAGACCAGCGAAGTGAAAACTGACCGTTGCGTCGAGAGAGTTCTTCTCGCATTCGACGCGATAGCTCACGACGAGCCTTTGAACGTCGTCGGCGGAGAACTTCGCCTCTTGAAACTCGATTGACTTCAGCGGGCCCGCTTGGGCTGCGAGTTCCTCCATCATGGATTCGAGCTTGTCGTCCGGAAGAGTCTGCCGCAGACTCTCATGCATCATTTCCACCGTCTCTTTTTTGTTGCTTTCGAAAAGCTTCCGAATGAATTTTTCGCCGCGCTCGCGGTAGAGCGTGGTATCGGTGGGACCGGTAAACCAGTCTGGCGGTATCTTGTCGGAATTGATCGAGAACTTTACGAGCAGATCGTTAAGGAATTCCAGATCAGACGTTGCGTCTCCCTTCTCGAAATTAACGGTTCCCTCGCTGTGGACGAGGGTTCCTTGGTCTGTGGTATTCGCCTCGGTGGAGAAGCTTGTTTTGCTAAGCCCCTTGTAATCACCGAGCTGCTTTTGGACCTCGGCCATCCAAGCAGCGAGCACGGGAGCATCGATCTGCTCGCGGAGTGCCGGATCACACAGTGCCAAGAGGGTATTAGGATCGCCCGTCGCAACCGCCTTAAAGAACCGTTCTTGTTGTTGCGAGCCAGCGCGTTGTGCCCAAAACAATAGGGCGATGAATCCCACGATTAAGACAGCAAATATGAATCCCAGTGCCAGAAAGATCTTCTTGATCATGTTCCCCTCCGACGGCCGATCTTTGCAAAGCAGATCAGACGTGAATCCCCACGAAAGAACCGGAATGACGCTTGAATGAGCTTCTGGAAAGCAAACGGTGCGCCGGAGTGCAGACGACCATATTTCCCGCGGTCAGTGCACTTGAAGAAGTTCCGGGGTTGCATCAGGATTTTGCTTTTGGGTGAACCGCGATGGCTGGCCATGGAATCCTCAACTTCGAGAGTGGATTAGGATCCATAAATCCACAATTTCACGAGAATTGGAGACTTTTCCATCCAGGTACTGACGTCTGCTTTATCGCCCAATCAAGTAACTCACTCCTGCGGGTTTCACTCCTGGGCGGTCTGCTCGGCCTCGATTTTGCGAGATCCGGAGGTCACATACTCTGCTTAATTCCCGTGAGTGCCGATCGCCGCCACTGCTGTGTGATCCGGCAAAACTTGCATACATTTCAAGCAGAATGGGACGCACGGATCGCCTCGGCCAGCTTCGTCGAAGTGGATGGGTAGTCGAGTTCTACCGGCGTTCCGGGGGGCCATCAGTTGAAATGGAAACGGGCCGTCAGTCAAAACTGTTTCGCAATCAAGCAGGCAGACCGAGATCGACTTCCTACTGTCTAAGGGTGGCCGAATTTGTTGCGTACAAACCGAGTGCCGCTCGGCGTCGCATGATTCATTGGTCCGCGTGAGAAGTTCCGTCTTTTAAAGACTGAGCTGATGACAATGCCGCTTGCTTCGGCCGGGCAAGCAGATCATCCTCAAGCATCACGTCAGGGTGAGAGTTCAAAGCGAATAACTAGGATGCCGTATCAGCAATGGTTCGAAAACGCATGATTATCTGGGTAATGGGCTCGGTCGTTCTTTTCGTGGCCTTGTTCTTCGGGTGGAAGTTGATGAGTCGAAGCGCCTACGAATCCGCCGAGTACACGGTTGTCGAGGCGGAGTCGCCGTTCGAAGTCCGCGAATACCCCGATCTGATGATGGCGACTACCTCAATGCCGCCCCTGGCAAAAGAGGAAGATGGAAGCTTCATGCGACTTTTCGGTTACATCAGCGGCGACAACTCGGACAAGCAGAAGATCGCGATGACGACTCCTGTATTCATGGAGTCGAATTCTCAAGCGGAGCCCGGCCAAATGGGTTTCGTGCTTCCCAAGGAAGTCGCCGAACGCCATGTGCCCGAACCGTCCGGTCAGAATGTCAAGCTTCGCAAACGGGACGGCGGACGCTTCGCCGTGATTGTATTCACAGGCCAGATCAATGCCTCTGCGATTGCCGCAGCGGAGAGCCGACTTCGCGCATGGATGAAGGAGAGGGGACTAACGGGCGAGGCCCGGGCCGAATTAGCGGGATACGATCCTCCATGGACGCCCGGTCCATTACGGCGTAATGAAGTTCTCATCCGATTGATGCCCTAGCGCAGCGATCGATTCTTGCAAGCCAACTCGATCAATGGCCGACGCTATGTTGACGATGATCGATAACCGCTCGTCAGCGAAAGGTCGGCTGCCGTGCTCAATGGCAATGAAGGCAGCATCAATCGTCAGACTGCATGCTCGCCCGCAGAGTGCCGCTTGCTGATAGATACTCGGTTCCTCAAATGGGGAGCAATCCGACGATGTCGTCGAATTCCGCATCTTCTATGACATCCTCTTCGCCAGAAGTAAGCCAGTCCTCGTCAGCGCCGCCGAATACTTCGTCAACCGCGTGGTCGGAGATGGTTACGTTTGACGATGTGAGGAAGACGTCCCCGTTCTCACGCGGACCGGAACCGGTCCCATTCAAATTCGCGACTCGGTCGGCAATCGGTCTCGGACTGGTCCATTCCGCTTGGATCTGGAGATAGGCCGCCACATCGAAACTAGTGACGGCTCCTGAGACAAGTAAATCTGACCCCTTGCCGCCGTTCAGTAAGTCGGCGCCGCCCCCCGCGATCAGGATGTCGTCGCCTTCATCCCCGAATACTTGGTCGGAGCCTGGACCCTCTCCATCCGCGATGATGATATCGT
>JAIEPU010000081.1 GCA_019748235.1 bacterium
TCACCGGCACACCGACTTTAAACGGGACGTATTTCTTGGGGTCGAAGGTGTCTGGGGCCGCCATTCCTCCTCCCATCCAAAGGAGAATGCATGCATCTGCTTTGGGAATGGGTTGGACGATCTTGTCATTTGCGAGAAGGCGAGGTTCGGCAAATGAAAGAGTCGCCGCACTGGCGGCGGCGAGCTGCTTCAAGAACATTCGTCGTGCGATTGGTTCGGATTCTTGAAAATCGTGATTCAAGGACGGTGTCATTATCACTCTCCAAAGTCACCGAACGAGCTGAAATTCCGGCAGCATTAGAATCGCCCAGAGGAGATCCTCGACCTGTTCCGGCGCGGGCTTTGCCCCCAAACACTCAAGGGCGAGCGATTCTTCATCATTCGTCGGGGTGCGGGACAACATGGTCAAATAAACATTTTGAACCAGCCTCTTTTGATCGGAACCGTATTCGCTGAGCCATTTTTTCGCGCCAGCTATCAGTTCGTCCGCAAGCACCTGAGTGTTATTGAGATCGAGGGCTTCGAGCGTGCTCAAGTCATTGGGACGAGTCGTGACGATCTGATCCCGATTCGGACGACCCAGCGTTCGCTGCAAGAAGTCACTTTTCAAAAGGGACGCGCGGACCATCATCTGCGGCTGAAGAACGATTTGAATAAGGTGCGCTCGCAAGTCATCCTGCACTCTTCCGCTCCAAAGGGAGGGCTCGCCGGCGACGACCACCGGTTTCCAATCTTTCGGATGTTTCTTAAAAAGCCCTTTATCATCCGGTTCTGCCGAGGTCCACTCCCAAGTTTCATCAGTCGCGATGGATTGCAAAGTTCCATCCGGCATTCGAACGAGCATTTCGGCGTATAGGGCGGCTGGATTCGGTGAATCGCCCCCGTTCTTGCCAACGATGATGATTTCGTTCTTGCCGCTATGTAGCTTTGCATCGAGCGAGACGCCGTCGATTTCTTCCCAATGAGATGTGGAGAAGACTTTACTGCCGTTGACGTAAACACGGCATTCATTGTCACAGGAGAAGACTCCCCCCGCACGCACCGGATCGGCCGGTAGAGAGAACTTCTTTCGAATCGTGACCGTCTCTCCGGGAACTGAGCCTTTGGTGAAGGCGTCTGCGGATGACCAGACCCAACGACCTTTTAATTCGTTCCATTCGTTGGAATTCGCTCCAAGCTTTCCCCGCGCGAATGGTGCATCAATCTTCGTGGGAGCGGTTCCTGTGATCTGCCAAACCGCATCAACGAATTGTTCCGCCGTCAAACGCTTTGACCTTGGACCGGCGAAGACATAATTCCTTTCGTCCGACTGCTGGCTGATGATTTCCGATTGGGATTGATAGGCGGCCGAGGTGACGATCAATTCGAGCGTGTGCTTCAAGTCATGATGATGATCGGCAAAGTCGACCGCGAGAAAATCAAGGAGGTCCGCATTCCAGGGCTCCGTCTGCATGGCGTCAACGGGATGAACGATGCCTCTCCCCATCAGACGATGCCAGAGGCGATTGACGATGGTGCGAGTGAAGCGTCCATTTTCCGGATGGGTCATAAGTCCCGCAAGTTGCTTAAGGCGTTCGGGCTGCGGGTCGGAGGGATTGACCTGACCCAACTCGGGGAACAGCCAACTCGCCACCGCTTGCTTTCCAATGGGTTTATCGCACCGATGAATATCGAGTGTTTGATTCGAATAAATCGCGGCAAGGCCGTATGCTTCATCCAGTTTCCAACGATCGATGAAGCTGTCATGACATGACGCGCACTTCAGATTGATTCCCAGAAAAGCCTGCCCGACGGACTGGGCGAACTGAATTTCCACCGTCTGGCCTGCGCTCACGGTGCCTCGCCAACGGATTCCCTCGCTGAAACCAGCGGAATCCGCCGTGGGGGCAATGAGTTCGCGAACCATCTGGTCGTACGGCTTATTGTCCGTGAGTGATCGATAGAGCCACTTACTGATCTGCTTTCGTCCCCCCGTAATAAACCCGGTGCCGCCATAGTCATTTCGCAACAGATCGTTCCAGAAGGTAAGCCAATGTTCGGCGTAAGCGGTATCCTTCGCAAGGAGACCTTGTATCCAACGTTCACGCCGATCTGGACTTTTGTCCGAGAGGAACTGATTGAGTTCGTCGACATTGGGAAGCAGACCGACAAGATCGAGTGACGTTCGCCTGGCAAATGCAACATCATCGAGAGGTTTTGGCCGCTCCTTCTGGTGCAACGAAAGGTAGTGATCGATGATTCGATCGACGGGATTTGTCCGTCCCTCCACCGCCGGAGGTAATTCTGGGCGACGTGGTTTTAGCGGTGGTTCATAAGCGGGCTTTTGAAAGACGAACCCTTCATCCCAAGTAGCACCCGCATTTACCCAATCGGTGAGAATCGCTACTTCCCTGTCGGAGAGTCTTTCCCCCTCGGGAGGCATCTGAATATCGGAGTCGCGTGAGACGATGACGGAGATCAGAGAGCTATCGCCACTTGCACCCGGCTTGATGACCGCGCCGTTATCTCCCCCTTGAAGAAAAGCCTCTCGGGTATTGAAGGAGAGTCCTCCCTTCTTGTTCGCGCCGATATGGCACTTCGCACAGTGCTTCTTCAAGATCGGGACGACGTCGTGCGAGAAATCGACTCCCCATCCAGTCTCGCACCATGCGGCAATCATTAGGATGGAGAGAAGTGCGCGCGTCTGTTTCTGAAGATGCTCACGACAACGGGAAAAAAATCCAAGACACATTGTTGACGCGACCCCACCGACCGGAAAATGAATCTAAACGGCTACCTCATTTATATCCGCTATCGAGCTCGGAATCCCCAGCAGAGTTTTGATTCATTTCAACAAGAGGCTGTTGTCATCGTTCCGAGAAATGCGTGGTGGAAGCCACTAATCGTGCGAAGATACGAAAGGCTGACGAGTCACTGGGAAGACGGAGCGAGCATGCGGTATGATGGACTCGCCATTGGTTTTATCCTGGCTACGATTCGCATGCCGGGGAATGTGCTTCGCGGGGAACAGAGCCAAATGATCACGCTCGGGTTTTACGGTGCGGCGGGAGAAGTGACCGGTTCGTGTTATTTGGTTACCACCGACCGCGCGCGAGTGATCGTCGATCTGGGAATGCATCAAGGAGAGCCCGAATCGGATCGGCACAATCATCGTCTGCCGCGAATTAAGCCCGAGGAGGTCGACGCGCTCGTTTTGACGCATGCGCATCTCGATCATTGTGGCCGACTCCCCCTCTTTACGAAGTATGGATATCACGGGCCGATCCATTGCACCGTCGCGACGGCGGAACTGACCGACATCATCCTACGTGACTCCGCGGCCATTCAGATGGAAGATTGCGCCCAGTTCAACCGACGACTCAGGCGAGGACAGGAGCCGGCGGAAGAGCCGCTTTACGACCTCCACGATGTGGAGCGAACGCTTCGCTTGATAGAGACGATCGACTATCAATGCCCGAAGGAGATTGCCGACGGTATAACGATCACCTTTTTCGATTCCGGCCACATTCTCGGCGCGGCCAGTGTGCAGATGAAGATCACTGACGGGAATCGCACGATCACAGTCGTCTTCTCAGGTGACATTGGATTGTCCGGTTCGCCGATCCTTCGTGATCCGGTTACACCAACGCCGGCAGACGTTGTTCTCATGGAGACGACGTACGGTGATCGAGATCATAAGCCTCTCGATCAGACACGTGACGAATTGCTCGCGGTTTTAAAGGCAGCTCATTCGGAAGAGGGGAAGATTCTCATCCCCGCATTCGCCGTGGGGCGCACGCAAGATCTGGTTTATCACATCGGTCAATTCGTTCGGGAAGGTGAGCTTCCCCTTATGCCGGTCTATGTTGACAGTCCGATGGCAACGTCGGTGTCGCGGCTCTATTCCCGGCATCGAGAGCTTTATGATGAGCAAGCACAGCATCTCATCGCGAACGATATGGAGCCACTCTTGTTTCCGGGTCTTACATACACTCGCACGGTTGAGGAATCGAGACTTCTCAACAAGGCCCGGGGGCCAATGGTCATCATCGCCGCGAGTGGAATGTGTACTGGAGGAAGAATTCTCCATCATTTATTTCATGGGCTGTCCCATTCCCACACACAGGTGGTCATCGTCGGGTATCAAGGAAGGGGAACGCTAGGTCGGCGGCTCGTGGATAAAGCGAGAAATGTCCAGATCTTCAGGGAGAATGTCCCCGTTCGTGCGAAGATTCATACGCTCGGCGGTTTCTCGGCCCATGCAGGCCAATCTGGTCTACTCGCATGGGCAGAGCCATACCGCGAGAGCAGGCCTCGCGTCTTCCTGACTCATGGAGAAGAGATCCCGCGCCAAATGTTTCACGACAAGTTGCTCGATCGACTCGGGATCGAGGCGACCATGCCGAACTACGGAGATGAGATCGAACTCTAAGAAGAAAAAGTTCTTCCCCTTAAGCTTCCATCGGAGTGGAAAGGTCAGTTCGATTAATGCACGACCTGCGGATATTCGAGTGGATGCTGCTGAAAGAATTCCCAAATCAAATCGTTGGCGGCCACGTCGCGCGTTGATTTACCAGCAAATGGGAGTTGCGGAGGTTGGCCAGGCCATGTGTGTCCTCCTCCTTCGATGAGGATAAGCACGACGTCTCCCTTGCCAGATTTGGAGGGGTACTGCTTTCGAATCACCTTTGTGCCGTCGTCAACTCGATCAGGTAGTTCTTCAATCGTCGGAGAATCAATGCAGTCATTGAATTTGCACCACGTGCGAATCGTGGTTTCCGCCGATTCAAATCGAATCATCGCGGGCGTTCCCCTCGCAGGGCCGTCAATCGGCACCACTCGGTCCGCGGTTCCGTGAAAGTGCAGGGCGGGGACCGGTCGCCCAGGTGGAGCCAGTTGCATGGCGATCGGCCCCGAGATCGATGCGATCGCCGCGAAGCGGTCGGACATTTCCGACGCTAAGCGGTAACAGAGCATTCCACCATTCGAGATTCCGGCGGCGAAGACACGCTTTGAATCCACGCTCGCGATTTTCTCGACATCGTCGAGAATGGCCCGCACAAACGCAACGTCATCCGGGCGATTCTCGGCGGCGGGGCCGCGGCGCTCTCCCGCATTGAAACCCATCAATCGTCGCGGCCCGCTGCCGTTTGGATAGATCAGTAGAAATCCAGCTTCGTCTGACTTCTTACTCATACCGCTGATCTGGGTGATGTCCTCGGCGTCTCCACCTAATCCGTGAAAGATCATCACCAGCGGAGTCATCTGTTTCGGATCGTATCCGGGGGGAACGTGGAGTTTGTAGCTGCGATTCATCATACCGACGTTCAGCTCGCGAAGATGATCCCCCGGAGTGACGGATTGCATGGGAATCGTGAGAAGTAAAAAGAGAAGCGGCGACATCAATGATCCCTTCGTGGTGATGCTGATCATCTTATTCATGTAAGGTGAGAGAAGCAGATAATTCCGAAACAGCCGGGTCGACTTCGCGGCGTTTTATGTG
>JAIEPU010000256.1 GCA_019748235.1 bacterium
TCTCCTCCTTCTTTTCTTCCTTCACTTCAGCAGGCTTCTCCTCTTTCGTTTCGGCGCTCGAAGCATCGGCGGCCTTTTCTTCCTTCTTGGAGGGAGAGTGCGGTTTCCCGTGAATACGATCCCGCTCATTTCGCCAGATCGCATACGAGCGATGTTCGTCGTCCGTCAGCTTGACCTCATAGCCGTCGTTGGGACGAACTCCCCAGTCATCGTCCGCCTTACTGTCGTTGAATCGATGGATGTTCTTCCCACTGGGGCGTCGATAGCTGGCCGTCGTCAGCTTGAGAGCGCTCTTGCCGTCATCCAACTCGATGACATTCTGAACGCTTCCCTTGCCGAATGTTCGCTCACCAATCACGACCGCACGCTTGTGATCCTGAAGGCAGCCCGAAACGATCTCACTCGCACTCGCACTCCAACCGTTGACCAAAATCACCAGCGGAATCTCGGGGAGAAGAGCATCCCCCGATGCACTGTAGACCTTATCTTGCGTGTTACGTCCCTTGGTACTGACGATGACACCTTCCTTGAGGAAGAGATCGCACACCTCGATCGCGGAACTGAGAAGACCACCAGGATTGTCACGTAGATCGATGATGATCCCACGAGTTCCATCCGCTTTCAGCTTTTCCAATGTCTTCTTCAAATCCGCGGAGGTCTCTTGCATGAAAGAGGAGATGCGGATGTAAGCGATCTTGTCCTTTTCATCGACATAGTAGTTCCAAGTATCGTCCGGTTTGTGTTGATCGCCGAGGACGCTTTCGATGTTGATAAGTGCTCGCTTCAGCTCAACATCCTCGGCAGGCTGCTCATAGGGCTCGTGCTGAACTGAAATCTTCACTACCGTCCCCGGCTCGCCGGTCAATTTCTCGACGACTTCGTTTTGGGTCATCCCCGCGACGGGATGGCCGTCCACGGCCAAGATGTGGTCATTCGCCAGAACGCCTGCCTCATACGCCGGTGTTCCGACGACGGGCGTCAGCACGGAGAGAAATGTATCTTCCTTCTGCTTAGGACGGACCTGAATGCCGACGCCGCCGAACTTGCCGGTCGTCGATCGACTGAAGTTGTCAAACTCTTTGGGAGGAATGAAGGTGGAATACGGATCGAGCTTTTCGAGCATGCCGTTGATGGCTGATTCAACGAGTTCCCGCCGATCGACCTCCTTCACATAGCTTCGGTCCACGTGTTCCAGAGCATCGACGAATAGACGATATAACTCCGCGTCTGCGTCCTTGGCCGTTTCGCTCTGGGCGGCCTTCCACGTCACGAGAACGGCGGCGGCGAACACGAGAACCCACGAAATCGCCCATCGAGACATTGACTACTCCTAGCCCATAGGCCAGACAAAATACCATCGACCCATTTCAATCAATGGGGATGATGAATTCCGAGATCGATCGAAAACGTTAAGGGCCCGGCACCGGTCGAGCGGGTAATCGACCAAGAAATTCTAGCCCTGAGCTCGGGTACCAGCAAGACGAAGGATAGGAGGTAACTCGCCAATCACACTGAGGTAACGCCCAAATCATCAGATAATGTCGTCGTGAATTACCCTGATGACAGCTTAGAAATCTTCCGAATCTGAATGCATCCCATCAATCGCGAGCTTCGACCTTTGCCCCAGACTTTATCTGGTCCCCCGGATGAATAATTACTTTCTCCCCCGGCTCCAATCCTTTCAACACTTGAGCCTGGAGTGTATTACGCTCGCCAATCTCGATCTGACGGAGATCTGCCACGCCATCTTTCACAATGAAGACCGACCATTGATCATTTCGACGAAAAAGACAGCTTACGGGGACTTGAACGATGTCCTCCCCTTTCCAAATGACGATTTCCGCCTCTATTCGATATTGATCACCTAAGGCCTGCCTTTTTTCGACGGGATCGGCGAAATCCACGATGATATTCACCCGCTGTTCTTCGACGCCGAGAGCGGAGACTTTAGTAAAGGCCTGAGGTTCGATTCGCCGAACCCGACCCTTGAGAATGTCTCCCCCGCCCCACTGGGCAATATCGACCTCATTCCCAGAGCGAACCTTAACAGCATCTTCGCTCAATACATCGACGACGACTTCCAAGTCCTTGGGATCACCGACCGCTACCAGTGAGGTTCCTGGGGTGACGACCGCCGAACTCTCCTGGTAAACCGCAAGGACTCGACCACTGATGGGAGAGTGAATTTGCATACGCCATTCGGACGGCGTACTGTCCGGAGACTTGGCAGTTTGCGGATTTGGGTCGAACCGTAGCAGCGCGGCTTTCGCCTGCTCGAGTTCGAAATCTGCAATATTCACGTTGAACTTGGCAGCTGTCAGTTGCTCCGAATTGGCACGCATGTTGAGTTCCGCATCCTCCAACTGTTCCGTCGACGCGGAACCAGTCTCGCGGAGTGACCGGATCCGTTTGTACTGCGCATCGGCCCGGTTATGTGCCGCCTCGGCCCGATTGAGTTCAGCGACCGCCCGTTGACGATTCGCTTCGCCCGCCTGAACTTTGGCTTGCGCGGTTGCAAGAGCACGAGCATCGAGCAGCGACGGATCGGCCGGTTCGATCGTGGCGAGGAGCGTTTCTCCAGCGATCACTTCGTCCCCCGGTTTGAGTTCAATGCGAAGGACTCGCCCGGCCAGCGGGCTCGATACGACGTACCGCTCCTTAATGCGGGTCTTTCCCTCTTCACGCACATCGACTCGCATCGGCCCCTTGGTCACCTCCGCCATGTCGACGGCCAACACGGGAGGCAGGAATGCGTAAATGATCAGCCCCGCGACTCCCAACAAAGCAGCGATGACGGCTCCTCGGCGCAACCAAGTCACCCACACACGCCGCCGATTCTGACTCGATGACAAATCTCTATTCCTTTGTCTTCAGTACAGCGATCAAGTCGAGCTGATCAAGTTTTCGTCGCACGATCAGTGCCGAGACGATCGCCGCGAAGGCGACGACCAGAACCGCGCGTGCATACGTGGCGGATTCCAAATGGAACGGGATGCGAAACAGCTCCGTATCGAACGATTGGACGATGAAATAGGCAGCAACATGTCCGAGGATGAGACCGACGGGTATCGCCACCACAACGAGAATCGCCAATTCTCCCAATAAGATGACGGAGATCTCCGCTCGCGTGAACCCAAGCACACGCAGACTCGCAAGTTCACGACTCCGCTCGGCCACCGCCAAGCGGGCCGCGTTGTATACCACGCCAAAGGCAATCACCGTGGCGAACGCCGTTTGAAACATCACCATGATCAGCAGCGTTTCCGCCATCGTCTTTCGAAAGTTCACAAGAGCATTATTTTTGATCGTTACTCCCGCCACGCGGGGCATGTTCTTTAGTGTCTCGTAAACCTTGTCGACATGTTTCGCATCCGCTTGCACGTGAACGCCTGAGATGACGCTTCCTTCTTCCATCACCTGGTTAAGAGCTTCGATCTCCATGTACGGCGTCGTCCCCAGAAACTCGCGAGCGAGCCCCGTGACCACAACATCTCGTTTCGGTCGGCTCCCTTCCAAGACCTCGAGTGTGACGGTATCTCCCGGGCGCGCGCCGATCATTTGAGCCATCTTTTCCGAGAGCATGATCCCCCCCTTTGGGAGATCGATCCGCTTAATCCTCTGATCAATGAGTTCAAAGAGCGAGGCGTCATCTTGGAGTCCCATCACGCCGGTTCGGCGAGAATGATGTCCGAATCGAAGACGGGCAGGCACACTGCGAAAGGGTTCAGCATCCAATACCCCCTCGATACTTCGAATCTCATAGAGGGCTTTGATGCTGCGAGGCTCGATGAAGGTGATCGTGAGATCTTGGCGCTGCTGGATCGTGAAAACGATATCGACCATGTACATGACGCCGTCGGCCGTCGATCGACCAAGAACCAATACTCCGACTGCCATCGCAATGCCGAGGATGCTCATCCCTGACTTCACCGGCGTTCGTTCGATGTGACGAAGAACCATGAGCGTGGTATTCGAAAACAACCTGGCCATTCCCATTCGTTCGAGCACGGTCGGTTGATAACGAGCAGGAGGCTCTGGTCTCATCGCTTCCGCCGGTGGGAGCGCGACGGCCCGCCGTACGGCTCCCGCCGTTCCGACGATACCCGCCGTGATGGCAATTCCTGCTGCCGTCGTGATAATGCGAAGCGTCAGATGATAGGTGAGAAACGGAAAACTGAAAAATTGAGTGTACATCAGGGTCAAATTACGACCGATATAGGCTCCACCGAGCACGCCGATCAACCAGCCGAGTCCCACAATCATCAGCGAGAACTTCATGTAATGCCAGCCGATCGACCAGTTGAAATAGCCGAGAGCCTTGAGAGCCGCAATCTGCTCCCGCTGAGTTCCGATGATTCGGCCCACGACCAAGTTGAGCAGAAACGCCGATACTAAAAGAAAGATCATCGGAATCACGGTACCGACGCTTCGAAGGTTCTGGATCTCATCAGACAGGAATCGATTCGACATCTGGTCGCGCCGGGCAAATGCCCCGAGACCGCCATATTGCTGAGTCAAGACGTCGATCTGACGAATGACTTCCTCGACGTTGGCATTGGGCATGAGTTGAATGGCCACGTCGTTGAAAGCACCTTCCATGTCGAAGGCCGCCTCGATCGCCTTTCGATTCATCCAAAAAATAGCAAAGCGACTTGGATCCGGAATGAGATCTCCTGGTCGGATCAAGTAAACGTACTCGGGGGAAAGTGCGACGCCGACGATGTAAAGTTTCCGCAAACGACCGTTCATGATGACGGTCACGGAATCGCCGGGCTCCATCGACCATGCTTTTGCAAACGCTTCGTTGACAAGCACATTGTCAACGTCACTCGGTTCCAGCATTCGCCCTTTGCGAAGATGAATCCGATTCAACCCTTCGTCGGATCTCGATGAGATCGAAACTAACCGCGCGGTCGCGGGTTCCTTGAGTGTCTTGAGCGAAAGAGTGACGTCCCTGACGATGCGTGGAGAAAGTGCGGCGACACCAGGTATTTCCGCCAGTCGATGATGCAGCGAGAGAGGAGCTCGTTTGAGGGATGCGAAAACATCGGCAAAGCCGTACCGATCGTAGTAGGTGGATTGACAAACTTCGAGCGATTCTGATGCGCTACGTGTCGTCACGAAGATCGCAATGCCGCAGGCGATGACAGCGGCAATCGCGAGGGCTTGCCCTCGGACGTGCCAAATATCGCGAAGCAACTTGCGATCGAGTGACGAGATCACGCCTCTTGGGAACTCCTCTCAAGCGTTACCGAGCTTAAGAAAAACTCGGGGCACTCCATGGACGAACACTTCGATCCTCTTGAATCAGCGCCTACCACGTCAATTCGTGCGGACTCACTTTCGTCTGATTGACTTCGATGTGCGTGATTCGGCCATCGCCGACAGAGACGACACGATCCGCCATGGCCGAGATTCCCGCGTTGTGGGTGATCACCACCGTCGTCGTTCCCAGCTCTTTGTTGATTCGCTCGATGACTTCGAGCACGAGAACGCCGGTCGTGAAATCCAGAGCCCCTGTCGGCTCATCGCAAAGAAGAACGTCCGGACGTTTCGCAATAGCGCGGGCAATCGCCACGCGCTGCTG
>JAIEPU010000177.1 GCA_019748235.1 bacterium
GCCATTGACAGACGAAGAAACGTATTCGGCGTCGAGGCAAGAGCCAATCGACTCCCTGGAAGGCTCAGAGAAGTCACGACAGCACAACCAATGAGAAGTCGACTCACAACGTTCGATGAGACCATGAAGTTTTCAGACCCTCTTTGCTGTCGCCCGCGAGATTTTGTTGAGGAAGGTGACTCTGAACGTGCGAATTTCGCCTAACGTTCGAGTGAGGACGACCACGAACAAAGTTTCTTCGGTGCATTATTCTTCGCAAGGATAAAATCGAATTTCATGTCCCACTTTGACGACTGCCGCCCGTGAGTGGTTCCAAACCAAAGTGTTCTGATGGGAGCTATTTCTAAATCATTTTGCAATGATCCGCGTCCCTAGATGGACCGATCGACCGAGTTTCTCGACTTTCCCTATCTCGTCTCATTTCACTTTCGATCAATCTTGGCCGCCGAGGGCAAGCATCGATCGTTTGAGACACTACCATTCCGAGCCGAAGAAAACGGCGGTTTTCCCGTGCGCGGAAACTGGCATTCGGGTATTGACCGCCAAGGAGGGCAGGTGCTACATGAACGGCCGGGGAGTGTCGAAGTACTGTTTGATCATTGCCGTTTTTGTTCAAGAGCCGATCGAGGCGGAGGAGCGAAAATCTTCGAAGCTCATCCGTCCGACGGTTTCATCGACTCTTCCCGCTGAAGTCCATGCCGCAGCAGAGGTGATTGATTCTGAGTTTCAATCCGAAACCGCACCAATGATCGAAGGGGAACTGACTCGATCAAGTGCGCTCCCGGTCACACCGGAAGAACTCCGAACGCGCGGTGCGCAAAGCAATCAATTATCGGGGAGCGCCTTTGACCCAGCACTTCCCTTGGGAGTGAGTGGTCGGATCGCGTTCAACTATTCCGCGCTCTGGGCCCCGTCTGAATCGGTGAAGAATCAAGACGCTGATCTCGGGCTCGTGCGTCAGAATGGTGGCATTTCATTTCCTCTTTGGTTTGGCGAAAATCAATCGCTCTTCGGGGGGATCGGAATTCAGAATATTCTCTTCCAAACAAACGCCATCTTGCCCGACTCGAAACAGCCATTCCCAGACAACCTTTGGGATATTCGTGGTAGCTTGGTCTACATCAAAAGGTACTCCAATGATTGGAGCACCGTCCTCATCGGTAGCATTGGATCGACGGGGGACCGTCCTTTCGCGGGAAGCAGAGAACTGATCGGTGGCGTGACGGGTGTTCTTCGCATACCACACGGCGACCGCAATGCATGGGTCGCTTCCGTGAGCTATCAACCAGTTACCGGCTTACCGTTTCCTATTCCTGGTGTGGCCTATATCTGGGAACCATCTGATGAATTCACAGCGCAGATCGGAATTCCCTTTCAGCTCTATTGGCAAGTCAGCGAAAAGCTTCGATTCGATGCCTCATATCTTCCTGTTCTCAACGTCAGATCATATTTGACCTACCAACTCTCTCAACGCTTTGAAGTCTTCGGCGGCTTCGATTGGATCAATGAATCGTACTTCTTATACGATCGCGAGAATGCAGACGACTTCTTCAACGTCCTTGAGCAAAGACTACCAGTCGGCATCCGCTGGAATATCGGAGAGAACTGGGTCTTCGATGCCCAGGCGGGCTATGTGCTCAATCGCGTTTTCTTTTCTGGTCCCAGTATCTTGAAAGAGGAGAGTGATGTTGTCCGCGTGAGCCCTGGACCCTTCGGCATGCTGCGACTCCTTTATCGGTTCTGATGTGAACAGTGACCCTCCCGCGGATGATCGATTCCAACGAACAATCATCATTTCTCTGCCCACACACTGCCTAGCTTCCCGAATGCAATGAGCCGTTGATCGATCGTTAAACACATCTTGTTTTGTGTTTCTCTGAACATGACAAAGCCGCAATGTTGAGAATGCGTCATTGACACCTCATAGGGGGGGCGAAGTAGGGTGGCTGAATCAATTCTTCGCTTGAATCGCATCAAGCGTAACCCGTTCGGGTGTGCCTGTAATTACGAATTCGGGATAGCAAAGGAACTTCCCCCATGAATCGCACGTCACCATTGGGGCGTTTTTCAAATTACAATCAACTCAGTCGATGTGGGATGGCATTTGCCTTTCTTGCGTTGGCCTCTAGCGTGAACGCTCAGTCCGGCTCCGAAAACGCGGCCTTTTTCAGTTATCTGGGACAGGGGAATTCGGCCGTCGTCAATGGAAATGGGGGACAAGGACAAGATGTGGCGGACAATGCTTGCGTTCCCACAGCAACGGCGAACGGTCTCTCCTATCTGCAGGCCTACCGTCAATCGATCGGCAAGCCTGCCCCGTTGAGTTTCACCCCAACCTACACCTCAGTGAATAACTTGATCAGTGACATGCATACGACCGCAGGGGGGACCGGTATTGCGGATGCGGCGAATGGATTGGTCACGTATCTCGGGGCGGGGGGGAGCAATCCGTCCCCCAACGTGGTCGTGTCAGGACAGTATTCGGCGGATACTCCCGCGAATTGGCTTACGGGTGGCTTCGGTGCCAATACGAACTTCGTGGAAGCCACTCCGACGGCCCAGTTCTTGGCCGATCATTTGAATGCTCACGATGCGGTTGAATTCACTCTCCAGTGGGGATTCCTTACAGATGGTGCTTTCTCCGTGGGTCAGGGAGCACACGAGGTGACTCTCGTTTCCATCGATATGGATGCCGGCTTGATTTCATTCATCGATCCCTGGGGAAATGGAGACAATCATGCCGACAGCAGTGCGGTGATGGTCAACGCCACGGTTCAACTCCTTGACGGATATTTGGTCGTCACTTACCCCATTGATTGGGTCGGTCCAGACGACAATACCGGGTCGACAATCTATGTGGGAGCGAACGTTGGCCAGACGGGTCGTATCCTCGACGATATGGTTCAGTCCGTTGTGCCAGAAGTCTCGACGCTCTACTTGTCGGGATCGCTGGCGGTGATTCTGATCGGTGTGTCAATTCGCCGGAGTCGACGCGAGGTCGTATAAGTTGCATCGTTAAGAGCCAAAGGATCTCACGCACGAGGATTGAGTCTTTTGCGTGAGATCCATCATCGCTTTTCATCGGACATCCGTTTTGACGCTCCATGCCTCCGTTCCCAATCCGCGCTTGTTTAATTGCTGACCAATCAGCCGTTCGATCTCCAATCCATTTTATTTGACATTTGTGTAACGTTGCGATACATGAAGTTTGTTTGACTTGCCGTGATCCCCGTTGTTCCTGTTCACGATTGAATCTAATTCTCTGAAAACATTCACACCCACCGGAGTATCCGATGCGATATTGGCTCAGCTGTTTGCTAATGATCTCGACAGCTTCCACTTCTTGGGCCGCGGTCTACACGATGAGCACGGAGTTTCATCCTGTCTCATCACAAACAAAACTCCAGGTCTATCTAGGACCCGCACCACCCGTCGGGATGCTCGCTTTTGAGACGTTAGAGCTTGCGACCACGGGAACAGCCGTGTTCGACGATGACCTTAGCGATACCTATGTACGCCTCAATCAGGTCGAGATGCACCTGGCGAATCTGGCGCCGACGCGCGTTACCGTGCTCTCGCTCGGGACGTTTCTCTTCCAAATGACCGACATCGAAATCCGCATGAATAATGTCTTGGCGATTCGAAATGGGAACACCTTTCAGATCGCCACCGGGGCGTTACAGTCTCCCTTCGCCACCGTCGGAATCTATGGAGGGAACATTCGCGTCAGTGATGCGACCGGTGTGCTGGCGGGGCTCATTCCCGGAGTATTCACGATTGACTACGCACAGAACAACAAGATCTTCAACGCTTCTACATTAAGGAATCTCATTGAGGGGACGTTCGACGATGGTGCGGGAGGATTTTCCCCGAACACAGAGCTCAATGTTGGCAATCCGACATTTCCCGTCGATGCGGATATCGATACGTGGGGAACGTTGCGTGTCATCCCCGAGCTTCACTTCGCCGTCGTTCCCGAAACGACTTCGATCGTATTGGCCGCAAGCGGCATGGGAACATCGATGGCGGGATTTCTTCGGCGGACACCTCGGCAACGCTAATCAGCCGGTCGTGTCGCTCCTTCCTCTCCGGCGCACACTCGGCATTTGCTTGACTTCAATGGGCGGGGAGGGGATGATCCATTGGTCATTTCCTCTGCATCGTAGTGGTGTGACCGCGCGACAAATGCTGCAAGTCGCGCATCTTGTTGGGATAGGGTGGGGAATCCGGGCGTACTCGTCACCGAAACGACGAGGAAGATCGACGTAGACTCGTTAGACGACCATTAGGTCGTGCGAGTCTACGTCAGAGCACGGGTTCATTGATGAAGGAATCTCTCCGCCGGACTTTGATGGGGTCCGGCTTTTTCCTCCTTACCATTACCATCGCCATATCTGGTTACATGATCGCGGGCTGGGATCTCCTCAGCGCCGTCTATATGGTCGTCATCACGGTCTTCGGTGTCGGCTTCGGCGAAGTCCTTCCTCTCGATACGCCTGGTCTCAAAATCTTCACGATGTTTGTCATCATTGCCGGCTGTTCATCGATCGTTTACTTCGTGGGAGGGTTCATCCAAATGTTGACCGAGGGGGAAATACAGCGGGCGGTCGGAGAGCACCGTCATTCTCGTGAGGTCGGGAAGCTCGACAAGCACACAATCATTTGTGGCTTCGGGCGGCTCGGTCAACCGTTGGCAGCCATGCTGAAGGAAGCGGGTCATGCCTTCGTTATTGTCGATGGCAATCACGATCGATCAACGATGGCCCGGGACGCGGGATATCTGGTAGTCGTCGGCAATGCGACCGAGGATCGCACGCTTCAAGAAGCCGGAATTGACCGCGCGAAAGTTTTAGCGACCGTCCTTCCTGACGATGCTGCGAATGTCTTCATTACCTTGACGGCGCGTACGCTGAACCCTGCCGTCGAGATTATCGCTCGGGGTGAAGTGACATCCACCGAGCAGAAGCTGCGAGCGGCGGGGGCTCGGCATGTTATTCTGCCGGCTGATATCGGCGCGACCCGAATCGCGCACATGATCACGAAGCCTTCAGCGGTCGAGTTTCTCGCGCAGAGCGAAAGCCGCACGAATCTCAACGCGCAGCTCGAACAGATCGATCTTCGCATCGATCAGATGCCGATCCCGCATAGTTCTCCCTTACATGGGAAACCACTCGGCGAGGTCGAGATCCTGGGAGAGGGATCTTTTCTTGTCGTCGGTGTGAAGCGGCATGATGAATCGATGATTTCGAATCCCCCGAAGGACTTCATCGTCAAAGCGGGGGACACGTTGATCGTCGTCGGTCATTTGCAGGATATTCCTCGATTTGCCGCGAAATACGGTGCTGCCTCTCAGCTCGTCATGAGGACCGTCAAGAGATAATCCATCACGTCCATTCTTGAATCACCGGTGAGATCCTTGGAAGATCAGGGGTCGCTGCTCGTGCGGAGTTTGGCAGCGCATTATTTCTCCACTGGGCCTAGCAACATGCGAAATCGTGAGCCACTTCGTTGTGTCGTACTTCTTCTTGTGGTCGTCTCTACGCCCACTTTATGGGGGGAGGGCCGATCGCCGGCCAACGACGACGAACTTGGTTATTGGTTGCGAAACATGCTCCTTGACCACGATTACACGATTGATGAAACAAG
>JAIEPU010000237.1 GCA_019748235.1 bacterium
CAGACTTGAAAAGGAGCAGGGGACTATTGCCGAGGGGATGCGAGCGGATCTCGTTCTCCTGGAGGCAAATCCTCTCGATGACATTAAGAATACGCAGAGCATTCACGCCGTGGTGCTGAATGGGAAACTCCTCGAGCGGGCGGCGCTAGACGAACTCTTGAGCAAGGCGGAGCTAACTGCGGGAAAGAAGTAATGTCTCGTCGACAAGATTCTCCCATGATCGGCGAATAGGCTGTGATCCGTCTGGCGCGGTCGGTCTGCGAGCACCACCTTGGAGAATGAACGAACATTCGTGATTCAGTGGGAGGCTGCGAGTTCCCCAGCGTCTCCTGATGGCGTTTTTCGTTCGCTTCCCGAGATCATCCGTCCACGCTCGATTTCGGTTGATTCCTTTCGATTACGGGATGAGATCGATCATTGGCCTGGTAGCATCTCGTTGACGTCGGCTTGTTTCGATTATCCGACTGGAGTTAAGAGTTCGGCATTGCTTGAAGCGGAAATGCCCGAACAACGGCTTGGCCTGACGAGGGTCAAGCGTTCGCACGACGAAAAATGGCAACGCTGGTTGGAACATCGAGTTTTGCAAGCGATGATTTCCGATGAGCTTGTCGTGCGAGATGATACGCTCGATATTTTGATTTGGGGAGATACGAGACTCGGATTACTACCGTTGACGAACGAGGGGGAGGATTGGTTTCTTCGTCAAAAGTTAATGGATGACGGCGACTACGTTCCGATTTTCGACGTCATCGTATCTCTCGCCGGTCCAAAGGCACGGCTGACAGATCTTCTCATCACTGTTCACTCTGCTGTCTATTCAACCGAGGAGCAATTCATTCGATTGACCGGCAGCGACTGTCGGCATTCATGGATCTCCCGTTTTCTGAATCAGACTGTCGATCGCTTTGATGGTTGGTTCAGAAAGCTGGTTCAGGAATACCCTGAAAGCGCGATACGCTGGCATGCTGACGGATCCCCCTGGGTCGGCGATCGGCTTCATCAGGTCTTCACCAGAATACTCGGCCCAGAGGATCAGAATTGGACGGCTGATGTGGGATGACCCATCATCAGCGTTTCATCGAATTGCCGAAAACCGATCCACTTTGGGCCGTTCTCCCCATTTCATCGGACATGTAACCTGCGAGAGACTTCCGTCCACAATGCTCATGAACTTTTGCGAAACCAAATGATGTCTGGACAGGTACGTCCTGAGAGGCAAATTGTAGCGAGAGCCCACTCGCTTCGTTCGGCGAAACGCATTTCAAAAGCCGAGTGATAACATCAAAACGGTGCCGTTCTAGCGCTCAGTGGTCGCGTTCATTGAAGAGGATCTTCATGCGGTCAAGTATCTCCAAGTTATTCCGTTTGGTGGCAGCAGTTGTTGTTGCAGCGCTCTCGCACACGAACCTGGTGGCCGATGAAGCAAATGTGATTCCACTTTCATCGCTCAAGTCGATCGACCTGAACGGTGTCACGCAAAAGATCGGCCAAAAGGATGGTGCAAAGGGTGTCGCGATTCTCTTCATCAGTCCTGAATGTCCTGTGTCCAACCAATACATCCCAGAGCTTAATCGTCTTTTCGCGCGGGCGAAGGAAAAGTCGGTCGAGTTCTACGGAATCATTTCTGACGAGACGATCACTCGGGCAAAAGCGGCGGAGTACTGCCAGCAGTTCAAGGTCGAATTTCCGATCCTTTTTGACGCCACCGGTGAACTAAGAAGCGTTTTTGCGCCGACGCATGTCCCGGAAGTTTTCGTCCTCGATCAAGCGGGACAAATCATCTACCGGGGCCGCATTGACGATCAGTACACCGACAAGATCAAACGAAAGGCGAATGTGTCGACGCATGAACTTGCTGACGCGATCGATGCCCTCCATTCTGGGTCGAAAGTCGCTTCATCCTTCGTGCCGCCGGTCGGGTGCAAGTTGGAGAAACCGACGAATGGGGATGGGCCGGTGACCTATCATCGGCATATCGCGCCGATCTTATACGCGAATTGCGTGGAGTGTCATCGGGCGGGGGAGGTCGCGCCGTTCGAATTGCTTTCCTTCGATGATGCCGCGAAGCGAGCGAGCTTTCTGGCGGAAGTTGTTTCCGCCAAGAAGATGCCTCCTTGGAAGGTAAAGGAAGGGCATGGAGAATTCATCGGAGAGCGCCGCCTCAGTCCGCGAGAGATTGATCTCTTGGATCGATGGGCGAAGACCGGGACAAAAGAGGGTGATATCGCCGATCAACCCCCCGCCCCCGTGTTCACCACTGGTTGGAAGCTCGGAGAGCCGGATCTCGTCATCAAAATGCCTGTCGAGTACAAGGTGCCGGCGAGTGGACCCGATATCTTTCGCTTCTTCGTGACGGATATCCCGATTCCCGAAGACAAGATGGTTGTCGGCGTGGAGTTTCGTCCCGGTAATCCGCGTGTCGTGCATCACGCGATTATGTACCTCGATCGCTCTGGACAGGCGAGGAAGCGGGACGACGCGACGCCCGAACCCGGTTACGAAGGTTTCCTGACGGGTGGATTTCGACCGGACGGGGTCCTCGGATTCTGGGCCCCAGGTTACACCGCCCGAATGCACGGCGAGGAAGCGGGGCAGCCGATGAAGAAGGGATCGGATCTGGCGTTCCAACTCCACTACCACCCGAGCGGCAAAGAAGAAGTCGATCAATCGATGATCGGCATCCACTTCGCTGACAAGCCGATCACGAAAAAGATCAGCGGATTGATTCTGATTAATTTCGATGTGAACATTCCCGCCAATGAGAAACGTCACCGGATGGAGTATTCTTTTGTCACTCCCGTTGATCTGAAACTGATCGAAATCGTTCCGCACATGCACATGATTGGAACGGAAATGAAAGTGACCGCCACCTTGCCAGACGGGAAACAACTGCCCCTCATTTGGCTCGATTGGGACTTCAACTGGCAAGATGTGTTCCGCTATCGGCATCCCATTCGACTACCTGCCGGGACGAAGCTCGATGTGGAGGGATACTTCGATAATTCCGCAGATAATCCCTACAACCCCAGTTCTCCACCGAAGCAGGTTCTCTTCGGTGAGCAAACGTTCGACGAGATGTTCATTTGTGCCTTTCGAACCGTGGAGGATATCGATGATCCGCGGAATAATCAGCTTCGTCTCGCGGTCCGGAAATCGATGATCGAACAGATGAAAAAGCCCGCCGCGCTGGCCAACATGACCCGATTCATGGCGAACGGAGGAGCAGGCGAGGGAGATGGTTTGCTCGATCGCCTGAATCCCAAGGGCTTGAAGAAAGAACAGCCGGCTAATCCGTAATTTGTGAACGTTGGAGTAGAACGAAAGGGACGATGTTCCGTGCAGGAGAGCATTGTCCCTTTGTCTTGGCGATTAAGTCCCTCGTAGTCGCGAGTTGGACTCCCTCTTTGCGACCAATTTCAGATCGTTCCTCTCTGGCTTGATCTCCGTTACACTGGCATTCGCTTGGCAGCGATTGCTACCGAGCACCTTTTTTCTCGATGTCCTCGTCAATGGGGGGACGTTAGTGATGAGCGTGACGTTCTTGCGAGAACACCTCCGATTCACACGCCGCTATTTCATGCAAATGGGCGTTGCTGGGTTGTCCGCGATTTCGTTTTCGCCGCCGTCCACAAAGGCCGAGGAATCGTCTCGTGAATTGCCGAAAAAGATGGAGTTAGGAGACGGCATCAAAAAATCGAAATCATTGATAACTTCACAAGCTCAGTTCTATGACGTATCGCGCGGCCAACCGATCCCACATACCCTTCCTGATGACAAAAAACGCGAAGTGGGAATGACCCGAGATACTTGGAAGCTCGAAGTGATCGCCGATCCCGAACATCGCGCGGTCGTGCGACAACCGATGAGCAAAGAACAAGGGACTTCCTTTGATTTCGATAAGCTGATGAACCTCGCGGAGAAACGCGCCGTTCGGTTCGGAAAGGTGATGACCTGCTTGAATCTTGGTTGTCCCTTGGGATATGGGATTTGGGAAGGGGTGCCGCTCCGCGACGTCATCTGGCTGACCAATCCGGGAGACGATGTTCGACGCGTCTTTTACTTCGGCTATCACAACGACGACCCTAAACAGATCTTCCGAAGCTCGCTCCCGATGAGTCGCGTCCTTGAAGATCCGTTTGATTTACCTCCTATCATCCTCTGTTACAAACTGAACGGCGAGTGGCTTACTCCAGAGCGAGGCGGACCCGTGCGCATCGTCGTTCCGGAGGCGTACGGATTCAAATCCGTGAAGTGGTTAACTCATGTCGTGTTGACGAATCTCTTCCATGCGAACGATACGTATGCCGAGCAAGGGAACGATATCGATAGTCCGCTCAAAACATTTGCGGCGACAATCAATGCTCCTCAAGACGTGAAAGCGGGGGAGAAAATCGTCGTCAGCGGCTACGCTCAAGTCGGCATCAACGGCCTTTCAAAGGTTCAAGCATGGATTCAAAATGCCGATGAACAACCTATGGAAGGGGACCGTTATTATGAACGAGCCCCCTGGGTCGATATGGAGATTTTGGGGCCGCCCGATGATTGGGGGAGCGAGCTTAAAGAGGGTAAAATCCCTCTTCTGACGCATGGTTTTGATTCATCCAGCGGTAAGCCTCTTTCCTGGCCGATGCGGCTTGGCATGATTCATTGGGCGGGCGTTTTCCCACCGCTAGCACGTGGGAGTTACATCTTCCGTTGTCGAGCGATTGATGAAAAAGGGGGCGCGCAACCGATGCCTCGCCCTTTCCGGCGGTCAGGTTTTGCCGCGATCGAGCAAGTCAGTTTCAAAGTGACGTAACGACCTCGAAATGAAATCGAAAGCGGAATCTTCGTCGTTCGTATCGTGATCGAATTCGTTACGCCTCCATCATTTCTTCTTTCCGGTTGTTCGGCAGGCCTGGCGGAAGTTAACCTGGAAGCCGCCTATCTCGGTCGTTGATTTGAAATTCAGCGGCAACATCGCATTTCATCGGGTGATGCGTACTCATCCGATAGATGCCTTTCGACGCTTGATGGGGTCTGGCGTGGATCGAACGCTGTTTCATACTGTTCTTGCGATGGCCGTCTGCTTCATTGGTCGGCCTAGTGTCGCCGAGGAAGATCTCTCTTTCGAACGTGATGTTGCCCCGATTCTTATTCGTCGATGTGTGCAGTGTCACAGTGACGGTGAACGTCAGGGTGAACTGCAACTCCATACGGCAGAGGGGTTACTCAAAGGGGGAGAGAGCGGTGCCGCGCTCAGCCCCGATCGGAAATCGGGACTTCTTCTCGAACGCATCGAAGCAGGAGAGATGCCTCCCTCCGACAAGGGAGGAACGGGGCCTTTACCACCCGAGGAATTGACGGTTCTAAAGCGTTGGATGGCGGCCGGATCTCCTTGGCCGACAGGGCACATCCTGAAACTCCCTTCCATCACATCCGACACGCGCGCGGGATTGGATTGGTGGTCACTTCAACCCTTGCGTGTGACCCATCTTCCAACCGTGAAACAAACAGATCGTCTCACCAATATGGTGGATGCGTACTTGCTCTTTCGACTTGAAAAGGAAGGAATGAGCTATGCACCTCCCGCTGATCGCAGGACGCTTATTCGCCGTCTCTATGCGGACCTCTTGGGTTTGCCACCCACCTACGAAGAGATCGAATCTTTCGCGAATGATCCTTCGCGTAATGCCTACGAAGAACTTGTGGATCGACTTCTCGATTCACCACACTTCGGCGAGCGATGGGCGCGGTATTGGCTTGATCTAGTACGCTACGCCGAAACGTCGGGTTATGAACGCGACCAGGTGAAGCCGAACGCGTGGAGATATCGCGATTGGGTGATTCATGCAATCAACGATGACATGCCTTATGACCAATTCATCCGCGAGCAGCTCGCCGGCG
>JAIEPU010000124.1 GCA_019748235.1 bacterium
CTTGATCGATGCGAGAGCGAATCGCCGAAACCAGCACCATGCTACTCAGCACTGAAACGCCGGATAAGGTAATGAATCCGACAGCGGCGGAGATCGAGATAGGCATCTCGCGAATCCACAGGGCGATGACTCCACCGATGCAGGCGACAGGGACGCTGGCAAATACGACCGCGGTATCAACAACGTTTCGATAAGTCATGAAGAGTAGCGCGATGATCAGTCCGAGTGCGAGAGGCACAACGATCATCAGTCGTTGCTGTGCACGCCGCATGTTCGAGAACTGTCCGCCCCATTCCAGCTCATAGCCGCGTGGGATCTGTACTTCCTTGGCGACGAGAGCCTGCGCATCGCTGACGAAGCTACCGATGTCTCGCCCGCGTACGTTGCATTGAATGGTGATGCGGCGTTTGCTCGATTCACGAGTGATGTATTTCGCGCCCCGTACCTCCTGCACGTTGGCAATCCGGGTGAGAGGGATTCGATTGCCTGATGGAGTCGCCAGCATCAAATCGGCGAACTTGTTCGGCGAGTCACGGTATTCATCGGAAAGAAGGATCGCGAGCGGGAATCGCAATTGCCCTTCGATAACTTGCCCGACCGGTTTTCCAGAAACGGCTTCGACAACGTCCATCACGGCCTCAGCGGGAATTTCATAGCGAGCAATCGCGTCCCGCTGCACTTGAATTTGCAGGATCGGCTGACCGGCCACATCATCGACGGCCAGATCGACGCATCCGGGAATTTTACGAAGGATCGACGCGATCTTATCAGCAGTGGATATCAGCGTGTCTAGGTCCTCGCCGAAGAGTTTTAGGGCAAGATCAGCGCGAACTCCCGTCAGCATTTCATTCAGACGCATTTCGATCGGTTGGGTGAACCAGATCGTTCGTCCGCGAAAGTCAGAAAGCACTTTTTCCATTCCACCTACAAGTTGGGTTTGTGTGGCCGCCCGTTTCCATTGGTCGCGCGGATGGAGCGTTACGAACATATCGGTAGTTTCGGGAGTGCCGGCATCGGTGTTAATGTCTGGCTCGCCGACGCGGCTCCAAATTCGATGGACCTCATCCGGAAACGCTTCTCGAAGAGCTTTTTCCATGAGAGTGTTGTTTTTCGCGGACTCAAGGTAACTCGTTCCGGGAGGATAGCGAATGCCGATGACAATCGCTCCCTCGGCCAAAGAAGGGACGAACTCCGTCCCAAGTCGCATCGCCAGCATGGCTGCGACGACAAGACTCACTGCCGCGACGAGGGAAATGACAAACTTCATTCGAAGAACAAATCTCAGGATGGACGAGTACAGTCCCTTCGTGACACGGATAAGAAGGATTTCTTCTTCATTGATCCTCTTTGGAAGGGCGATGCTGGCGAGGGCCGGCGTGAGCGTGAGCGAAAAAATAAGCGATCCCAGAAGTACCAGCATGACTGTGAGAGCCATCGGACGGAACATTTTCCCTTCGACCCCCTGCAGGGTGAGGATTGGCAGATACACGATCATGATGATGAGTTGGCCGAATAATGCTGGCTTCCGTACCTCGATGACGGCCTCTCGAATGATGCGCAATCGGGTCTGGCGATCACTAATCGTCCCGTGATGACCGAGTCGACGCATAATATTTTCAATGACGACCACCGAGCTATCGACAACGATTCCAAAGTCGATTGCCCCGAGGCTCAATAACGTGCCCGCGATCCCTAGTAGATACATGCCGGAGAATGCAAAGAGCATGCAAAGAGGTATTCCGACTGCGGCGACCAACCCCGCGCGCAGGTTACCCAAGAAAAAATAAAGGATGGTAACGACAAGCAGAGCTCCCTCGCAGAGATTATTACGCACCGTCGCAATGACGGAATCGACCAGTTCGGTGCGGTCGTAAAGAACTTCCGCCTCAATGCCCTCCGGCAACCGCTGCTTAAGCTTTTCGAACTTTTCAGCCAGGGCTTTCGTGACGGCGTGACTATTTTCACCGATTCTCATGAAGCCGAGACCGAGAACGACCTCGCCGTTTCCATCAGCGGTGACCAATCCCCGCCGCATCTCATGACCGATGACCAGTTGAGCGACATTTTTGACATACACCGGGACGCCGTTGAACGCGGCAATTTGGATGTCACCGACCTGGTCTGCGTTAGTGGCACGCGCGATGCCGTGGACGAGAAGCATGTCCCCCTTTCGGTCCATGTAACCGCCGCCGACGTTTAGGTTGTTCGATTCAAGAGCGCTGACGACTTGTTGAAAGGTCAGGTCGTATTTGAAGAGGAGTGAGGGATCGAGCCGGACTTGGTACTGCTTTTTTAAGCCACCCCACGTATTGATCTCTGCCGTGCCATTGACTGTTCGGAGCTCCGGACGGATTTCCCAATCGTTGATCGTTCGAACTTCAGTGAGACCCAGAGTTGGAGAGTCTTTCTTGGCTTTCGGCTTGAGTGAATAATGGAACACCTCGCCCAGTCCGGTGGCTACTGGGCCAAGCTCGGGGCGTGGCACACCGGGGGGCATTTCGACGGTCGCAAGCCTTTGGGCGATGAGCTGGCGAACGAGATAGATATCGCTGGCATCGTCGAACGTCACGGTGACTTGTGAAAGACCGAACTGCGAAATCGAACGGACTTCGATGAGTCCGGGAAGTCCACCCATGAGAAGTTCGATGGGGAACGTCACGAGTCGTTCCACTTCCGTGGCGACTAGGCCGGGAACATCGGTGTTGACTTGAACCTGAACAGGCGTGGTATCTGGAAAAGCATCGATGTTAAGGCCGCTGAGCGCGATAACACCGGCAATCATCACCGCAATCGCGCCGGCGATAACCCATCCCCGATTGTTGAGCGACCAAGTGATGATTTTAATGAGCATCAGACACCGCTTATTTTCGGATGCGACGAGAAATCACTTGAAGGGTCAACGAAACGATCGAACTCCGTGAGCATTGTCTCCCGAACGCTGCTGTAGAAGCTGCGAGAGTTCCGAGGAAAGGATGCGACAACCTGAGACGGCAATCGGTTCGCCGACGCGAAGTCCTTCACGGATCTCGACAAATCCATCTCGCACCAATCCTTTTTCGACGACGCGTGGAGTGAAAGTCTTGCCGTCACTTGACGGAATGAACACGAGTTCTCGGCCAATCTCCCACTGCCAGTGTAGCGCTTCATTGGGGATCATCACCGCTGTCGGACGGCGACTCATGAAGATCTTCGCCGATCCAAACATCCCCGCTTGCAAGAGGCGCCGAGAGGTGGGGGTTGAGTCCGCCGCATCGATAAATGGGTTTTCGACTTCCGCCCGCGCGCGAACGGTTCGAGTACGAGGATCGACATCAGTTCCGATCCACGTCAATCGTCCCGGCACGATGCGCGAATCGACCTCGCTTTGAAAATCAACCTCCACGCCAAGTTTTAGGAGTTCAGCATCCTCCTGCCGGACATCGAGATTGACCCACATGCGACTCACGTTGGCGAGGGTGTATTGCGGAACCGAGGGGGTGACGGACTCACCTCGGACAATTTCACACTTGGTGATGATCCCCTTGAACGGGGCAACGAGAGGAATGAGATTCGCGGAGTTGCTTTCATTCTTAAATTCGGGAGGAAGACCGAGCATTTGAAGGCGGTCCGCGAGCTCATCACTGTTAAGATTCTCGATGTCTTCGAGTCGTATGTGAAATCCCAAGCTTCCCAGTTTCTGCAGGGCAATGAATCGCCGAGCCCGAGATAGTTCGACTTCCGCATTGGCCTCATAGAGTGCGCGGCCAGGGGTAACGCTTTTCAGTTCCTCCAATCGCTTCAGGCTCGCCAGACGAAGTCGATGAGTTACGAATGCCTCGAGAAGATCCGCCTTTGCCTGACCCACCTCTGCCGAATCGATGATCGCCAGGATGTCGCCGGGCTCGACATTGTCCCCGACTCGTTTCAATACTTTCCAGACAACGCCCGGCACACGGACGGATAACTCCGCGAAATGACTCTGATCGTAATCGACGACACCATGTACTTTGAGATAGTCATCAATCGCTCGTTCGGATGCGGATGCCGTCTCAATACCGCATTTTCGAGCCGCTTCGGAAGAGGGGAACTCAATGGCGGTGAGCTGTTCGGTAACCGGTAGCGTATTCGGGGAGGGAGCCGTCAACGGAATCTCGTCCATGTCTGACGGTTTAGGAATCGTCACATGAGATTGCGGCTTGGATCCGTGGGCGTTTAAGAATGGGAAGGACCAATGAAATGTGTGCCCGTACCATCCGACACCCAAAAGGCATAGGAGGATGAGAGTCTTCTTCACCCATCCGATCTTTGAAAAGTTACCGTCGTTTTCACTCATCATTCAAACCGCTGACAGGAATGCTTCATCCGCCGAACGAGTGTATCGCTGAAAAACAATACGATGAACCTCTTATAGACTATAAGCGATTAATGTCGAGTGAGAGTTTTCCGGCACTCCCCATGGATGGAAATCTAAGGGGGAGAATTCACTATGTCTTTTGGGAAGTTATGGCCGAGGGACGAGTGATAGTTGGGAGATTTATGCGAAATTCATCGTTGTCATGAGATAAATTCATGGTTCGCCGCATGAAGAAAAGCCGCCCGTCATCGTAGCGACCATTCCATCGGTGGGGCGAAATGGTTTCAGAGCAGGATTGAGCTTGCCTCATTCCCGTCATCAGAAGTCAGATAAGGTGTCATCAACTCGGTTTTGCGACGGTTGCAGCGAATGACGCCGGAATACTGAATTGGTCGCTCGAGCGGGTCAGGCGAACAATGCTTGAACCACTTTTCCTTTCCCATCTTCGGTGGGATAGAACGGTCGACCTTCGATTTCGAACGTTGTCTTGGGACTGATCCCCATCGCGGTGAATATCGTTGCATGCAGATCCATGACGCTGACCGGATCTTTGATCGCGACGAAGGGTCGCTCGGGAGCGGACTGGCCGTATAGAAATCCTCGTTTCATCCCACCGCCGAAGAGAAGCACGCTTGCTCCGCCGGTGAAATGACGGTGCTGCCCATAATGCTTCATTTCAGATAGAGTTTCGACAGGGAACGTGGTCTGATCATTGGCACTCGAACCCGGCTTTCCTTCCATGATCATGTCTCGACTGAATTCACTCGCCAGGATGATCAGCGTTCGATCGAGCAGCCCTTTTTCCTCGAGATCTAGAACTAGTCTTGCAATCGGCTGATCGATTTCCTTTTTCATCCGAACCAATGTTTCATGTCCGTTCGCGTGCGTGTCCCAATTCAGAAATGGGACGTACTCGGTCGTCACTTCAACAAACCTTGCTCCCGATTCGACGAGCCGCCGGGCGAGAAGGCACCCGCGTCCAAATTGGCTGCTGCCATACCGCTCCGCGGACTCTTTCGGTTCGAGCGTCAAATCGAAAGCATTGCGGTCCTCCGAGCTAAGGAGTCGATGGGCACCGTCGAGCGATCTCATGAAAGATTGTTGTTGATAGTCACTCATTCGATCGCGGTACGGAGTCTTGTCCATCAACTTTTGATAGAGGCGTTGACGGTTTTCGAAACGGCTTGGCTCCATTCCCTTGGGTGGGCGAACGGACTCAGCCGCTTGATCGGGATAGGGGAGAACCATCGGGCCGAATTCGTTACCGAAGAATCCAGCAGTGGTGAAAGCCTTTAGTTCTTCAGATTCCCCAACCCCTTCTAGGCGTTGGCCAATCGTGATGAACGGGGGGATGACAGGATTGCGAGGACCGAGCACTCGCGCCATCCAGGCACCAATGTGCGGACATGCGACCGTTTGTGGAGGGACATAACCCGTGTGCCAGTGGTATTGATGCCTCGAGTGCAAAATGCTTCCGAGGTCGGGAAGGACGTGTGATCGAATCAAGGTCGCGCGGTCCATGACCTTCGCGATCTCCTCGAGTCCTTCGGTGATCTTGATG
>JAIEPU010000272.1 GCA_019748235.1 bacterium
TCCCTGGCTTCGAACGGTGGCATTATACGACGGTGACGTGAAACTTCTCAGCCTTCACTACTATGCGACTCATCCCATGAGCTACTACGGTGACGGCCGAGTATCGAGTGACTTCGCCGGGCTGGCGCGCAAGCGGCGACAAACGGATGAGCCCAATGTCACGCACATCTATTTCACCGGCTGCTCCGGCAACATCGCCGCGGGTAAGTACAACGACGGCACCCCGAAAGCCAGGAAAGAGTTGACCGATCGGCTCTATGCCGGCATCGTTGCCTCGGAAGTTGATCTTGCTCCCCGGCCGATCAAAGAGATTGCTTGGAACGTCACGAGCATACTCCCTCCGGCGCGGCCGAGCCTCGTTGCCGAAGAGCTCGAAAAGAGAATCGCGAATCCGAAAGAGGCGCTCGCGAATCGGATCAGACCTGCCATGCAGTTGGCGTGGCTGAAGCGTGTCGAAACAAAAGCTCCGCCGATTGAAATCAGTTCGCTGTCGATCGATGACGTTTCGCTTCTTCATTTGCCAGCCGAATGTTTTCTCGAATATCAGCTCCGAACCCAAGAGGCGTATCCGAATCGTTTCATTGCGACGGCCGCCTACGGCGACGGAGGGCCTTGGTACATTCCGATCGAGTCCGCGTATCCTCAAGGAGGGTACGAAGTCGATGTTGCTCTTTGCGATACTCCGGTTGACGACATCCTTGCCAAGGCAATTCATGCGGTGATTAAGAAGTGACAGAATTCGGTCAAAGCGGCTACATTGGAGTCTCGGTCAAGTTTCCTGAATAGGGGAGGGGATTGTGAAGCATTTGGTTTTGGGGTCTCTCATCGCTTTGTTCGCGACCTCGGTACACACCTGGGGGATCGAGCCAACGAAGTCGATTGACGCACACAAGGATCTGGCAACGTCGGTGGCATTCTCACCCGATGGAAAGCTGTTGGCCAGTGCGGGGGGACAGACGCTGACTTATCGCCCCGGTGAAGTGTCGATCTGGAATGCGGAGAACGGCGAACTCGCCAAGAAGATCGACGGGCACGAAAGCTTAGTTTGGGCGGTCGTCTTTTCACCCGACGGCAAGCAGCTAGCGACGACTGAGTATAACAAACTCGCGCATTTGTGGGACGTCGCCGCCGGTTCTGAAAAATCCAAGTTAGCGGGGCATAAGAACTGGGTGACGACAGCAGCCTATTCGCCTGACGGTTCAATCCTCGCCACAGGCAGTGAGGATGGGACGATCAAGCTTTGGAACCCAGCGGATGGAAAAGAGATCGCCACTCTATCAGGTCACGCGGCCACGATCCGTGGGCTCGCGTTCTCGCCCGATGGGAAGACCCTCGCGAGCGCGAGCTTCGACAAGACGATTAAGCTTTGGGACATTGCCGAGAAGAAAGAAGTGAAGTCGCTCGCCGGCCATGGTGATGCGGTTTGGGCGGTCGCTTTCTCTCCGGATGGAGCGACTCTGGCGAGTGGATCCTCTGACAAGACCGTCAAGCTTTGGAATCTTCCTTCGGGAGAGGTCGCGTCAACATTAGGCGGACACAAAGATTGGGTGACCTCGCTCGCATTTGCCCAGGGTGGCAAGACGCTGGTCTCGACCACGTATTCAGGAGACGCCCAGCTTTGGGAAATTCCATCTGGTCGAGAGTGGGGGCAACTGGTGGGACATGTCGGGCCCATCTGGTCGGTCCGAGTTTCTCCGACGAATCCTCTATTAGTGGCGACGGCTGGTCAGGACAACACCGTCAAGCTTTGGACGCTCCCCGCAGAGATTCCTCCTGCTCCTCCCGCAGAAGAGAAACCGGCGGAGCCTAAGAAAGAGGAGCCGAAGCCCGAGGAGCCTAAGAAGGAAGAACCCAAGCATGAGGAGCCAAAGAAGGAAGAAGCAAAGCCGGAAGCAGCGAAACCAGAGGGAGAAAAGCCTGCGGCAGAGCCGAAAGCAGACGCGAAATGACCGGCTTTCATTATTGCCCATCGAGCTGAACATCACCTCTCCTTTCAAAACCGGGAGAGGTGATCGTTTTCAAAGAGATTTATACTTCGACGTGCATCCCTGATTTCATCCGAAGAGTTTCCCAGTCGACGTTGACGCTTCCCCCATTTGCTTCATGTTCTCCCACCCATCGTTCGAACATGAGCCAACAGGTCTGATCGATGTAACGAAGTTCGCTTACGTTTACGTACACGTTCGCGCCGCGGGGAATCTCACGGAGGGCATTCTCGAACTTTGAAAACTTCAGGAAAGTCGCTCTCCCTCTCATGGTCAGATTCGCTTGATTCTCACGCGGGTAGAAGACCATCCGGATGTGAAATTGAGAGAATCGGTACAGCAGTTTAAGCTCGTAAAGCGCGATGCCGACGATAAGTCCGATGAGCAAATCGAAAATGACGATGGTGATCATCGTCGCGAAAAATATCAGCACTTCCATTTTGCCGAGCTTTCGAAGCTCGTGGACGGCGCGAAGGTTCACGAGCCGATAGCCCGTATATACCAGGATTGCCGCTAGACATGAGGTGGGAATCATCGCGAGGAGCGGATAAAGCAGAAGCACCGCCAATATCAACCAGCCTCCGTGCAGAATGGTCGCTAATCGTGACTTGGCGCCGGCCTGGACGTTAGCCGCGCTTCGCACGATCACACCCGCGATCGGCAGCGCCCCCAATAAACCGCAAACGCAGTTGCCGAGTCCTTGGGCGATCAACTCACGATCGTATTTGAGGGGCGGGCCCGGCTTCATCAGATCGATGGCGTTGGCGCATAGAAGCGACTCCGCGCTAGCGATCAAAGCAATGACAAGTCCTATCCCGAGAAGCGTGAGCCAGGGAACGTCTTGAATGACCGTGGAGGGGGGATGCAGATTATCGAGGAGGTGCGTCGGCACCTCAACATAAAGGACGGGGATGGCAAGGAAGGCCGTGACCATCGTCGCGACAACGGCACCAACCAGCGGCGCGGGAACGAACGGAATGATCCGGGAGAATAAGACTCTCCACAAGACGATCGTTGCGATCGTCAAAAGGCCGATCTTTGCCGCCCACTCGTGATTCTTGAGACTCTGAAGGACTTCCTCGAGCGCGTTGACCGCGGCATGTTGTGAACTGCGGACGTGATCGATGTGAGAGTCATTCAAATCGACGAGTGCAACTTTAGTGAGGCGATCAGCCTCGACGACCCCCTTGCTGATACGTCGTGACTTTGCCCCGCTGTCGTCTGTCAGACCCGCGCGATTGATGTCGGAAGCAAGTCGATTTAGTTCGCTGTTGATCCATTCCTGCCGCTCGATCAGGCCGGGCAGGAGCGAGGAATCAATGGGAGCCGCCTCTCGAGAATTGGTGCGGGGAACCTCCTCGGCGATGATTTCCTCGAGTTCGACTTGCGCTTCGTGCACCGAGCCGAACGATTGGAGGAGACTTGTCCGTAACAGCCTTTGATCTCGCGATTCCCAGCGGGGCCAACCCGAACCTTTTCTGATGGCTTCAGGAATCGAGAGAAGATTTTGAAGTCCCGAGCCTTTGGGGGTGTCATCCACCATTACATGAAATTGGCTGGCAAAAATGTGAACGCCGATTCCCGCGAGCATCCCTTGAACGATGGCCGGGGAGACTCGCCGAAACCAGTCGCCGAATCGGCACAGGCCAAAGGCAACCTGCAAAATGCCCGCAATGAGGACCACCATTCCAAGCACGGGTAAGCCGTGTTCACGGACGGCATCCGCCACCACGACGGTCAGGCCCGCGGCCGGTCCACTCACCTGGAGAGGCACCCCGCCGCATATTCCGACGACCAGTCCACCAACAATCCCAGCCAACAACCCGGCTCCGGTGGGGACGCCGGAAGCGATGGCGATTCCCATGCAGAGTGGGAGCGCGACCAGAAAGACAACGACCGACGCAAGCGCATCGGATGGTAAGACTTTCGCAAGTTGCCCCCGCCAAAGATGTAGTTTGCGCGAGACCATGAGCTATTACCCCCCGGCCACGCGAAGGTTCAGCGATAAGCGAGAGATATCACTAACGATGTCTTGTGGATCGTTGTCCACGAGGGAGAGAAATCGTCGTTCGCTCGGCGAATAGTAGCGGGTTTCGCCCGTCTCGATGCGGTAGTACCAACCATGAAGCGACATAGCGCCGGTAGCTAAGGCGGCGGCAACGCTCGGATGCGTCTGAATATGGGCAAGCTGGACGAGAACATTTTGCTCGGCGGCGCGCTCGATGAGCTCTTCTCCCGAGAGATCGGCAAACTTCTCCTCAATGATTCTGCGCGTTGATTCCGCATGTTGGAACCAATTGGAAACCGCCGAGGAGAGTTTCTCTTGTTTCGAACGCATCAATGCCTGCATCGCTCCGCAGTGAGAGTGCCCGCAAATGATGATGTGTTTGATATCGAGGACCGACACAGCGTAGTCAATCGTGGCTGCTTCCCCTCCAGTGCTCGCGCCAAACGGGGGAATGATGTTCCCCGCATTTCGCAGCAGAAAGAGATCGCCTGGATCGGTTTGAGTCACGAGATTCGGATTGATGCGCGAATCAGAGCAAGTGATCAACAAGGCGATGGGACGCTGCTGTTTGTTTGCTAAACGCTGAAATTCCTCGGCATTTTTCGGGAATATCTGAGTCTGAAAATGTTGAAGCCCACGAAGGATCTTTTCCATGGATCGCTCCCTAATCCCCCGCCTGTTTGAAGAGGTAGAGGCCTTTCTGATGAAAACAAATACGCGCGTCGTCTAAAACAGTACCCGAACGAGCGTATTATTAAGCAAAGAAATGAGAAGGAGCGGGGGGAGGGTTCGGCTGAAGAGAAGGCGAAAGCTCACGTGCGGAGAACGGATTCTGATCCCTCGATTGCTCACATCGGTGCAATCGCGTGTTTTTTAATGGGTAGACAAACCGGCTTGTTCCAGAGGAGGGAATGGACTGCGCCTGAATGCCCGCGATTCGCTCACCATCGCTGTTTTCCTCGGATCGATCCGTCTCTTCGCAAATGTTAGAGGCGGAAACGATACTCACCTGGAGGAATCCGGGGGCAGCCCCGAACAGCAAAAGTAGCACGAGTCCCGTCAGCGTGGCGCTCCGACCCACGCGCGCCGCTGTGCGAACGCCGTGAAGTCGTGCCTGTATTTCGCGCCACTCAATCCACATCAAAACCTCAACGCTTTACATCGGTATCGCTGCCGATCTTCGACATTCTATTTCTCACACGGGCCAGAGGGAGGTCAATCCCAGTCCTCTGGAAGCCCTTGCATGGATCGCCCGCAGTTGGTTATTACTAAAACGTAGTATTTTTGCGTCTTCGACAACCACTACGCGGAGAGAAAAAATCAGACAAACCCGCGGAGAATCATGCTTAAGTCATTCGGCATAGGATTTTCCCTGACTCCTCTTTTCAGGGCATTCCCCTCATCGAAGACGTGCGAAATGAGGTCGATCCTAAAGCGTGAGAACGATCGCGTGACGGTTGAGTTACGCTAGCGCACTTCTAGAAATCGAGTGACCGTTAATACGTCTGATGCCGGGAGAAAGAAGTTTCCTTGAAAGAGCCGGCATCCTAGTGATTGCAGCAGTTCGACTTGCTCGGTGTTCTCGACTCCTTCGGCCACGACCGTCTTTCCGAGGTTGGTGGCGAGGCTGATAATCGCCCGTACGATTTCCATATTCTCTTGATTCGACTCCATTCCCATCACAAACGTTCGGTCGATCTTAAGCGTCGACGTGGGGAATCGCTGAAGGTAACTCAGCGAAGAATATCCCGTACCGAAATCATCGATGTAAAGATGGAGCCCGAGGCTGCGCAGGTCGTTGAGCGTGCGGATGGCGGGACCGGCGTTGAGCATGATCTCGCTTTCCGTGATCTCGAGTCCTACGCTTCCGGGAGTAAGCCCCGTTTCTTCAATCGTCCGGCGAAGTTTGCCGACGA
>JAIEPU010000320.1 GCA_019748235.1 bacterium
TCATTCTTGATGGTCGCCTTCGCAGTGCTCCCAGTTTAAATGCAGTCATTTCGGCCAGCGGAATCATCACCGGCCAATTCACCGATCGTGAACTCTCCGCTCTCGAGCGAGTGTTGGAATCAGGCAAGCTCCCCGGTGCTCTTGAAAAGGAACCGGTTCAAGAGCGAACGATTGGCCCTTCACTGGGTGAGGACACCATCCGAAGCGGTGAATTGGCGATTGCCGTTTCGTTCATTGCGGTCGTTATTTTCACCGTGTTCTACTACCGTGTGTGTGGTTTGATCGCGGTCGTCGCCCTCTTCTTGAACTTGCTCTTCACTGTGGCTCTCATGGTTCTCTTTTCTGCCACATGGACACTCCCCGGCTTGGCGGGCCTTGTCCTCACTGTCGGTATGGCCGTCGACTCAAACGTCCTTATTTTCGAGCGCATCCGTGAAGAGCTCGAACTGGGGCGGCCTCTCGGCATGGCAATTCGTGCCGGATATGACAAAGCGTGGGGCACGATTATCGATAGTAACCTGACGACGGTTCTTACGGCTCTCATCCTCTTCGTCATCGGTAGTGATCAGGTGAAGGGCTTCGCGATCACGCTGACGCTCGGTATTCTCACCAGCATGTTCTCAGCAGTCTTTGTGACTCGCGTCATCTTTGAAGTTCTCTATGAGAAGCGTTGGATCCGAACGCTCAAGATGACCAAATGGATGTCGACTCCGAACATCGACTTCCTGAAGTGGGGGCGGGCTGCCACCTTGTTTTCGATCGTACTCATCGGCGTCGGTGCTGCGGCCGTGGCATTCCGTGGATGGAACATTCTCGACATCGACTTCACGGGGGGTACCGCTGCCGGACTTCAGTTCAAGGAACCGACGACCACGGGCGCGGTTCGTGAAATCGCGGCAAAGGCCGTCAACAATCCTTCGGTCACGTCGATGACGCTTCCTGGTGAAACTCCAGGGACCAGATTCCTCGTTCGCACCGATGAGCGAGATGTGAAGGCGGGAGAAAAGGAAACCACGGTACGTGCCCGACTCGCTAAGGCCTTCGAAGGGCGACTCACGACAGTGAGCGTTGCCGCGGGAGCCATCAATGAGGTACCAACGACCGGCGACGTCCCGCTTCTCTTCAGGCAATTTGCTGGAGGAAAGTCCGTCACGCTGACCTTCTCTCCTCCTCAGCCGGAGCAATTCGCTCGTCAGTCGGTATCGGAATCATTCACGAATCTCCCGACGGGTGTGACCGATCCGAACACGCTCTTCGCCGTCATTCCAGTGGGCGAAGGGAAGAAGGAAGGAGATCGCTTGCTGCACGCGGAGTACCAGATCGCGTCGAAGCAGGACCTCGCTCCGGTCGTGAATGCCCTGACGACGAATCTGGCGAATTCGCCTCTCTTTGATCCTTACGACCAATTCGGCTCACAAGTCGCACAAGAAACACAGGTCGCTGCCATCCTTGCCATGATTTTCTCGTGGCTCGGTATCATCATCTACGTCTGGTTCCGATTCCGATCATGGACGTTCGGCGTGGCGGGTGTCGTCGCGCTGGTGCATGACGTGCTCGTTGCCACCGGCTTGATGGCGATCTTCTCTTTGATCGCAATCTATGTCCCTGGTGCGGAAAACTTCCACATCCGCGACATGCGAATCAACCTCGATATCATCGCGGCACTTCTCACCCTCATTGGTTTCTCGATTAACGATACGATCGTCATTTTCGACCGTATCCGCGAAATCAAGGGTAAGTCGCCCAAGCTTACCCGCGAAATGGTGCACCGTGCTCTCAACGTTACTTTAAGCCGAACAATCATCACCTCGTTGACCGTGTTCATGGTTGTGGTGGTATTGTTCTTCGTTGGTGGTGAAGGTCTGTACGGATTCTCGTTCGTGCTCGTCGCGGGCGTGCTGACCGGTACCTACAGCACGATCTACATCGCCTGTCCTCTCGTGCTCGCGCTCGAGAATTGGCGAACTAGCCGGGTAACGTCGAAGTCTGTTGCATCACCCGCGACGGTGTCATAACCGTCGGATCGCTGCTCCAACTGACATTCATGCGTCTCTCATTCGGAAGGGTGGGAGACGCATTTCTTTTCAATTCCCGCTCCTTTCGAGCTTGTCAAACTCAGTGAACGAGAATTCGAGAAGTTACAAGTGTGACGATCGACCCACTCCATAACTCGCCATTTTCCGATTCGTACGGTCAGGTTTACCTGGTCAGCAACTCACGACCTTTGTTGATCGGTATTTTGGACTTTAGTCAAAAACGACTCTATTTCGAGTGATGCTCCGCGCCATACTTCGTTGACTGGCTGCGCGTTGGTCGCGCGCCGTCGTCGAGAGCGAAGCCATGCCCAAAGATGTCAAATTCGGTTTGATTCTGGTTGTCGGGGTTGCGCTCGTCTGTGGAGTGAAGAGGATCTCGCTCCATAGCCATCAAGCAACGGCATCGAATTCTTCCTCAGTTGCTGATACTCCCGCCGTGAAGTCACTCGCTAAAACAGAGCCCGTCGCTCCAGCCTTGACACTTCCAGACGTTCCTCAGGTTGCTTCGAAAGAGACGAAACAAATCACGAAGCAGGCCGATGCGGCGAAAGATAAAGCACAAAACGAGATCAACAAAGCGACCAATGCCGTCAATGGAAAATCTGACGAGGCAGTCACGGATCTGTTCCCGAAGGATCTTCGCGACAAGGTGAAGCAGTCGGGGGAAGACGCAGAGAAAAAACTGGGGGATCTCGAACTCCCTAGCGATTTCGATGCACCGGCTCCGAGTAAGAATACTCCCGCGGCAAAGAATAAGTCGACGCTGGGGAATACCAAGTCGTCACTTCCTCCGGTGAAGTCGAAGGACATCAAAAAAGATCCCCCCAAAGCAAAGACAAATGATGCGTTGACTTTGCCAGGAGATGATTTTTTGAAGGATGCGGGGTCCAAAGAAGACTTTCCCGCGAAGCCGAAATCAGCTCCTTCCGACCTCGATTTCCCCAAACCCTTGCCTGAAGCAACCAATGCTTCGACCGGCGGCGGAAAGGGGCCCGCCCATCCCTATTTCCTTCGATTTGTGAAGGAGGGGAGTTACTTCGTTCGGGATGGAGATACGCTTCGATCGATCGCGTACAATCTCTACCAGGACGAATCGAAGGCGGGGGAGATTTTGGAACTCAATCGAGAGGTGCTGAAGAGTCCAAGCGATCTAAAAGCGGGAATGCGGCTCCAACTGCCCAAGTAACCGAACGTCGCTTGAATCAAGTCGAATTCTTCCGAGCGATCTCGATTCCCGTCCATGCTCCAATTCGCCCATTGACGATGTCCTGCTTCGGGAACCTGCGGGTGCTTTTCGGCGTCCCATGTAACGAAGCAGTGTCGATGTAAATCCACCAAGCGTAGTGGAATCGCTCTGATTTCATCTGGGGGCATTCGAAGCGTGACGCATTTCGCGGGCAAGCTCGCCGTTTCCGTTCTCATCCTCGCAGTTTGCGCGACTTCGGGCCGTGGAGAGGGGGCGGAATCGTCTCTTCGCTATGTCGATGCCCTTCGGCGTCAGGGGATGAGCGACTTGGCGGTCGACTATCTGGAAGAACTCCTTCAGCGGAAGGATGTCGCCGAGGAAGATCGCCCCGATCTCGAGTTCGAACTTGCTGCGTCGCTTGTCATGGCCAGCAAGTCCGCCGGTGAAATTCCTGAGCGGGAAAAGAAACTGAATCGAGCTCATGAAGCCTTTCTCGCCTTTGGAAAGAAATATCCCGATCATGCCCGCCGAGCAGAAGCACTTGTTCAACAGGCGACGATCGAACTCGAGCGCGGACGCATCCGCGTTCTAGAAGCTCAATTGCCGGCGAACGAAGCGAAGGCAAACGAACTTGCTAAGCAGGCTCGCGAATTATTCGCTCAATCGTCGAAGGACTACGGCACCGCACACACGGCGGTGAAGGCGCAGCTCGAAAAGATGACCGGCTTCATTGATGAGAAGAAGGACCGTTCTCTTTATCGTCAGCGCGAACGCTATTTCGTTGATGAGGTCGAATCACAATTCCAAGCCGGGTTAGCCGAATTCTTCATCGCCGACAGCTATGCCGCGATCGATTACCGGGGAAAATCGCCCAAGGGAGTCAAGGAATACAAGCAGGCGCTGAACAAGGCGCTCGGGACATTCGGCAAAATCAGTGAGGAACATCGACGGGAATTGGCGGGACTGTACGGCCAGCTCTGGTCCGCTCGCTGCCTAGTATCGCTCGGTGAATTCGAGAAAGCGAATATCTTACTCGACGGTCTGTTACAACACGATAACGCGGATCTGGCCGCGTTCCAAAGACAGGTCTTTCACTTTCGGCTTCTTTCACTGGCTGCCCAGAACAAACCGCGTGAGATCGTTTCCCTCGCTACCGATTGGATGAAGGAGAACATTCGCCACCGTCTGGAAGGAGCCTATCAGGGAGTGCAAATGGTAACAGCCGAGGCGCTCATTGCACTCGGAAAGGATTCGAAGGAAGAGAAGGAGATGCGTGCACTCTATCGCCAAGCCAATGAAATCCTGAGCGACCTCGTCAGGTATCCCAATTCTTACACCGGCCAAGCCACGCGAGAGCAACTGGCTCTCTCTCGCGTCATGAATCGAGACGTGAAAGCAACGTCATTTTACGAGCTCTCCGCACAGGCGAACGCGCGCCTCGATGAGTTGCGTGCCGACATGTCGGCGGCGGATCGCACGAAACTTCTCGATGAAGTCATCGCTAAACTCGAACAATCGATCAAGGCGGCTGACGGCAAGGCGGAGGGTGACGAAGTCGGAACCGCTCGGATGACGCTTGCCTTCGCGCTTCTCCAAAAGGGAGAAGTCGCCAAAGCGGCGGATCTCGCAGATAACCTGGCTCGAACGAAGGAGGAATTCTCTCGGGCGGGTGAAGCAGGCGTACTCGCACTTACCGCTTATGCCAATCTCTATGATCAGGCGAGAAAGAAGCAGGAAGAGGGGAAGTCATCGAATGCGGCCGAAGATCGAAAGAAGATAGAGTCACTCTCTCAGTACATGATCGAGAAGTGGCCGAAATCCCCCTCGTCGGATCAAGCGAGACTGCTGCTCGGCAAACTCGACTATGCTGAGAAGGACTACTCTAAGGCAGCGATGCTTTTAGATGGTGTGAACCCCGACGGAGATCAAGCGGTCCAAGCGATTTCGCTGGCGGGACTCGCCTATTGGCAACAGGTGTTGCTCAGGAGAACTCAAGAGGCGGCATCGACAGAATCAATCGTCGAACTTCGCACGAAGGCCACGGATCGGCTCATGACCGCCTCTGCGAAACTGAAACAACAAGAAAAGGAAACACTCTCACGCGATCGATTCCGCAACGACACGGTTCTCGCGGAAGTTTATCTCGATTCGGCCGAACCTGCGAAGTCGCTCGAAACGTTGACCCCGATCATCAACGTCATCAAGGATAAGAAGGAGCCACCGGGGCTCGATCCAAATCTCCGTGTGGCCGCGATCGTCGCATCGATCCGGGCCTATCTCGATCTGGGACAAGTCGACAAAACCAAGGAGATGATCGCTCTCATTGATGCCGGTGACGGCGGAAAGGGGACGGCAAATGTGACCAAGGTGCTCGTCAGCCTGGCGAAATCCCTACGCGATCAGATGGACCGCCGAACCGCAGAGAAGAAACCGATGTCGGAAAAAGAGATTTCATCCTACGCGACATTTCTGGACGGGATTGCCTCACGCGATTCGGGACAGACGCCGGCGACGCAGACCTTTCTTGCCGATGCTTTCCTCGCGATCCACCGCCCCGCGCAGGCCGTGACGTTGCTGGAAAAGGCGAGCAAGTCGGCTGATGCTGATGCCAACACGCGTACGAGAGCTCGAATGCTTTTGGCTCGTGCTCAATCGCTGACCGGCAAACATGACGCCGCCAAATCACTGATCTCTGAACTACTCAAGGAGAATCCGAACTCTCGGGATGTGATCTTTGAAAGGGGAGAGATCTATGAAGCGGC
>JAIEPU010000160.1 GCA_019748235.1 bacterium
CCACCACTGCGCTGACCCCATGAGCCCAATTGGCAACCGGCATCGTTCCTGACGAGGTGAGTAAAATACAGAGGAAGAACCAAAACACCATTATTTGCACGGTTCCTGGGTCCATCAGCGCGGCCGCGAAATCTTTAGTGCGCCTCAGCGCGTACAGCATTCCGAACATTCCGTACACGACACCTGAGAGTCCGATCGGACTGGCAAGGGTCGCCATCATTTCAATGCCCACTGAGGAAACCGCAAGAACGATGAAGAGCCCCAGATAAAGGAGCTTTCCCATCCAACCTTCTAGGACGGAGCCGAAACTCCAAAGCCACCAGCAATTGAAAAGGATGTGTAGAAAGTTGCCGTGAACAAGCGTTGAAGTTACCAATCGCCAAAGCTGGCCATCCCAGATAACGGCCGGATAAGCCGCCAGGTACGTGTTGACCGCAGCCGGTTGAAATTCGCCGAACTGAAGATCATGCGGCATTGAAGAGAGGATAAAGATCACCACAGCGATTCCGATCAACAGCTTGGTGATCGACCCGTCCGTTCGAATGACGGGGTTTCGTGGTGGTGCGTAAACGACCCGTTTCTGCTTCGCGCAGCGTGGACAGCGGAGGTCGGTGCCGGCTCCGAACATCTCCTCCCGCGCTGTTTCGACTCCACACTGAATGCACTGAGGCATCTTCTACTCGTGAATCTGACCTTGGTTGACGTTACCCACTCATTATGCGGTTCAAAGACGGGTGGACATCTGGAATGTCCGTTTCCTGTTCTCGAACCTCCCCCGGCAGATGGGCGATTGATCTCATCGAACGGACTTCGTGGTAACTTGGCGAAGCCCTTCATTTCAATTTCGGACAAATTCGCTCAGAATTACCTTAAAAATGTCTTTTTGAATGAACACGGGTTCAATATACTGTCGTTCATAAGGTGCGGGAGTGCACTTAGGGTGAACTTGTTCATCCAAGGGTGCCGATGAACAGGAAACAATAGGGCAGTAGCCCATTTGGGTTATGATCACCGGGTCAGTATTGTTGGTGATGCTGGTGAACTCGCACATGGATGTTCTGCGTGAAATTTGGAACAGTCATTTACCGGACGGTCGTCGCTCACCGGCCTTCCTGAGCCGAGGAAAGGTTTCAATCCCATGACGGACCAGGCAAAGTTGACCAAGCGTCAGCGGGAAATCTACGAGTTCATCGCGGATAAGATTCGCGCTCGAGGATACGGTCCCACGGTCCGCGAAATCGGGTCTGCCTTTGAGATCAAGAGCCCGAACGGCGTCATGTGCCATTTGCAGGCCCTGGTGAAGAAGGGGCTCATCATTCGCGAGCCGAACATGTCGCGGGCGATCAGCATCGTGAATCAGCGCGAACTCGACCCGGGAATTCCATTGGCCGGTACCATCGCAGCAGGTTTTCCCATCGAAACCTACGAACAATCCGAGCGGATCGATTTCAGCGACATGTTCGCGCGAGAAGGTCACTTCGCTCTCAAGGTTCGTGGTCAATCGATGATCGAAGACCACATTGACGACGGCGACTTCGTCATCGTCCGCCGGCAAGAGACCGCGCGTGATGGCCAAACGGTCGTCGCTCTCGTCGACGGAGCAGAGACGACGCTAAAGCGTTTCTACCGCGAAGGATCTCATTTTCGCCTCGAGCCTCGAAATGCCAGCATGCAGCCGATCATTTCAAATGACGTGAAGGTGCTTGGTGTGGTCGTTGGGGTGATTCGCCAGATGGAACCGGTGGCTTAACGCCGCTTCATCGGCCCGCAATCCTTATTCGCTGAACTACTCCTGTTGAGGTGGGAAAGGGAGCTACGGCGCGGCTTCCTGGTCCTTCCGAATCGTCCGGAGAGAGGTTTGCACCTCTCTCTTTTTTCTTTGCCTGTCGTTGTGAGAGTCGACTGGATCGAAGATGACGGGAATGAATTGCCCCTTTGATCGATGACTCGGCCCTGAACTTCCCATCCCTCTCCGTGTCAAAATGGATACAACAGCAACGCACTCTTGGTATTTCTTGTTCTCGGACAAGAATACTGGGAGTAAGTTTTGATCTGACGTCAGGTGTCAGACAGGATCATTCCACTCATTTCGATCGGCGAGGAAAAGCATGGATCTCATGGAAAAGTTGGTCTCTCTCTGCAAAAGGCGAGGGTTCATCTTCCCTTCCAGTGAGATCTATGGCGGCCTCAACGGCTGCTGGGACTACGGCCCGCTTGGTGTTGAACTCAAGCGAAACATTAAAGATGCCTGGTGGCGGGACATGGTCTCGAACCATGACGACGTCTCGACGCTCACCGGTGCGCCAAGCCCGTACTCCATGGTTGGCGTTGACTGCTCCATCATCATGAACCCGCAAGTCTGGGTCGCCAGCGGACACGTCGGCGGCTTTTCCGACCCCATGGTCGATTGTCGGCAGTGCAAAGGCCGATTTCGTGCCGATCAGATGGCCGAGACTCCGTGTCCCGAAAAGCCGAGCAAGTGCGTCGGCCAAACCGAGAAGTGCCAGCTCACTGAGCCACGCGCATTCAACTTGATGTTCAAGACACATGTTGGTGCGATGGAGGACAATTCCGCGATCGCCTATCTTCGCCCCGAAACGGCGCAGGGAATCTTCGTCAACTTCAAAAATGTCGTCGACACCTCGCGTGTTCGCCCACCCTTTGGCATCGCGCAAGTGGGAAAAGCATTCCGTAATGAGATCAACCCGCGAAACTTCATCTTCCGAAGCCGCGAATTCGAACAGATGGAGATCGAGTTTTTCTGCACCCCGGAGTCGGCCGACGGCTGGTACCAATACTGGCGTAATCGGCGGTTCCAGTGGTACATCGGGCTGGGATTGAAGAGCGAGAAGCTTCGTCTTCGAGATCACGAGAAAGACGAACTAGCCCACTACGCGAAGGGATGTGCCGATGTCGAGTACGAATTCCCATTCGGCACTAGCGAACTTGAAGGAATCGCGAATCGCTCTGACTTCGATCTCCGTCAGCACATGACCCATAGCGGACGGGATCTTCAGTTCTTCGACGATCAGGAAAAGGATCCCGAAAAGCGCCGCTATGTTCCGTGGGTGATCGAGCCTTCAGCCGGCGCGGACCGAGCGACGCTCGCCTTCCTTTGCGAGGCGTTTCACGAGGATACGGTAGAGGGAGAGACCCGCACCGTAATGCGATTCCATCCTCGCCTCGCTCCGATCAAGGCGGCAATTCTTCCGCTCGTCAAGAAGGAGGGGATGCCGGAGAAAGCCGAGGAGATCTACCGCACGCTTCGAAAGCGATTCAACGTTTTCTACGACGAGAAGGGGGCGATCGGCCGTCGTTATCGTCGCCAGGACGAAGCGGGAACGCCTTACTGCATCACCGTGGACGGCCAAACGATTGCTGACGGTACCGTCACGATTCGTGACCGCGATTCGCTCGAACAGAGTCGAGTCCCCGCCGCCGACTTATTGGGCTGGCTTGATGGCAAGATTAACGGCTAGTCGTCCATTGTTCTTGGAAGTGCTTTACCTCGCGCCATCTGATCGGTGAGACGGCATCGCCGGTTAAAATCAGCTTTCCGGGTGGGCCGACAACTTGATGTCGGGGTTGCAAAGCAACAAGAGGACCATGCGCCGGATGAGCTTACAAATACTGATGATGTCAGCGGCCGCAGGTTGAGTCTTGAGAACCAGCTTGCATCGTGCCAAGCCGGGCTAACGAGGACTGGGTCTAAAGATTCAGCATACTGAAAGTCACAGCTAAAAATGGGGGTGCCATGTCCCACGCTTGCGCGGGCATGAAGTCGCCAAAACTGACTGTCCGGTTGTGCAACAGACAGGACGTGGATGTTAAAACGATCGCGGGTCTCGCATGGCCACGACGAGCGTGGCCATGGCACCTCGAACTACAACTCTTGATGGTGACAAAGCGATTCAAGGATCAGGCAGTATTTCAGGCGTTAGCCGTGTGAAGGATATCCATGATGCGAGCAGGGATCGAACATGCTTTCAAGCGACGAGGCATCTCCAGCATGGGGGGCTGCCTTGCCGTGGCGATCGGCGTCCTGCTCTTCATCGCGCTGGTCTCGGCGGTCGCGGGGCTTTTCTTTTATTGGAACTTCTATCCACTTCTGAACATGGTCCGGAATGACGTTCAGCCGCCGGGCGAGCGGTTCATCCGCCTCATCGATCAAGGGTCTCTCAATCCCGCGTACGGCTTCCTCACTGAGGAATGCCGCAAAGAATGGCCACCTGAAAAGTTTGGCCCCTGGGCAACCGGCATCGGTGAACAACTCGGGCGATTACAAACGTTTGCCGTGCTCGCGCAGCCGACCGTCGATCGCATCACCCAAACGCCGATGGATCAGCTCAAAGAGATCCCGATGTTCTTCCCTTGCATCTATGACAAAGGGACCTGTCAGTTCGATCTCGTCATGCAGAAGACCGATGAGGGTTGGCGCATCGCGAAGATCAAGGACACAATCGAAATCGACAAACGCTTCCGCGGCCGCAAGGAACCGGCGAAGAAAGAGAAAGCCACGAGCACATCAAACTAGCGTTTGAGCGGTAGCGGTCTGATGATCACCCCCAATTGATTAATAGCCGAAGGGGACGTCGTGGATGTTGAGACGCTTTGGGAATGGCCGATTGTTCTCGGCATGGGACAGCATTTCGAAGAGAATGGTCGTCACGGCGATGTTCAGGACACGATAGTTGAAAGATGAATTGTCAGTAGATTTGTTCGCAGAAGTCAAACGCCTTGTTGGCAAAGTCTGCTGGTACGTCAGCACAGGCGGAGCAGCCTCTACTACTTTTGAACTCGCGATTGGAGAACGAATTCCTCGCGAATTCGCTGTTCCGAATGTGGCCCATTCGGGGGAATTTCGGAAGTTCGACGGAGAATTCGGTCTATTTGTTTGGTGTGCATGGCGGCTCGACGGAACTGACGGTCCATTAACTAGCTGGGACGATGTAGACGAGAACGCCTCTCGCTTGCTCGATACGTTAGCGGGACAAAAAATAACGAATGTTAAAGTAGAGCCTCCATCATGGGATCTTACGATCGCATTCGATCGAGGGTGCAAACTCAAAGTGTTTTGCGATCATGTCATCGGCGATCCTAGCTCTGATGGGAACTGGGATCTATCGATGCCAGACAAGGCGATTTACATTGGCGCAAGTTCAAGATGTAAGATCGAGTATCGGAATTAAAGGATCTTGAACACATATCATGAAAGATCTCCTTGAAGCGATCGAAAGCGAATGTAGCATTCCTTGCGTTGACTCATCGATGCCTGGCGGCCTCTTTCGTTGCACGGTCGAACAAGGATCTGATCTCGATAACTTCGAATCTTTTCCCTACTTTGTTAATTCACTTCCCCCAGACTTGATGCAATTCTGGCAACTGGCGACTCGGGCAATTCTTTTCGAAGATATCACGTATGGTCAATGGGGCCTCCGGCTCCTGAGTCCGTACGAGTCATTGAAGGAGACCGCGAAATTCATCGTCGAGCGTGCACGCGAATGTCAAATGGGTGACTTAATCATTGGAGATTTCTTAGGCGATTCGGAATTGCTACTCATGCGGTGTGACCGCTCTCAGAGCGATTTCGGGCAAGTTAGCATCGTACTTCCAATCGATCAACGACAAGACTGGTACGAACTGTCGATGGGACTAACGACGATGCTCGAAAAGTTTATCAAGGCTCGTGGTGAAAAGCATTGAGTACGATGAGAATTTGAATGAATTCTAGATTACGTCAATCAATCATGCTCTGGGAGCAATAACAGGCCTTTCGGCAATACCGCAGAGTCACCTGCAATATCGTCCATCGTGATGAGCCCCACTTTTAGCGCTAATTTGCAGTAGCCTAGACCCGAAAGACATAAAAATGATTCGAGGTTGCGACACTTTTTTCTGCTGGCCTGTTTCGTGTGCCAGTACAAAAGTTCCTCCATTGCTGCTAGGTACCCGAATGCATCTCCCGTGACGAGCCCTTTGAAAACATCTCGTTCGAAAGGCATCCATCCTCTTCTAAAAGGAGGATTGACTCGCTTCAATGATGCTAGGCTCTGTCTGAAAACTCTTATGGGCACATCAATCTCAAGTATCGATTGATGAAGGCCATTTTAATCATTCC